>JAVVFG010000077.1:0-13487 GCA_032260445.1 Anaerolineae bacterium | reverse complement strand
CCACTGCCCCGCGCGGATGAAAAGAGCCAGCGCAATGAGGCCGAGGGCAATGCCGAGCGCGGCCCAGCCGAGTTCCATGTCACCGCTGCTCATTGCGGCCTCAAGCGCTTCCCACCAACCAGTAGGCGAAAATGGCGACGACTACGAAGAAAAGGGCGAGCGCTATACGCCGGCCCCAGACGGCTCGCCGGACGACTGTGCCGTGCTGCCGGTGGAAGATGGTACCGTGCTGCAGGGCACGCGTGTTCGCCGGCCGGTAGCCGGCAACGCGCCTGAGCCACCAGGAGCGGCGGCAGTAGGCGTAGTCTGCTATCTCACTTACACGTACTAAAGTTTCGCTCATATGTTCTAATTGTACTGCCGAATGGTGCCGTTGTGCAAGAAGCTTATCGCCGATTTCACGCCATAGCGGCCGGATCGCTTGAGGTGGTTGTTGCTTTCTGCTACGCTATCTCTAGCCAGCAAGGAGGGGATCATGGTCGACGACGTTTACCACCGGCTTGCCCGGCATCTGGACGATCTGCCCGGCGGCTACCCAGCGACGGAGAGCGGGGTGGAGCTCCGCATTCTGCAGCGCCTCTTTACACCTGAAGAAGCCAGGCTTGCCCTTCACCTCACACTGTTACCGGAAGAGGCGCCGGTGATCGCCCACCGCGCCGGCTTAAGCATTGCGGAGGCAGGCGAGCAACTCGCCACCTTAGCACGCAAGGGCCTCTGTTATCGCCGGCAACCAAAAGATGGACCGGTCCGCTACATGGCTATCCAGTTTGCGATCGGCATCTGGGAATTCCACGTGCAGGATCTGGACGAGGGCCTGGTACGCGACTTCGACGAATATCTACCTACGCTGCTCGACCTCGACGTATGGCGCAGGGCGCCACAGCTGCGGACGATCCCGGTGGGTGAAAGCATCCCCACGTCGGCCGAGGTGATGCCGTACGAACAGGCAGAGATGCTTATCCGCCGCCACAGCCGCTTCGCCATCGCGCCCTGTATCTGCCGGCGCGAGCGTAGCATGGTTGGCGAAGGGTGTGACCGTCCTCTGGAGACGTGTCTCAGCATGGGCACCGCGGCTGACTACTACGTGCGCAATGGGCTTGGCCGCCCGGCGCAGCGCGACGAGGTGTTGCAGCTCCTGGTGCAGGCCGATGAAGCCGGGCTGGTCCTACAGCCGGGAAACATGCGCAATGCCGGCTACATCTGCATGTGCTGCGGCGACTGCTGCGCCGTGCTCCGGACGGTACGGCGCCATCCGCAACCAGCCTCGATTGTCCGCAGCGCGTTCTTCTCCACCGTTAACGCCGGCCTTTGCGACGGCTGCGGGACATGCCTCGAACGCTGCCAGATGGACGCAATCGACCTGGACAGCGGGATCGCCGAGATCCTAGGCCACCGCTGCATAGGCTGCGGCCTGTGCGTCACGACGTGTCCCACCGGGGCGGCAACGTTACAGCGCCGGCCGGAAGCCGAGATCCGCTACGTGCCGCGAGATACCATCGAAATGCACCTGCGCCTTGGCCGGGCGCGCGGCAAGCTGCCCGTCGGGGCCCTCGTGCATATGGAGCTGCGCTCCCAGCTCGATCGCCTGCGCGCTCGCCGCAATGATAGCTGACGAACGATGTTAGCGGTCACGGCCGCAGCAGGACCTTACGCACGTCTGGCAGGGAGGCTTGCTTCAAGGCGTCGACAGCGGCGCTCAGCGGGGCAATGGCGTCGATAAGCGGCTCCACCTGTACCTGGCCCGCGGCCAGGAGCCGTAACGCCGGCTCAAACGGCCCGCAGCGGCTGCCGACCACGGTGATTTCATTGACGACAAGCGGAGTCAGATCGACGCCGGCCTTGCCAGCGTAGGTGCTCTTCAGCACGATGGTCCCCAGTGGCCGCACCAGGCGCAAGGCTTCCTCCAATCCGGCGGGACTGCCGGTCGTCTCGACGACCATGCTGAGGGTGGCGCTTTCCATCTCCGCGACCAGCCCGGTCTGCAAGCCCAACCGCGCCGGCAGGTCGAGCGACGCAGATCGCCGGCCGAGCACGATGACCGGGGTGCCCGCCAGCGCCAACACCTGGGCCACGAGCAGGCCAAGCCTTCCTGGCCCCAACACCGCGACGCGTTCGCGCGGCGAGACGAGCAGCTGTTCGCGGATGCGTAACGCAGCCGCCAGCGGTTCTGTGAAAACAGCCGCCTCGTCGGTGATCTCTTCGGGGACGGGCAGAAGATTGCGCTGTGGTAGGCTGACAAAGTCCGCAAATACGCCATCACGGCTTATGCCCAGCGCCGTCCGGTTGGGGCAGTGCTCATCACCCTGGTAGCGACAGACGTCGCAGTCGCCGCAGCCCATGTTGATCGTCGCCACCACCCGTTGCCCAGTCCAGGCGTCATGTGGCGCGCTGACGACCTCGCCGACGAATTCGTGGCCGAGGACGCCGTTGAAGCCGGCGTAGCCTTTGACAATCTCCAGGTCCGTGGCGCAAATTCCGGCGAGCCGGACGCGCACGAGGGCATCCCCGGACCCTGCTGATGGCCGGGCATGATCACGCGTGTAGCGAACGGTTCCATTAGCGACGACGACGGCTTGCATGTGATGCCTCCTCCTGAGTAGTGGCGCCGACTTTAGCACGGGTTCAGTGCGGGCTCAACCTACGCCGGTGTGTGGTATAATCGCTGGCATGCGTCGTGTCGTGCTCGTACTTTTCTCGGCTTTCCTTCTCGTCGTCCTGTTCGGTGTTGGTTTCACCTATGTCCAGGGCGGCAGCGAAGCGGTTGAACGGCGCGTGGCAGCCGTGCCGGCCTACGCACGTACCTATCTGCGCAGCTTGCGCCCGGCGCCGGTCTTGCCGACGCCACCGCCCGTGCCGGCAGAGCGACGGGCCGCGCTGCTGCAGACGCATCTCCCAACCGTCATGCCCACCGCCTTCCCACCGGCGACCATGCCGCCCACGTTTACGCCACTGCCCTCGCTGCCCGCGCCGGCAACACAAGCGCCGCTTCCAAGTGAAACGCCGACCGCCGAGCCAAGCCCGAGCCCGACGCCGACAGCGAGCGCTACGCCCTTTCCCTTAACGCCTGTAGCACCCGGAGTCAGCCTTGATGGCGTGACCTATCACGCGCAGATGTGGAACAACTGCGGTCCGGCAACGCTGACAATGAATCTTAGCTATTATGGTATCGGCGAGCACCAGCGGGTTGGCGCCGCCTTTCTCAAGCCGAATGCCGACGATAAGAATGTCAGCCCGGATCAGCTACTTGCCTACGCCTACCAGCACGGGCTGGACGGAGTGGTGCGCAGCGGGGGGGACCTGAATCTGCTGCGGCGTTTTATCGCCAACGGCTTCCCGGTGATCGTCGAGACGTGGATTGAGCCCGACGACCACGGCGGTATGGGCCATTACCGTCTGCTCACGGCGTACGACGAAGGAACGTTCACCGCCCAGGACTCCTATTACGGTCCGAACCGGCGGCTGTACGGCCAGGAGCTCGACCTTGGATGGCGCGTGTTCAACCACAAGTTCATCGTCCTTTTCCCGCCGGAGGAGAGAGAGGTGGTAGAGGCACTCCTCGGCCCGCTGGTAGACGACGAGACGATGTACACGAGCACCCTGCGAACCGCGCAAGAAGAGGCTGCAGCCGCACCCGATGACGTGTTCGCCTGGTTTAACCTGGGGACGGCCTACACGCGGCTCAATCAGCCGGAAGCGGCAGCAGACGCCTTCGACGAGGCGCGCCGCATCGGGCTGCCGTTGCGCATGCTCTGGTACCAGTTTGAACCGTTCGAAGCCTACCTGGCAGTAGGGCGGTACGACGACGTGATCGAGCTTGGCTACGTGACAGCGTATACAGCAAGCGGCCACGAGGAAGCTTACTTCTACGAGGCGCTTGGCTATTTGGGTAAGGGAAACCTGGAAATGACCGTGAGCCGTTTGCGGAAGGCGCTCGACTACAATCCGAACTACGAACCGGCAGCCGCCGCCCTTGACGAAATCGGCGCTTCGCCCTAGCGTTACCTGCTCACATTCGCAGAAACAAGTCTATGGGGTGGCCGTCGCCTGTGGCGCCGCTGTTCCGGTTGCTGCGGGCGTCGGCGTAACACCGGCCTCTGAAGTGGCCGCGCTCTCCGCCGTGGGCGAGGCGTCCGGCGCCAACTGCTGCCACAGTGTCTCGAGCGCATCGACAGCGGGCGCGAGCGCTGCTGGCGGCGACGCGTCCCAGGCGGCTTCTGCCATGCCGGCCGCCGTGCGCACGAGCAGGATGTGCGCCGCCTCAGCGGCCGTGTAGGCGGTCACCCCTGCAGCCAGGACCTCACTCGCCTCAAGCGCAGCCGTGATGCTGATGACTGCTCCCGCTTCAAGTGTGTGCGTGACGACATTACCGGAGCCGTCCTCGGTCCAGGCAAGATCGTCCATGAGGAGCAGGAGCCTTCCGTCACCGGCCCGTTCGTAGACGAGCATCGTCGCGAGCGGGATCTCGGAGGGCGGAATGGGAAGCTCTCCATCTGCCAGGAGCGGGGCGAGCGCGCCGTCTAGCGCCCGGAATACTGGCAACAATGCTGTGGGCAGGGAGAAGGCAGGGCAAGTAATCGAGATGCTGGTCGCATCTGCTTCTTCACCGTCCGGGGCCGCCAGGTATAGCGTCTCGAGCGGAGAGCCTGGACAGACAACCCTGTATTCGCTGGCCAACGTTGTTTCAGCATCCGGCAGTGGCGGAAGTGCACCCGGCTCGGCGCCGCGCACCTCCTGCTCGGTGGCCAGCCAGCGGTACATTTCACCGGAAGCGGAAACGGCAACTGTATGCGCCACGTGATAGGGCGACGCGCTGCGGCGTAGCCCGGCAACCGTGCCCTCCGGCCAGTGCGGGCCCAATGCAATCGCCAGGTAGTTCTCCACGCTGGCCAGCATAACAGGGTCCTGTAGCCAGCCGGAATCCTCTTGGCCATCAATAGGCAGGCTATAGGCGAAAACAACACAGCCCACACAACCAGTAGGAGTCTCGGCTAACTCGAGCTTCGGGAGCGCCGACTGAAGCTCGAATAATACGCCGCCCTGGTTCTGCAAGGTAGCCGCAATACCGGCCGCTTCGTCGACGACGGTGACCGTCCCGCCCACGGTTCCCTCTAGCCGCCGGTCGAGGCCGAGAGCCGGTATCACATACCGGAATGAGACGACCGTCTGCTGTAGATCGGCCGTCGATTCGGGCGGTCGCGTTGCCGGCATCTCCCGCGTCACCGTCGGCTGCTGCCTCGCGCGCGTTGCGGTGGGATACAGGGTCGGCAGGGTAAAGGTCGTCGGCGCGGCGCGCGCCGCTGCTGTCACGTCCTCGGCGGGCGGAGTGGCGTCTTCAGCACAAGCCGTCAGAAAGAGGACGAGCACCAGCACCGGTACGAAAGCAGCGCGCGCCCATCGCGGATCATGCCTTAACAGATGCATCTAGGCAGTCTCCAGGGCTCGCTTCTCCCAGGCGACGAGCAGCGGCACGGCGTTAAAGATGGAGCTATACGTGCCGCTCAAGAGACCCACGAGGAGCACGGCGATAAAGTGTTTAATCGAGGCGCCGCCAAACAAGAGAATAGCGACCATGACAAACATCGCATTGAGCTGGGTCGCCAGCGAACGGTGGATGGTCTCGAGAATGGAGCGGTTCGCCAGAAGCTCGAAGTCCTCCAGCGGGCGCTTGCGGATATTCTCGCGGATACGGTCAAAGACCACGATCGTATCCTGCAGGCTAAAACCGGCAACGGTGAGCACAGCCGTCAGGAAGAGAGCATCGACTTCCCAGCCAAAGGCGAGGCCGGTGATGGAGATAAAGCCGAAGGTGATGGCAAGATCGTGCAACATGGCGGCAACCGCTGCCGCACCATAGCGGAAAGGATGTGGAACTTGCCGGAAACTGAACATAATGTAGAACAGAATAATCACTGCGGCGACGATAATTGCCACAAAGGCAGCGCGTGTCACCTCCGCGCCGACAGAGGGGCTGACCGTTTCCACCAGCGTGGAGCCGGGTACGAGCGGCGCGAGCTCGGCCGCGAGTGCATCCAGAACCGCGCGCGAGGTCTCCAGCGGCACGAACTCCGTCCGGATTTGCCAGGCGTTCTCCAGCCCTTCACCCTGCAGCGAGGTAACTGATGGATTATTGCTGCCAAAACGGATGAAGAGATCGCGCAACTCACTCTCGGTTACCGGTTCAGTAAACTGCACCTCATAGCGGGTCCCGCTCTGAAAATCGACGCCGATCTGAAACGGGCGTCCAGTGCGCACCGTGGAAATGATCATCGCGACGATGCCCAGGCTGATGATGATGGCCGAAAAGATGAAGTAGTAGCGGCGCCTTTCAACAAGACGAAACATATCAGACTCCCAGTAACCAGCGCCGCTCGCGTAGCCAGTCTCGAATACGGCCGAACGTAAGCTCCACAAACGTCCGGGTGACAATGACAGCGGTGAACATGCTGATCATCACCCCGATCGCCAGGGTGATGGCAAAGCCCTGTACCGCGCTGGCGCCAAAATTGCGGCCAAACGTCCAGAGGATGAAGCAAATGACCAGCGTGGCGATGTTGCTATCGCGAATCGACGTCCAGGCGCGGCTAAAACCGGCTCTGACGGCATGGCGCAGGGAGCTGCCCGCGCGCAGCTCTTCTTTCATACGTTCGAAAACGAGAATGTTGGCATCGACGGCCATCCCGGTTGATAAGAGGAAGCCAGTAATAGCCGGGAGGGTTAGGGTGACGGCCAGCCACTTAAAAACAGCAAAGTTCAGCAGCGCATAAATGATCAGGGCGAGATCGGCCAACAGCCCGGGCAGGCGATAGTAGATCAGCATAAACAGAAGGACGACAAGGACCCCGATCGTGCCGGCCTGAATGCTGGCCTGGATCGACAGCTCGCCGAGCGTCGCGCCAATCTGGCGGATGCTCTCGACACGCAGCGGGACGGGTAGGCGCCCAAAGCGGAGCTGCAGCGCCAGATTGCGTGCCTCTTCGAGCGTGAATTCGCCTTGAATGACACCTGAACTGCTGATTGCCGCCTCGATACGCGGGCTGGAGATGACCTGCTTGTCAAGCACGATCGTCAAGAAGCGCCCGACATTGTTTGCCGTATGCGCGCCGAGCAGCTCGCTACCTTCCGGGGTCATCTCGAAGGCGACAAACGCCCGGGCGAACTCATCCGTCTGCACGTCTGCATTGCGGAGCGCCGCCCCGGTGAGCACTGTCTCAAAGGTCGGCGCCGGCCCCTCCTGTTCCGCCTCACAGGGGGATGGCGCGCCTTCATTAAGCGAGGTCCGCACGCACAGTCCCTCCGGCAGCGGCTGGTCCCCCGTATCGATGAATTCGAGGAGAGCCGTTTCTTGAATTAGGTCGATCGCCTCGTCGGGATTGTCGATGCCTGGCAGCTCGACGAGAATGCGGCGCTCGCCCTCAACCTGGACAAGCGGTTCAGCTACGCCCAGTGCATTGACCCGCTGGCTGATGATCTGCCGCGCCGCGGTCATGTCATCAGGCGCAACGGACTGGTCATCCGGCACATCCGCGGCGAGCAGCACCTGCAAACCACCCTGCAGGTCGAGTCCCTGCCGCACCGGGTAATTCGGGTTCTGAATCATCCAGAGAGCCCCGGCGACGATTGCGGCAATGACCAGCAGCCACGACCAATTGCGTCGCCGTCCTTGCTCTGTTGTCTGCAATGTCCATTAACTCCTTCTCTCAGTGGGCACGGCGCGAGACGAAGGCACGGGCCCGGACACCGGGCAACTATATCACTTTCTCCCCGAAATGCAGAACGCCGCGACCGGAGGCTGCGGCGTTCTGCTACAGGAGGTAAGGCGTTCGTTCTATGAAGACGATGGCTCGATGCGATAGACAGTCGTCATACGCGTACCCGAACGCTCGAACATGACGCTGGCCGAGCAATAAGTTTCATGGGAAAGGGCAATGGCTTTTTCTATGGCGCTGGGATCGACGCCATTCCCTTTGACGATGTAGGTAACCGTAACGTCGGTGTATACCATGGGATAATCGCTGGCCCGCGTCCCGCTTACGGCAACTTCAAGACCGGTGACTGGCTGGCGCATCTTGC
The DNA here is from genome assembly GCA_032260445.1 of Anaerolineae bacterium. Classification (GTDB taxonomy): domain Bacteria; phylum Chloroflexota; class Anaerolineae; order Promineifilales; family Promineifilaceae; genus JAAYYY01. Next base: position 5,417 of record JAVVFG010000077.1, on the reverse strand, counting down.
GCAACACGTTCACCACGTCCATCGCCGTACAACCGGCGACGCCTGCCAGCAGAAATTCCATCGGCCCGCCTGCCTCCGTTCCCGACGGGCTGCCGACGGCAAACTGGTAGCCGGAGCCCAGCTCTGCACGAAACTGCAGGCCGTCTCCCTCCCAGACTACCCTTGCATTCTTGACTTCACTCATGCTTTCACCTTCGCAATCAAGTCCAACAAGTCGTCGATGACCGCCGCCGCATCTTGTCCCTCGTCGCCGGCTTGGAGGAGACAATCCTTGGCATACGCACGCATGAACTGGTGCGTCGCCGTGCCCACCGCGGCATGGACTGCATTTAGCTGCTGCACAATTTCGCGGCAATCGCGGTCGTCTTCCAGCATGCGCTGCACACCACGAACTTGCCCCTCGATGCGCCGCAGCCGCCGGTGTAAGTCATCTTTAACAGCCTGCGATTGGACCTTCATCATGTTCAAACTCCCTGGGCAAACCGACCGTTTGCCTAACAGCCGCCCGCTCAGGTGAAGGGACTGCTGGGCGGGGGCACACTGCGCGCCGCCCGGCCGGCATTGCTGACGGCGACCACGCCAATCCTTTTGCGCGTTTGCATGCTGCCACACGCCGGGCAGGCCTGTGGTTCGCCTGACTGCGTCATACGTAACTGCTTCTCGAAAGCCTCGCCGCAGGCTTCACATCCAAAATCATAACGGGGCATAGACTCCTCCAGCCTCCATATTCGCGTTGATAATACAGTAGGGGAGTATAGTATTTAGGGTGACCAGTGTCAAATTGGCGTTGCGTAAGCGCGGCCGTCGGCTGGGCACACCTGGCTGGCTCCGCACCGGCGCGCTAATCGCCAGCCAGGCGTACAAAGATCAGGGTGTCACGCAGCGAACCGTCAACAGGATGGCGATCGTCATGGCGCAGCGTCGCCTCGAGCTCATACCCGCAGCGGCGCGCTACGGCAGCGCTGCGCAGGTTGCGGCTGTCGCAGCGGATTTCCATGCGTCTGGCACCCAGCTCATCAACGGCGAAAGCGGTAATCCCATTGACCGCCTCGGTAATATAACCGCGGCGGGCGAACTGCGTCCGTACCCAATAGCCGATTTCGAATCGCGGCACAGCCCAGTTGATGCGATGCAGGCCGCTGCTTCCCACGAGCGTGTTACTGCCTTTCATGAAGAGCAGTAGCCACAAATCCTCACGTGTGAGGAAGCGCGCCCGTGCTTCCCGCAGGCGCGCCTCGCTCTCCGATTGGGGCGGCACCTTTCCCTGCGCCCATGGCATCCACGCCTGGAGCTCGGCCCACGACTCGCGCACCGCCCGGTTCAGCTCGGCGCCATCGCCTGGTCGCGGCGCGCGGATTAGGAGCCGCTCCGTCTCGAACTGCTCAGGAAAGTCACGCAGAATCGGGTTCATCTGCCACTCAGCTCCTTACCTGGTGATGATGGGCAGCCAGACCCGCGGCGGAAACAGCTCTTCGATCACAATGGCCGTCCGGCCGCCTATCGGATACAGCGTCTCGTCGAACGGGTCATTCTGATTGGTAGCAGCTGGGAGGGCGATGGCGTAGGCGCCATCGACGGGCCTGCGCACCTCGCTTGTGCCGTCGGAGTACAGAATGCGCGCACTGCCGCCGGCCGCCGGCACAATGGCGATCTCGTCTGTTTCAAACCTTGCCCAGAGACCGATGATCCGCTCGCGGGTTGCCGGGCGGTAGAAGGCGATCCATTCCTGTGGCCCGTTGAATGGCGTGCTGCCGCCGGGCCGCAGGCGCCAGAATGGCTGCACGTCCTGAAACTCGGTTGCCAGCAGCCGGAAAGCATGTGCCGCCGGACGGGGCGTCTCTGGTTGTGGGTGCTGCCGGAAGCAAACAGCGTCCGAAGGGTTGCGGAAGAGGCCAAAGGCATCGCCGGCACAGGGAACGTCAGGGTTGGTTACCAGTCTGCCATCGCTCGTACACAGCTCACCGTTGTGGGGCGGAAAGTCCGTCCCGGCCGGCTGGTTGCCGCAGCCATCATACAACTGGAAGTGGAAGATCGCATCAGCCCCGGCGAACGTGGCGTAAAACGCGTTCTGCAGGACATAGTCTGCTTGCTCCACCATAGTGGCCCGCCACGCACTCCGGGGATCCCAGACGGGACCGGGGTAATCGTTCCAGGCCGGCACGCCGGTTTCATTGACCCAGATCTCCTTGTGCAGCCCACGTTGGGCCAGCGTTTGCCCGGTGCGGTAGACATACCACCATGAGTGCCAAGCATAATGGTAGTTATGCACCGCGACGATGTCGTGGAAGTAGCCGTGGGCTGCCGCTAACGCATCGCCGTCAAAAACGCGCAGCACCAGTTCCAGAAAGCTGTCTTCCTCGAAGTAGGCAAGACCGCCGAACACGATGCGCGCGGACGGATCGGCGTGCTTGGCCGCCAGATAGCCTACTTTGAGGAGGCGCGCGTAGTCCGCCTCGGAATCGTCCCAGAACATGGCGAGGTCGGGCTCATTCCACATCTCCCACGCGCGCACGCCGACGCCCTGTCCCCAGCCATGCTGCCTGGCAAGGACGCCGCCCGGCCGGTAGCGATCGACCGCGGCAAAGACAAAGCGCGCCCAGACATTGCCCTGGTTGATCGTCTTGCCGGGGCCAGGCGTATCGCTGCCATCGCTGAATACCGGCTCGTAGAGCGTATCTGGGCGCGCCGCCTCTGGCGCGGTCAATAAGAGCCGCCCCGGCGGTCGCTCTACCGGTGCTGCCGGTAGCCGGGCGCAGCGGTCCACGCGGTAGAAGCAGGGCGTGCCCATCAGAATCACGTTGCTTTGCAGGCCGTGCTCGATGTCGCCTTCAACTACCCTATCGACGCGGCTCCAGGAGAATTGGCCCTCGGCGGTCTCAACGCCGCTCCAGTAGAGCGGCCAGCGATTCCAGCTGGCGCCGGCCCAGAGCGCATTGCTGTATTGGAGCGTGTCGGCGGGCTCTTCTGCGGAGCTGATGAACCCGATGCCCAGCGCTGGGTTGCCGGATGGCGCGACCGGCGTGGCGATCAAGGGCAGATAGACCACGCCCTCCTCTTCGGCCGCTGCACCGCGCCTCTGGCCGGCGCCCCAGGTCGTCAGGAATAGAATCAACGCCAGCACGAGCAGCGCGCGGTGGGCTCCCCGGTCGTCTCTTGTTGTCTTTACTGGCATCACCTTTCCCCGTTGTCACTGTCACCAACGGATTGTAGCGTTTCTTCCCGGGAGTAGACAAGCAGGACAGTTGCTAGGACGCGGCGGCGAGATCCTGGACGATCCGCGACAGTCCCTCACTAACTCGTTCTGGGGTAAAGCCGAGGCGTTCGCGCTGGAAGCGGTAGGTATGGGCCACGAGGGGCGCCAAAAGGGCCTCGGCAAGAAAAGGTGCATCGACGTCGGGTGCGAGCTCACCCGCGTTCTGGGCGCGGCGGATCAAGCCGTGAACCGTCATATACTGCCAGGAGTGGGGCCGCTCCAGATCCTCGCCGTCGGGAACAGGCGTGTACTGGGCAATCTCACACAATAACGGCATGTGCTGTTCGGTGAAGGCAACCACCGCACGCAAGAAGTGCGCCAATTGCTCCAGGTAGGGCACCTCTCGCTCGTGCAGCTGCCGTAATTCGTCGAGCTGGCTATCCTGGAAGGCCAGGAGCTGGTTATCGAGGAGCGCGAGGCAGAGCTCCCCTTTATGCGCAAAGCGCCGGTAAAGGGTTCCTTTTCCAACGCCCGCAACCTGGGCAATCTCGGCCATCGTGACCGGCTCGACCCCCTGTTCGGTAAAGAGCCGCTCTGCCGTTTCGAGCAGCAACGCGCGATTCGCAGCTGCGTCACGCCGCTCGCGCTCTTCCTCAGAATGCACTTGAAGTTCTATGCGTCGGGTCATTGGCATAATCCTACACGTTTCGATCGGGTATGTACATAGCATCGGCTGACATCGACCTGCCGCCATCGCCTGCACAACAGAAGATCAGTTTTGGACAGGCTCTTGACAAGCGGACCCGAGTCCGCTATGATTAAGCATATCAGAAAAACGGACTGAAGTCCACTTGGTATCCAGAAATCAGGAAAAGGAGTTTACGAAGATCATGGCTTGGAAGATAGATCCCGCCCACTCAGTAATTCACTTTGCCGTGCGGCACATGATGATCGCGACGGTTCGCGGCGAGTTCGAGGAGTTCACGGGCACGATTGACTTTGATCCCGACCGCCCCGAAGAGACCGAGGTTAGCGTACGCATCGATGCCGCGAGCATCAACACGCGCGAGGAAGATCGTGACAACCATCTGCGCTCGCCCGACTTTCTGAACGCTGCCGGCTATCCAGTGCTGCTCTTTGAGAGCAAGCGCGTCGAGCAGAAAGATGCGGACAGTGGCAAGCTCATTGGCGACCTCACGATTCGTGATGTCACCCGTGAAGTCGTTCTCGACGTTGAATACGCGGGGCTGGCGCGTAGCCCGTGGGGTCAGACCAGCGCTGGTTTCTCCGCCACCACCGCGATCAGCCGGAAAGAGTGGGGGCTGACCTGGAACCAGGCCCTGGAGACCGGCGGCGTGCTTGTTGGCGACACAGTCAAGATCAGCATCGATCTGGAGATCGTCAAGCAAGAGGAAGCGGAGACAGAAAGCACGGCCTAGGAGCCCTCGCCAGGCCGATGCAACCGCTAGCCCTATACGACTACGCCGCGGCGCGCGCCTGTTTCGGGGATGGATGCCAGAACATCCATCCCCTTCTGTTTCATTTTCCGGTCCCACTCGTTTACGCTTCTATTAGCTTTGGGCGTTATCATACGGTCTGCAATGTACGCACCGTGCCCGGCGGTCTTGCCTCGGTGGTGCCCAACAATTCGCTCGCGGAGGAACATGTCGATTCAAGGCTTGCACCACATTACTCTGGTGTCCACCAATGCCCAGCGCCCTGTTGATTTCTATACCGGCGTTCTTGGCTTGCGCCTTGTCAAACAGACGGTCAATTTCGACGATCCAAGCGCCTACCATCTCTACTTCGGCGACGAAACTGGCACGCCGGGCTCGGTCGTCACCTTTTTCGAGTGGCCGCACGCCGGCAAAGGACATCCGGGAATTGGGGGCACGCACCACTTTGCCCTGCAGGTGGCGGACTACGAGGGCCTGCTGCGGTGGAAGCGACGCCTGCAGGACAAGGGACTGCCGGTGACCGGGCCGCTGGACCGCCACTATTTCGTGTCTATCTATTTCCGTGACCCCGATGGCACGATCCTGGAGATTGCCACCGTTGGCCCTGGCTGGACGGTGGACGAAGAGCCTGATGCGATCGGCAGCGAATTCCGCGAGCCGCCGCCAGAGATGATCGTCAACAACCGCGACGAGGCACGCGTTGCCGCCGAGGTCTGGGCCGAGCCGGTGCCCGAGATCATCCCGGCAATGACTCTACGGCGCGGCAT
>JAVVFG010000076.1:10558-13576 GCA_032260445.1 Anaerolineae bacterium | reverse complement strand
CGCCAGACCAACCCACTCGATCTGCCCCATGCCCAGCGCCCGCCCGGCAAGTGCTGGCATGCCCCCCGAAATCCCGCCCCAGACAATGCTCCACGGCGTGCGCCGCTTCAGCCATATCGTGTAGACGACCACGTCGAAGAACAGCCCGGCAAACACGATCAGCCCGTACAGCGGGTCCAGCACAACCGCCCAGGCGACGCCAGCCGTCGCGAGAACAAGACCAAGGCGTAGCGCTTCGGCTGGCGTCACTGTCCCGGAGGGTATGGGCCGTTTCTTCGTTCGCGCCATCCGTGCGTCGATATCGCGGTCGTACCACATGTTGAGGATCGTGCTCCCGCTGATGGCAAGGAATAGGCTGCCGCTCAGTGCCAGCATGGTCTGCCAGCCCCGTACCGGGCAGCGCGCACTCATATAACCGGCGAGCCCCGTCAACAACAACAGCCCGGTCTGCAAGCTCTTAATCAACGGCCAAATGTGGCTGATCCTGGCCCTCAGTTGGCTGATAGGTCGTGCAGCGATGGCTTCCATCGTCGACTCCTCTCGTCTTCCTTGCTTATTGGTTGCTATCCCGCGCGCAGCGGAAGCCGACCGCCGGGCTGTAATGTTGGGGCCCGGCGCTGTTCACTTTCCACACGCGCAAATCGACCTCGTAAGAATAGAAGCTGCCGCCGCGCAGGTGGCGATAATGCTGGTACGGGTGGTCGTCCCCCATCCATTGCCAGACATTGCCCGCCATGTCGTACAGCCCGTACGGGCTGGCCGAATCGCGGGTTTCGTATCCGTCATACGTCCGGCCGTTGTACAGACCAACCGGCGTGGTGTTCCCCAGCTTTCCGGAGATTTTCTCGATCAGATCAAACGAGGAATAGAAGTTGGCATTGTTGCCCTCGATCTCCGTGCCCCACGGGAACGGCAGCCCGTAGCCGTCGACCAGTTCCGTCCCCCGCGCCGCCTTTTCCCACTCGATCTCACTCGGCAGCCGCCAGTCGTGGTAGGTGCAGTAGGCGTTCGCGCCAAACCAAGTGACCATTGTCATCGGATGGTTGGCATACGCCTCGATTGCCGCAAACTGCTCGCCATCAAACGCCAGCCGCAGCCCATCTTCTGCCAGCGGCACGTACAGCTTGTCGCCCGCCGTGATCTGTTCTTCGTGCTTGTAACCATCGAACGGCTCGCCTGGGTAATAACTGGCGACCCCTTCCTCGATCCACGTCGTCTCACCCGCCTCCACCTCGACAGCGCCCAACGAGATCGCCCCCGATGCCAGCGCATCGTTCAGGAACGTCGCGTACTGGGCGTTCGTCACATCGGTGACCATAATCTCGTAGTCGTAACCGACCAGGGTAAAGTGATCGTGCTGACCGTACGGAAACTCACCGGCCGGTACAAGAGCCCACGACGCCGGATCGACGCCCGTATCGATAATCGGTGGCGTAATCGCGCCGACCTTCTCCTCTCCAGAACAGGCCGTGACAAGCAGCGCTATCAGGATGACCAGTAGGTGTGCGCGCTTCATGCCGATACCTCCCGCAGCTGCTCGTTTAGCTCCTCCAGCTGCCGCTGCTTCTCCTCAATCTCAGCTCGGGTACCTGCGGCTTTCTCGGTGTCATACTCTTCTGTCCAGCGCCCTTGTGCACGGAACAAGTCGTAGAGACGCCAGACCATCAACAGAGCCAGCACGACCAGAACCATTGCCAGGCCGATGTCGGCCAACAACATCGTCCAGTTGACCACCGGCTGCTGCTCCGCTTCGCCGACAAACAGCCGCTTCATCGAAAAGACGGTAACGGCGCCGAAAGCTAGGTCCGACATGATGATCACCAACCAGCCAAACCACTTTCGCACCCGTCCCTTCAGCCCGGCGAGATCCGCGTAATAAAGGAGAATAATCGTCGCGATCAGGCTGGCGAGGATGTGCCAGTGTCCGGTCAACGTGATCCGCTCCTCCCGGTGCGGCCAAACGCGGAATATCTCGTCCAGCTTGACCGCCATAAAGATGCCAACCCCGCTCACCGTGAAGTTCATAAAAACCATCTGCCAGCCAGGGCCGAACTTGACCGGATCGTGCAGCAGCGCTTTCAGCTTCTGCCACGCGTTCGGCTTCGCGATGCCCAGCTCGGCGATCCGCTCTTTGATCAGCTTGTCCCACGCGAAGATGACGTACATCAGTGCCGCCAGCATGACGCCAACCGAGCCAACGTAGATCGTCGTGTGCGCCCACTCCACCCAGACCACCGAAAGCGCGCCAAACGTAATCACGATTGTGCCCACGATCATCAGCGGCATCGCAATCTTGTGCAGCCGCCCCTTGAAGTCCATCCATCGCCCCACAATCAGGGTGATCGCCACGGCGATGAGCGTCAGCATAATGTGCAGGTGGCCGATAATCGCCCGTTGCAGCCCCGTCTTCTGCGGCACACGGATCAGGTCCTCCGCCAGAAATGTCTCGTGCCCGTTGCCCCAATACGAGCCGGTGATTGCCCCATAGGAAGCCGACACCAGCGTCGCCACCGCCATCGCGAAGAATGCCATCCGCTCTAGGTCAATCCCGCTTCTGGTATGCGCGTACGCCGAGCCCCGCTCGATGCGGTAGGCTCGCTTCCACGGCCAGAGCGCCGCCGCCAGCAGGATGCCAGCAAAGAAGACCAGCGACTGTCCTAGCAGGAACAACCCGTGAAACACGAAGTTCTGGCCCCAGTAGGCAAACAGCAGGCCAAAAATCACCGCGGTAAGATACCCGATCGTGATCGTCGCGTTGATGATCGTCTGTTCATGCCGTTTCATCGGTACGATGGCGGTGATGATGTACACCTCGATCGCCACAATCGTCATCGCAATCGTGTGGTAGAGCATAATGATCCGCCCTTCCCGCTGCGCCTGGACCATCTCCAGCCCCAACACCCGGACGGTGACATCCCTGACCCCCCATTCCACCATCGGCCCCGACAGCGTGCCCCAGATAGCCGTGATCAGCGACACCACGGCAATCCCCACCAGGATCAACCCTTTCGTCGAGCG
>JAVVFG010000076.1:0-10458 GCA_032260445.1 Anaerolineae bacterium | reverse complement strand
GTCATCAACAGCAGGAGCGGGGCAAGGATCGCCAGCACCACCTGCTCGCTGAAGAACAGCAGCTGTGCCCCACTTGTGAGGAACGCCAGCGCGATGCCGCCAATGCCGATCAGCATGCCGCCGATGCCGACCCACCAAAAGCCGTCCGGCACCTTGCGCGAGAGGCTCAGCTTGAACGGCAGCAAGAAGATGATCAGACCGGCAACGCTATGGAACAGCGGCACGGCAACCTTCTTCAGTGACATCCCGCCGATACTCGTCACCGCAATCGTCAGCAGGCCAACCAGCGCAAACCACGCGTAATACTTCTTGTATTCCGGCACGAACTGGTTCATCAGCCCCATGGAGATACCCAGAGGAATGAGCGTTGCCACGGTCAGGACGTAAGGCGATGCCAGAATCTCCCAACCGAACCCAATCAACAGCAAGCCAGATACCAGCAGCACCACAAACCCAAGCAAATAATAGACGTCGTGGAGCCCCTTCTCGCCGCGGTAGCGGCGATAAAGACCCCAGATCACGTAAATGGCGACAAGCCCTGTCGCCAGCAGCGCCAACCGGTCAAATAAGTTCATCCTTCCCTCCAGTTTTGAAGCCTGCAGTACGCGCACTCTCCCTTTACCCGAGCTCCAGGACCATCGTCTCCTGGCGGGCACACGTCTCCACGCATTCCAGACAGCGAATGCACTCGGGATCATTCGTATTCGCATGCACCGCGGCAACACCCATCGGGCACTCAACCTCGCAGCGCCCGCACCGGTTGCAGCGTTCACCATCGACGACGATCCGCAGCGGCGCAAGCTTGTTGAAAACAGCGGTAGCGGCGCCCAGCGGGCACAGATACTTGCACGAGAAGCGCTCGACGAGCAGCGAAGACAGGACGAAAAGCCCCAGAACGATCCACAGCAGCGCCGAATTCAACCGCAGCCCGAACATGGCGCGCACCGGGCAGAGGGAGTGTAGCGGCGGGTAGACCGCCACTACACTCAACGCCACAATCGCCGCGAGTATCACGTACTTCGCGTAGCGTAGCGGCCGATCTACGGCTGCCGGCAGCGTGAGCGGCAGCCGCGCCGGGCTCTGCTTCCCGCGGATGTGCCGCTTCTCTCCGGTCAGCCGTCGCGCGCCCATCGCCAGCCACTCCTGCACGGCGCCGAGCGGGCACAGCCAGCCGCAAAACGCACGCCCTGCCAGCAGCGCAACGCCCAGAACGCCGAGCAGGAGCGAGAAGTTGAGCAGATTCGTCGTCTTCAGCGTGCTGCCCGTCGCGACATAGGGCACCAGCGTCTCGATGCCGCCGAAGGGGCAGAAGGCGTCGAATGCGCCACCGCTCGACGCTTCGCCTGGCAGCACGTGCCGCACGCCGATCAGAAGCGTGCCCAGGACGGCAGCCCCCTGGAGGCTGCGCCGCGTCCGCGTCAATCCGCCTGCCATTTGCTTACCACGATCGCGGCGCATCCTATACTACTCCGAGCAGCGCCATCATCTCGGGCACCACCGCCCCATGCCCGCCGCCGCTGCCATGCTGGGGTACGAAGCCCAGCAACAGCCCAAGGCCGACGAAAAGAATCAGCGTGGCGACGATGATGATTGGATAGTGCTCTTTCTTAACGCGCATCGCCGGAGATGAGCTTCTGCGTCCCCGGCAGAAGCAGGACCACCAACAACACCGTGCTAATCAGCGGCCCCGGCAGGAACATCGAGAAACGCTCCACCTCGATGATATTGACGATTGCCAGCGGGTAGCCGCCCATCATCGACATCAGCGCGGCAAAGATACCCAGTGGGATCGCCCATGACTTATGTTTAAGCGTGGCGAAGATGAAGACAGCCCATGCCGCTGCCCCCCACCAGTTGACCATCTGCGCCATCGCGTACATCCCTTTCCAGAAGTCGTTGTAGGTCGTCGTCTGGTACTTGGATATCGTCGCCACGCCGTCCATATAGGTGAGGACGTAGGCAAGCCCAGCGACAAAGGTCAGCGCGATCACTTTCTTGTTGACCCCGCCGATCAAGAGCATGCCGAACCACAGCACGAGGGCGAGCATGAACACCCACACCGTCGGCGCCGGCAGGCCGATACTCGACGGCGGGATCATCGGGAAGAAGCCCGCCAAAAGCTGCACCGTCGCCGCCACGGTGCCCCAGAACCACGCCCACGGCAGCTTCTTGGCGAAGCCATACAGCACCGCGCCCCAAAGCGCCCCAGCACTCAACCCCAACCAGCCCAGCATGGCGAACGTGATCTGCACCGTGATCGCCTCGTCCGGCCGGCCGTCCAGAATCTTGCCGTCAATATTCAAGACATAGATATCGGCGAGCAGATAGAACGCCAGCAGGCCCGTCAGAATCCCGGCGACCGCCAGCGCGGCGCCCAGCGTGTGGTTGTTCTTAATCGCCAGTCGCGCCCGTGGCTCTTCCCGTGTTTCGGTCAGGGTAGCTTGTGAAGTAGGCATGATACGTCTCCTTATACGGCAGCCGGCATGCCCGTTTCGGGCCCGGCGACCTCCTCTTCTTCAGTCAGCGGCTCCGCCAGCAAGTGGCGCTTGAAATATGGCACGACGGTAAAGATGAGTACCCCGGCCGCTAGCAGTGAGCCATAGAGCCAATCAAGCGTCTTCGTGCGGAAAAACTGGGTAGGGATATTGATCGACAGGATCGTCACCGCGGCAATCACCGCGAGCCACCAGCCTCGCCGGATCCCGATAGCCAGCATTGGAATCGACGCGAACAGCAAGATAAACGAAACCCAGTTCACTTCGCCCGCCCAGTTGAATAACCACCACTCAAATCCCTCGTACAGCGGGTAGCCCGGGCGGGTCCACATCGTCCGCTGGGCGCCAACCCCGACTGTAAACGCGTGCGTCCCCAGCATGCCGATGAACGTCAGCGCGCCGAGCCGCGCCAGCTTCTCCATCCGGCTACCGGCGCGCAGAAGGATAAAGCTCCAGAAGCCCGCCAGTCCAATCATCGAGATGACGATTGGCAATGGAAAGCCCGGCACCCAGCTGACGTACGGCAGGAACATGAACATCCCGCCAATCGCCGGGAGCGCAAAACAGACCATCGCCAGCGAGTACGCCCACGTCTCGCCTTTCCTGACCTGCTGTGAGGTAACGATCAGCGTCGCCCCAGCGGTAAAGATCAGCGCCCGCCACACCGGATAGAAGAAGTCAAACAGCTTCAGCCCGCTCGAAAAGGCCGGATGCGTCTTGACATGCTCCATCAGGTTGACTAGCACCCGCTCAAGTGAGGTCTGGACCAAAAATGGAATAACGGCCATCATGACCACTCCGATCACGATGGCGATTCCGGACATGATGCTGCGATTGCGTTGTGAGGTGTCTGTCATCACGTGCCTCCTGAGAACAGCTGGTGAGCGGTGGCCTACTGCCGCCCGCTAGACGAGATGGAGTAGGGGGATTCTGCGCCGGCACATAAGCCTGCCAACCCCTCTTTGTGATTTGTATCACAAGCGAAGGACGAAAGATTTGCTTTTTCGCAAATCACTGGCATCAATCCCGGCTTACTTGTGGCCTATAACGCAAAGAGCGCTTCGGCAGTCTAAGACTGTCAAAGCGCTCATGTGATGGGGCTTGGCATCACGTGCCAGCCGCCAGGTTCGCCTAGCTCGCTTCGAGCTGCAGCTTCACTTTTTCCTGGCGTCGCTCCTGTTCTGCGTAGCGGTTCAGGATCCGGTTCTTGACAACCGGGATGATCAGCATGGCGACGATACTCAACCCCATGAGCGACCCAAGCAGATAGTCGATCGTCGCGTGGCGCACATAATGCGTGGCACCGCTGACGACAAATGTCACCAACCCACCGATGACCGCTGCATACCAGCCTGCTTCACTGCGCCGGCCGAGCAGATAAATCGCAGCAATCGTCAACGCTGCACCAACCCATAGGCCGAACCAGCCAAAGTAGGTGATCGCGATCCCTTCGCCAAACTGCGGCCGCGACGGATGCCCGTACAGAATGCGAAAAGCGGCATGCCCGTTGGCGAATGCTTCCGCCGAGCTGACGCCCAGCATCAGGAAGACGAAGAAATCGACGATCTTCTGCGTGCGATCGCCCCGGTCCACCAGCAGCAACGTGAAGTAGGGGATCAGGCCGATCGTCATGATGAAGACGGCTGGCGGGAACCCGCCTTCAGCCGTGCCGACAAAGTTCATCCACGGCACGATCATATACGCACCGCCCATCGACGGAATTGCCAGGCAGAGCAGGGCTAGCCCCCGTGCCCACTCTTCGCCCTCATATAGCGCCTTGGCAATCACCAGCAATGCCAGTCCGGCGATGACCGAAAGCGTGCCCCAGAAGGGAAAGAAGAAACTGACAAGCCATGTCGTCAGCGTGAGCAGGGGTGCGCTGGGGTCACCTTCGGCGATAAACTTGGCGATGCGCGCTTCCTGGTAGCCCAGGATCGGGTTGACCATATTGAACGCAATGAACGGCACGACGAGGATCATCAGCAGCGCCGCGACGACAATGACGCCGACGACAATCTGCCGTACCTTGGGCGATGGGTGTAACATGTAGGATCTCCTCTCCTTCGTTGTTATAATCGGGCTAGACTGCAAACGACTCTGCCGATAGCGTATAACGTCCGCGAAGAGAGTTCCTTGACAATTGTCAAAACGTTCGTGATTTCTTTCACGAAGGCATTGCTTCGCCCGGCCCCCTCAGGAGAAAGCCGCAGCATGGACAGCACCACGACGAAACTCGCCCAGTTACGCGTCTTCCGGCAAATCCCCACAAAAGAGCTTGAGACATTGGTCAGGTGTGCACGCCGCATCCGCCTCTCGCGCCAGGACTACCTGGTACGCCAGGGCGAGATCTGGCCCTCGGTTATCTTCCTTGTCACCGGCGAGCTGCGCTGGACCATGCTCTCTGTTGGTGGTCGTGAGCACGTTCTCTTCACGGTTGGTGCCGGGGAGGTATTCTGGGGACACTCCTTTTTCGACGACGAGCCGATGCCCGCGTCGTTGATCGCCGCCGGGGACGTAGAAGCTCACGTCTGGAGCCGCTCGTTACTGCTTCCCGTCCTGCTGCGCCATCCTCGCTCCCTGTGGGAGGTCACCCGCATGCAGGTAGAAACAATGCGCCGTGCCCGAGAAGTCATCTACGGCCTTGCCTTCCATCCGGTTGCCACGCGGTTGGCTTCGCTCCTCCTCGACAGCTCTCGCGATCAGAAAAACACCGCCATCGAGCGCGATCTGACGCTCAACGAGATCGCCGCAATGGTCGCGTCATCGCCAGAGGTCGTCTGCCGCCTGCTGCAGCAATTCCATGCCGAAGGCATCCTGGAAGTGACCCGCGCGCAGATCACGATTCACGACGTTGCCGCCCTGAAGAATATGGTCGACGCCGCCTAGCAGGTCGCTCCCCGCACCTGCTTTCCGCTCCTTCAGCCCCGCGTCTATCGGACGACAAAAGTCGGCGACGCCCCCCTCCCACCCTCCTACAATGAGGTCATAACTGGTCGGCCCCTTGTTTCCAGCAAGGCTGAAAGGAGAAAGAACGTGAAACCGACGATGACGAAGATCGCTGCCGTCCTCGCCCTGATCATCGGGGCAATGGCCATATTCGCCGGCGGCAAAGTCCTGCTCGGCATCATGCCCGACTATTATGTGATTAACTGGTTGCCTGTTTATAACTACACCGCGGGCATCCTCACCGTAGCCCTGACGGCCATCCTCCTCTGGGCGAACCACCGCTATGCCCGCGTCGCTGCGGTGGCGACGTTCGCTGTCCATGCTGTCGTGATGCTCGTCCTGCAGACTGGCTACCGCGACGTCGTCGCCTCCGACAGCATCCGGGCGATGACCGTACGGCTCGTCGTCTGGGCCATCATTCTTGGCCTGCTCTTTGTCCCGGTGCGCAAAGACGACAGGCGTGTCGACGTGGGTAAAGGAGCGACAGCCAATGGATAACAAGCTCTCAGACAGGCGCGTCAAATTCTCTATCTGGTACGTGTTGGCAATGATTCTTGTGATGTCGCTGGTGCAGGCCGCGGTCGCTTACTTCTTCCTCGACGACCAGACCGAAATCACCTATAGTGACTTCAAATCCTCTCTGCGTGCCGGAGAAGTCGCCAGCGTTACCGTCGCCGGGGAGCGCATCAGCGGCGTTTACGACTCTGGTGAGCCGTTCTTTACCATTCCGGTCGAAGACCCGGAGCTATTGGCGGAACTAGAGGCACACGAGGTCGAAATCAAAGGGGAGGTGTCCGGCGATGGCAGTCTCCTGACGGGCATCCTCGGGTGGATCCTGCCCCTCGCGCTAATGGCTGCTTTCTGGTACTGGATGATGGGCCGGATGAAGCGCAGCACCGGTTCTGGCAGCATCTTCTCCATCGGCAAAAGTAAAGCGCGCGTGACCAAAGGCGAGCACACTGGCGTCACCTTCCACGACGTCGGCGGCGCCGCCGAGGCCATTGTCGAATTGCGTGAAGTGACCGAATTCCTCAAGAACCCTGAGCGCTTCCAACGGCTCGGCGGCCGGATGCCCAAAGGCGTCCTCCTCGTCGGCCCGCCAGGAACCGGGAAAACCCTGCTCGCCCGCGCCGCCGCCGGCGAGGCCGGTGTCCCCTTCTACTCGCTGAGCGGCTCGGAGTTCGTCGAAATGTTTGTCGGCGTAGGCGCCTCCCGCGTGCGCGACCTGTTCGAGCAGGCCAAGAAGGATGCACCCAGCATCATCTTCATCGACGAGATCGATGCCATCGGCGGCAAGCGCGGCGGTGTCGCCGGCATGGGTAGCCATGAAGAACGGGAACAAACCCTGAACCAGCTACTGGCCGAGATGGATGGCTTCGAGCCCAACGAAAACGTCATCGTCATGGCTGCCACCAACCGCCCCGAAGTGCTCGACCCCGCCCTCCTCCGCCCTGGCCGCTTCGACCGGCAGATTGTCGTTGACCTGCCAGACGTGATCGGCCGCGAAGAAATCCTGCGTATCCACGCCAGGGAGGTGGTGCTCGGACCAGACGTCGACCTCGAAGTGGTCGCGCGCATTACCCCCGGTTTCTCCGGCGCCGACCTGGAAAACCTCGCCAACCAGGCAGCGCTCCTGGCGGCCCGCCGCGAGCAGGAAGCGGTGACGATGGCCGACTTTAATGAAGCGATCGAACGCGTCATAGCCGGCTCCGAACGCCGCACCAGGGCGATGAATGCCCGCGAGAAAGAACGGGTCGCCTATCATGAGGCCGGTCATGCCCTGGTTGCCAGCCTTCTGCCCGGTACTGACCCAGTGCACAAAGTGACCATCGTTCCCCGCGGGCGCGCGCTAGGCTACACCTGGCAAAGGCCCGAAGAGGATCGCTACCTGTTGAGCGAGAGCGAGCTTAACGACCGGCTAACCGTGCTCCTCGGCGGGCGCGTGGCCGAAGTGCTTATCTTCGGCGAGGCATCAACCGGTGCGGCGAATGACCTGGAACGGGCGACCGACACGGCGCGCCGCATGGTCGCCGAGTATGGCCTCAGCCCGGCCCTCGGGCCCGTGCGGCTGGCGGCAGGCGAGCAAGCCGCCTATCTCGGCTTCCAGGGTGGCCTCGACAGCCGCGTCAGCCCGCAAACCGCGTCGCGTGTGGACAATGAGACACGGCGGCTCGTCGAACAAGCTGTCGAGCGCGCCTGGGACTTACTCGACACGCATCGCGGCGCGCTAGAACAACTGGCACAGCGGCTGCGGGAAGAAGAGACGGTCGCCGGAGAAGATGTGATGGCCATTCTCGCCGGCGAGACGCCGCACGCAGACCGCCAGAACGGCAGCGGTAGCGGCGCAAAAGGTCCCGCCCACATTTCCATCGGCTAGATAAATCGCGACGCCCCCGGTAAGGAAGACAGATTGGCGCTGCTGGCTCTCTGACAGCGCCACCGGGTCACGGGCTATCCCTTTTGCCGGGGGACTCCTCCGCGCCAGGTGTCGGCAGCCCGGCCAACTGCGCCAGCGCGCTAGGTTTGTTAATCGTGAACTCAGTGCGCGTGATCTGGATGAGGTCGTCGTCGGAGAAGCGGTATAGGGCGCGGCACACCATTTCCCGCGTCGAGCCGATGCGCGCCGCCATATCATCTAGGGTCAAGTCGCGTTCCATTGACGCAGAGCCCGTGACCCCGTAGCGTTCTAACAGTAGCCGCGCCAGCCGCCCGGCGACCGGCTGGAAGGCAAGGTCCTCGACGATCTCGCTCGCCCGCGTCATCCGGCTCACCATCACCTGACTCAGGTGCCACAACGCCTTGCTGTTTTCCAGAAGCAGTGGCAGGAGACGCTCGCGAGGCCACAGATAGAGGCTGCTTTCGACGACCGCCTCTAGACTGACCGGCATCCGCGAGTCCTCGAGGAAAAAAGCGGTGCCCCAGAAAACCTCGCCTGGATTTACCGTAAGAACCTGCAGGCGGCGCCCTTCTAGCGACTCCTTTTCCGCCTGGACTTTCCCAGACTGCACCAGGAACAGATACGGCCACACCGTCCCGCGCGGTACGAAGATCTGCCCTGCCGCATACGTGCGCCGGATCCCCTGCTCAAGCCAGCGCTCTTGCTCCGCGGCATTAAGCGCCGAAAAGAGCGTTCCGTGCGGCCACGGTTGCTCTGCGTCGTTCATCTCTGCCGTCCACCTACAGTCCTCGGCCCGGAAACCATCAGATCCAGGTCGGCTCCTCATATTCCCCGAACACCTCGCGCAGCACGTTGGTGATCTCGCCCAGCGTCGCGTAGGCGTGCACCGCATCCAGCAGGAGCGGCATCAGGTTCGCATCGCCCGCCGCCGCCGTCCGCAGCGCCTCAAGTGTCTCCCCAACACGAACATTGTCCCGTTCCTGCCGCAGCTCCGCCAGCCGCCCTACCTGCCGCTCGTACCCCTGCGGGTCCATGTCCAGAATCGGGATCCGCAATTCGTCGTCAGGATCAGCATAGGCGTTAACGCCGACGATCTTGCGGCCGCCGCCGTCTACCTGTCGCTGGTACTCGTACGCGGCGTCACTGATCTCGGTTTGGAAAAAACCTTTCTCAATAGCCGGTAGCACGCCGCCCAGCGCTTCCACCTGGTGCCAATACTCGTACACCTGCTGCTCGATCTTGTCGGTCTCGTGCTCGACGAAGAAGCTCCCGCCGAGCGGGTCAATCGTGTTACCCACGCCGCTTTCTTCGGAAAGGATCTGCTGCGTGCGCATGGCAATCGTCACCGCCGCTTCGCTGGGCAGGGCGAGCGCCTCGTCCATGCTGTTCGTGTGCAGGCTCTGCGTACCGCCGAGGACCGCCGCCAGCGCCTGGATGGCGACACGCACAATATTGTTCTCCGGCTGCTGCGCCGTCAGGCTCACGCCCGCAGTCTGCGTGTGGAAGCGGCACAGCCACGAGCGCGGGTTTCGCGCCCCAAACGTCTCGCGCATCTCGCGCGCCCAGATGCGCCGCGCCGCACGGAATTTGGCGATTTCCTCGAAGAAGTCATTGTGGCAGTTGAAGAAGAAGCTAAGGCGCGGCGCGAACTCGTCCACGTCCATGCCCCGCGCCACCGCCCAGCGCACATACTCCAACCCGTCGCCAAGCGTGAACGCCAGCTCCTGGGCTGCCGTCGAGCCTGCCTCGCGAATATGGTAACCGCTGATTGAAATCGTATTCCACTGTGGCATCTCTTTCGTGCCGAACTCGATCGTGTCCGTCACCAGCCGCATCGACGGCTCCGGCGGGAAAATATACTCCTTCTGCGCGATATACTCCTTGAGTATATCGTTCTGCAGCGTTCCCCGCAGTTGGGCGCGCGGCACCCCCTGCTTCTCCGCGGCAGCAATATACATCGCCCAGATGATCGCCGCCGGGCTGTTGATCGTCATGCTTGTGCTCACCTCGCCCAGCGGGATGCCGTCCATCAGGATTTCCATATCCTTCAGGCTGCTGATCGCCACGCCGCACGTCCCGAACTCGCCAATTGCCTCCGGCGCATCAGTGTCATACCCCATGAGCGTCGGCAGGTCGAAGGCTACGGAAAGACCCATGTTGCCCTGCTCCAGCAGATACTTATAGCGCTGGTTTGTCTCTTCGGCCGTGCCAAAGCCGGCGAACATACGCATCGTCCACGGCTTACCCCGGTACATCGTGCTGTGAATCCCTCGCGTAAAAGGATACTCGCCCGGGAAACCCAGATCCTCGTTATAGTCCAGCTCGGCTACGTCCAGCGGGGTATAGAGCCGCTCGATCGGCTCACTCGACGTGGTCAAGAACGTCTCGCGCCGCTCAGGAAAGCGTGCCAGCGTGCGCTGCAGCGTCGTTTCTTCCCACTGCTCCTCTGCTTCCTTGATCTCCGATAGCTTTTCCTTGTCAAACATCGGCTCGGACTCCTCCGTAAGTAACCACCTTTCACGACCCCGCCGGATAAGCGTCGACGGCCCCCATTATACGCCCCCCCGCCCCTCCTGGCGAAACCACCACCCCTACCGGACCGCGAGCACCCTCCCTACC
>JAVVFG010000075.1:0-13651 GCA_032260445.1 Anaerolineae bacterium | reverse complement strand
CTGTCCGTTCGCCATTTCGGGCCGGCGGCCGTGCAGCAGCTGGCATCGTTGCACCCGGCCGTCGCCTGTGTCTCCTGCTGGCCCAGCAGGATTCCGGAAGAGCTGCTCGCCGTGCCCCGCCACGGCTTTCTCAACGTGCACCCTTCTCTGCTGCCCGCCTATCGCGGCCCCCACCCGCTCTTTTGGGCCCTGCGCGACGGCTTGCGCGAAAGTGGGGTGACGGTCCACTGGATGGCGGTCGAGCTCGATCAGGGTGATATCGCCGCACAGGCGCCATTGCCGTTCCCCGAAGGCGTCGGCCCCTCCGTCCTCGAGCAGGCAGCAGGCGAGCTGGGCGGCGCACTCCTCGTCGATGTTCTGCAGCAGCTAGCTGCCGGCGTCACCCCGGCCCGTCCCCAACCTACGGGAGGAAGCCACCAACCCGCTCCCTGCGCCGCAGACTTTGCCCTGGATACCTCGTGGTCCGCCCAACGCGCGTTCAACTTCATGCGCGGCACATCCGGCTGGGGCTACCCCTATCCCGTCCACGCCGGCGGCGAGACGTTCAATCTGCGCCAGGCGCTCGGCTATGATGCTGGCGCTCGTCTGCCTGAACCAGTCGTGCGCAGCAGTACCGGGTTACAGCTCCAATACACCCCCGGTGTACTCCTCGCCGAGGAATGAGGGCGCGAGCAGGAACCTTCTCGCCCTCTTCGCTTCTGACAACCTGATCGGCCGGTCTAGTCGACGGCGATCACTTCCTTCAGGTCGGGAAAGAATGGCCGCACCGTCCCTTCAATCCAGCCATGCAGCGTCACCTGCTGCAGGTTGCAGCCACGGCAGGCTCCCGACATGCGTATCTTCAGCCGCTCCCCGTCAAAGGCGATCAGCTCCAGCGCGCCGCCGTGAAAATACTCGATGTACGCGCTCAGTGTATCAATCAGCGTCTTCATGCGCTGTTCCGCATCGGCATCCACAGGTAAATCACTCATATCCGCTTTGCCACCGGCAAACAATGTCATGGCACCATCTCCTTGACTGCACATTTCGGGTCGCAGTACGCCAAGCATACTGTCTTTGCCTGCCAGCGTCCACTGACCGAAATGACGTTCAGCCTGTGGACGTTCGTGCGGTTGTCAGCGACAGAGGGACAGAAAGGCGGCCAGTTCCACCGCCGCCGCGCCAATCAAGAACGCCACGCTGAAAAAGGCCAGCCAGCTCCACCAGCGGGGCTCCAGCCACACGCCCTGGGCCAGCCGCCACCAGAACCACAGCTGCGCCGGCAGCATGAACGCCGCGAGCCACGTTACAACCAGCACCGGCACACCGCCCAGCAGCAGCACCGGCAGCACAAGCACGGCGAGCACCAGCACTAGCCGCCACAGCTGCGCTGCCCGCCCCGGCCCTAGCCGCACCACCAGGGTGCGCTTGCCCACCGCCGCATCGCCTGCCTCGTCCGGAAAGCCAATCGCCAGCAGCATCGCGAACTGGAGCAGTGCCAACGGTAGCACTGCCAACAGTGGCAACGTCGCCAGCCGCCCGGCCTGCAGTGCGTAGCCGGCGAGCGGCACCAGCAGCGTGACCACAACGGCGACCGTCAGCTCGCCCACGCCGCGTGAATGCAGCCGCAGCGGCGGCGCGCTATAGAACCAGGAGAGAATGACGCCCAGCACCAACACGACGAGTGCCACCGGCGCTGCTGCCCGGCTCGCTTGAAGGATCGCCACCAGGGCAATAGTGAGCAGCGTCAAGGCCAGGTAGAGGGCCCAGCGTGGTGACAGTGTCGTCTGGACCAGCACCCGGCTCCCGCCCGACCACCACGTCGGCGTCAGGTTCGCCCGGTCCGCTGCGAGGTCAAAATAGTCGTTGCCGTAGTGGGTCATCAGCTGGGTCGCCGTCACCGCCACCTGTCCCCACAGCAGGAGCCACGGCTGCACCCGGTAGCCCTGAGAGCAGGCGATAGCCACCCCCAGCCCATGCAGCAGAAAGCCGCCCACCAGAAAGAGCGGCCGCCCCAGCCGCAACACGGCAACCAGCGCCTGCAGGAAATTCACCCGTTGTTCACCCCACCCTGCTGCGCGCAGCTACCGTCAGCGCTATCGCCACCTAGGCCGGTTGCCCCAACCGCAGCGCGTTGATCTGCTCGCGTAGGGCCAGCGCCGCCGCACGCGCGGCATCGACGAAATCCGGACCGGGCGCGGCGTAGAGGATGCTGCGGCTGGCACTGATCACCGGTCCTACGTCGTCGTGCGCGCCGTGATTGACGGCTGCCGCCAGATCGCCACCCTGCGCGCCGATGCCCGGGATCAAGAAGCTGGCTTGCGGCGCCAGCTTTCGCGCCACGGCCAACTCCTCGGGATACGTCGCGCCGACGACGAAGCCAACGTGCCCCTGCACGTCCCATTCCTGGCTGCGGCGCAATACGTCCGCCGAGAGCCCGCTCTCGGCCAGCAGATCGCCCTGGAAAGTCTGCGCACCGGGGTTGCTCGTGCGCGCCAGCACATAGACCGCTTTGTCCGGCCGTTCGCCCACCAGCGGCGTCACCGCGTCGGCGCCCACGTAGGGATTGACCGTCACCGCGTCCACCTCCCACGTGTCAAAGAGGCCAGCCCCCCAGGCAGCCTGCGTGTGGCCGATGTCGCCAATTTTCACGTCGAGGATCACCGGGATGTCGTCGGGGATGCTGGCAATCGTGCGCTCGAGCGCCACCAGCCCGGCAGCCCCCCACTGCATGTAGAAGCCCATGTTCGGCTTGTAGGCACAGACGAGATCGGCCGTCGCCTCGATAATGCGCTTGTTGAACGGCAGCACCGGGTCGTCCCACTGCATCGTTGGCAGCGGCAGCCGCGCCGGGTCCGGGTCCAGCCCCACGCACAACCACGAGTTGTTCCGTTCCTGAGCGGCGCGCAATTTGTCCAGGTAGGTGCTCATCTCTCCCTCCTTAGGCTTTCTCCATTGTAACCTGCACCCGGCACCATTCCCACTTGTGTGCCGTGAGGAGCACATTCCCGCCAGGACAGTGGGTTCAGGGTTCCGAAACGATAAGCACCCCCTCCATCCCCGCCTCTTTGTGACCTGCTACACTGCAGTAGAACGGGTAGCGCCCCGGCTCCGCCGGCGTCAGCGTCGCCGTGCTGATCGTGCCCGGCATCGCCGCAAAATGCAGATCTGGTTCTCCTGCCTGCGGCGTGTGCTCCTCGTCGTGCTCGTGCTCGCCCCCCTCCTCGTCCATTTCATGGATGTGCGGCGCGCCGGCCATCGGCAGCTCCTCGATGACAAAATCATGTTCGAGCGCACCTTCGTTGATCAACGTAATCACCAGCACGTCTCCCGCGTCAATCTCGATCGTCTCTGTGTCGTAGTGAATGTCGTCCATGGTGATCGTGACGCCTACGACATCCGGCATCGGCGTGGGCGCAGCAGCCTGGCAACCAGCCAGCAGCACCGTGGCGAACAACAGCATGAGCAAAAGAATCCGGTTCATCATCTCTCCCTGGATAAGCGCCGTGTGATTATAGAAGGCGCCCGGCGGCGGTCAACATCGCCGCCGCAATTTTTAACAAAACTCACCTTGCATTTGCCAACTCGTGCTGCTACCATAGCATCCCAGTGTGTGAATGGGCGTCTTCAAGGCGCCTGTAGCTTGGAGTAAAGATGAGCCCGTTCTGGCGCTGGAACCACAAGCTGATTCACCTGCAGCGGACAATCGCTAGCCCGATCCTTTAGGGATCGGGCTTTTTTTTTGCCTGGAGACGGAACTGTGACGTTAATTACCCTGCCCGGCCTCACCGACGTGCACACCCACCTGCGCGTGCCCGGCGGCGAACAGAAAGAGGATTTCGCTACCGGCACCGCTGCTGCCCTTGCCGGCGGCATCACCACCATCCTCGCCATGCCCAACACCAGCCCACCGCTAAGCACGCCGGAAGCGCTGGCCGCAGCGCGCGACACGGCAGCGCAGACGATCCGCTGTGACGTCGGCCTCTTCGCCGGCGCTAGCCCCGAGCACGTTGACCAGCTGCCAGTCCTCGCCGCTGCCACGGTCGCCCTCAAGATCTACCTCAACGATACCTTCGGCCCCCTGCGCGTCGAGGATGTGCCCACGCTGCGCGCCTGCTTCCAGCTGTGGCCGCGCGAGAAGCTGATCGCCATGCATGCCGAGCAGCAGAGCGTCGCCGTGGGCATTGGCCTTGCCGCCGCCTACGACCGCCACGTCCACTTCTGCCACATCAGCCGCCGCCAAGAAATTGAGCTGATCGCTGACGCCAAGGCCCAGGGACTACCCGTTACCTGCGAAGTCACGCCGCACCACCTCTTCCTGAGCGAGGAGGACGCCCTACGGCTCGGCGCGCGCGGCGACATGCGCCCTGTTCTGGGCACGGCGGACGACGTTGCTGCCCTGTGGGAACATCTAGAAGAAACCGTCGACTGCATCGCTACCGACCACGCCCCGCACACGCTGCTGGAAAAAGCCGGGCCGAACCCCCCTCCCGGCGTGCCCGGCCTGGAAACCTCGCTGCTTTTGATGCTCGGAGCCGTCGAAGCGGGGCGGCTGAGCCTGGCACGTTTGGAAGCACTGATGGCGCACAACCCGCGCCGCATCTTCGGCCTACCGGAACAACCCGGCACTTTCGTCGAGGTCGAGCTCGGCATGCCGCAGACCCTGGCCGACGAGCAGGTGCACAGCAAGTGCGGCTGGAGCCCCTTCGCCGGCATGACCGTGCCCTGCCGGGTCCGCCGCGTTGTCCTGCGTGGCGAGGTTGCCTTTGAAGATGGCCTCGTCTACGCGCCGCCAGGCAGTGGCTGTCTCTTACCCACAGAACGACTAGAAAACGTTGTTCATTAGCATGACTACACGAATTCAGGAGAAATTGGATGGATACGACAACTCTAAAGCCCCTCTTCAACTACGATGCGATGGCTGCCAACCATCGCAGCACCAATGGCCTGACCGGGCAGGACATCCTTTCGGTCAGCCAGTTCGATCAGGAGACGCTCCAGTACGTCTTCGCCCGCAGCCGTGAGATGCAGGAGATGGTCGAGCGCATCGGCGCATCCGATCTGCTCAAGGGCCATGTGCTCACCGCCCTCTTCTACGAGCCGAGCACGCGCACCAGCGCCAGCTTTATCGCCGCCATGGAGCGCCTCGGCGGTAGCGTCATCCCCATCACCCAAGGTGTGCAGTTCAGCTCGGTGAGCAAGGGCGAGACGCTCGCCGACACCGTGCGCACGCTGGAGCAATACAGCGACGTCATCGTGCTACGCCACCCCGAGCTTGGCTCAGCCAGCGCTGCCGCCGAATATGCTACCGTGCCGATCATCAATGCCGGCGACGGCCCCGGCGAGCATCCCACCCAGGCCCTGCTCGACCTCTTCACCATCCGCGAGGAATTGGGCACCGTGGACGGCCTCAAAGTTGCCATGGTCGGCGACCTGCGCTACGGGCGCACCGTACACAGCCTCACCAAGCTGCTCCTCCATTACGACGTCAGCCTGCGCTTCGTCAGCCCCGAGATCCTACGCCTGCCGCTCACCGTGATGAACGAGGTTATCGACGCTGGCGTGCCTGCGCGCGAGACCCACGACGTCGCCGAAGTCATCGAAAACGCCGACGTCCTCTACGTCACCCGCGTGCAGAAAGAGCGTTTCTCCGATCTGGCGCAATACGAAGATGTCAAAGACGCCTACGAGATCACACCGGAGATCATGAAGCGTGCCAAGGAAAAGATGATCGTCATGCATCCCCTGCCCCGGGTCGGCGAAATCCACTACGCCGTCGACAAAGATCCGCGGGCTGCCTATTTCCGCCAGGTGCAGAACGGAATGTTTGTGCGCATGGCCCTGCTGGCTGCTGTTCTGGGCAAAGCATAGTTTATTGGTCACCTTTTAGTGAAGGGAGGAAGGATAGATGAATCAGTCTGCACAGAACCGGATATTGGGCTATTTGCCCGACGACGTGCCGCCGCCAGGCCAGATCATTCTGCTTGGCCTGCAGCACGTCCTGACCATGTTCCCGGCGACCGTCCTAGTCGCCCTACTTGTCGGCTTCCACGTCAGCACCGTGCTCATGGCCTCCGGCCTGGCGACGATCGTCGCCTTGCTCGGCGCCCGCTGGGGCATCGGCCACTTTATCCCCCTTTATTACGGTTCCAGCTTTAGCTACATTGCCGCCACCCTGGCGATCACCAACGCCAGCTTCGGCCAGGTTGCCAGCGACGACCTGATTGCCGCTGCCCAGGCCGGCATCGTCGTCACCGGTCTCGTCAACGTCGCCATCGGCCTCATCATTCGCCTCACCGGTGGCAAGAAAACGATTGACAAAGTCCTGCCTCCCATCGTCACCGGCTCGGTCGCCGCGGTCATTGGCCTTGCGCTCGGTTTCGCCGCCCTGGATATGGCCAGCGGCACCTGCTGTGGCGCCGGTGGCGCCGGCACGTGGTGGATGACCGCCATCGTCACCCTGCTGGCAACCATCCTCTTCAGCGTCTACCTGCAGGGTCGCGGCTTCATCGGCATGCTCCCCGTTCTGCTCGGCGCCATCGCCGGCTACGTCGTCGCCATCCCTCTCGGCCTCGTCGACTTCGCGCCCCTAACCAGCGCCAGCCTGATTACCGCGCCGCACATTACCTTCCCCAACTTTGGCCACGAGCTGGCGCTCACGGCGATCGTCAGCATCGCCATCATGGCCATCGCCACCATCCCCGAATCGACTGCCCATCTCTACCAGATCAGCCTCTACGTCGATCATCTCGCCGAGGAGCTCGGCAAACCCCGCCTGCGGCTCAGCCGCTTCATCGGCTTCAACCTCATCCTTGACGGCCTGGGTGACATGGTCAACGGTCTGCTCGGCGGCGTTGCCGGCACCAACTACGGCGAGAACAACTCGCTGATGGTCATCACCCGCAACTACTCCGGTCCGGCCCTGCTCGCCGCCGGGATCATCGCCATCCTGCTCAGCTTCAGCGGCACCCTTGCCGGCGCCATTGCCACCGTGCCCACGGCAGTCAGCGGTGGCCTCGCCATCTACCTGTTCGGCGTCATCGGCATGCAGGGCATCGCCCTGATCATGTCCGAGAAGGTCAACCTCTTCGACCCGCGCCAGCTGGCCATCGGCGCTACCATTCTCGTCGTCGGCATCGGTGGGCACATCGGCTTCGAAGGCGGTTTCCTGCCCATCCCGCTCTTCGCCAGCATTTTCCCCAACGGCTGGCCCGCCATCGCCACTGGCGCCGTTGCCGGCATCTTTCTCAACGCCATCTTCATCGCCTTCCCGCCGCCCCAGGTCCGGCCCGCGGTCGAGCTTCCCGTCGAGCCCATCGCCGAACCGGCCGGCGATTAAAACAAAGAGCCTGGCAGCCGCGTGGCTGCCAGGCTCATCTTCTCTCCTCCTCGCCCACCCACTGATCGTCTAGCGCATGATCAGGGGCAAGTACAACCGGTGGTAGTCCACAGTAATCGTCACCGATGCCGTATTGTTCACGTCGGTGAATTCTTCGGTGCTGCCGCTGATCGCGGCGTCATTCACGATTTCGGTGCCCACCGGAACGTCGGACAGCACCTGTACCACAACCGTGATCGTGCCGCCCTCGCGTTCTTCCAACGTGCCAATCTCCCAGGTGGTACCCGTCCCTGGCGGGAGCTCGAAGTCTTCGCTCGTGACCGACAGAACCTCCAGCGTGCTGGGGAGAACGTCGCTCACGACGACATCTTCGACGAAGTCAATGCCGGCATTACTGAACGTTATCTGATACGTAACCTGGGCGCCGGGCGCCGGATTGACCGGTTCTACGGTCTTACGAATCACGAGATCGGGCATCAGCACCGCCACCTCGTCGGCTCCGAGATCGGGCCCAGTCCCGGCCGGGCGCGCCTCGCCGTCTATGTCTGTATCCACGGCGGTGGTCACGCCGCGATCGATCGCCGCACTGGCTGGCAGCAGATGATAATCGTTTGCCGCCGCATCCAGGAACGCCGGATCGCCCGTATACTCATTTGCCGCATTCACGGTGATGCCAGTGCCGCTTGTCTCTGTCGTCACGTCGTGCCATAGCACCCCATCAACCGTCACCGTGTCGGAAACAGAGGCGGTGACAATGGCCGTTTCGTAACCGCTGAAGATTGCGTTGGTGAGCATAACGGTATAGCCGGCAAGCTCGCCGTTTGTCTCCAGAGCCGTGCCCTCGCCCGTGCCCACGAACGTGTTGTGCGTCGCATCCAGCGTGCCGGCGTTGTCCCCGACCTCGTCAAAGTAGATCGTGTCGCCGCTGACAAATCCCTCATTGCCGGCAATGAAGTTATTGGTCAGCGCGACGTTCGCCTCGCCTGTCACCACTAGGGCCCCGCCGTTAATTGCCTGATTGTCAAAGATACGGCTGGCCGTAATCGTCGTGTCCTCACGTACGTAGAGGCCACCACCGTAGTCGGCGGTATTCCCACGAATCACGCTCTCGCTGACGGTGAGATTGGCGGCGAAGCTCGTCGAAAGGTAGATCGCACCGCCACGGTTATTCGCATCATTGTCGTCAAACGTACTCGCGTTCACCGTCATGTCGCCGATGCTCATTGAGATTGCGCCACCACCAGGTTGCGAGAATTGGTCGGGCTCTGCCGTAGCGCGGTTGCCGCTAAAGGTCGCGTTCTCTATCGTCGACACCCCACGTGAATGGTTGATTGCGCCGCCGCTCCCGGCGTCGTTATTCTCCAGCACCGTCTGCCGCAGCTCCATACCATTGTTCGTGGCCACGGCGCCGCCGGAAGCGCTAAGGTTGTTACCAAAATGGCTGTCGGCGATGGAGAGGACACCATCGTTGCGTACCCCGCCACCACTGCCGAAGCCCGTGCTCGCCCTGTTCCAGCTCACGTCCGAGCCATCGAAGACGTTCAACTCGGAATTCGCCGTGTTGTAGATGCCGCCGCCGGTAAAGGCAGTATTGCTGTAGATATTGCTGGCGCTAAGCGTGAGGGCGCCATTGTTGAGGATTGCACCGCCGCGCGGCGAGCTATGGCCGCTGCCGCCAGTCGCTATGTTACTCTCCAGATGGCTACCAACAATTTCGCCCGTGCCATTCGTCGCGATCGCGCCGGCGTCCAGGGTCGCCCTGTTGCCCGTGAACTCAGCGTTCACGATCGACAGGGAAGCGTGTGTATAGAGCGCTCCCCCGGTTGCCCCGGTGCTATTGTCCACAAAGTGGCTGTTCTCAATTGCCAGGTCGCCGACCGTATACACGGCGCCGCCACCGCTGGCAAAGCCGCTGCCCGTGGTCTGGTTGTCCGCGAACCACGTATCCGTCATCGTCACGGTGTGGAGAGCGGAAAGCGCCCCACCAAAGCAGCCAACCGCGTTTGTGCAGCTGTTGCGCGTGAACTCAACGCTCTCCAGCGCCAGCACGGCATTGCCGGAGCCACGTCCGGCGATGGCGCCGCCGTGGTACCGCGCCGTGTTGCTGATTAGCTGCGTATTGCGGATGGTGACATCATCGTAGCTGGCAATGGCACCACCCATGTCCCCGCTCTCGTTCGACTCCAGGATCGAATTCTCGATTGTCATCACAGCAGTCGAGTAAATGGCGCCGCCGTTGCCGGATGTCGCCCCGTTCACCATGTGCAAATTGCGGAGCGTGACCGGACCCGCCGTCTGCACATAGAAGACGCGCCCGGCGTTTTCCTCGTCTATCTGCCCGTCAATCGTCGCGTACGTGTTCTCATCATACATCCACGCATTTTCTGTCGCCTCGGGATCGTAGTCGTAGCCGATAATCGTCAGGCTCTTGGTGATGCGCGCCACCTGCGTCGTTGCCTCTTCCTCGACGGCACCTTGGCACGTACCCGCCACCCACACCGTGCCACCGTCGGGAACGTCGGCAATAGCCGACCGTAGGGCATCTGCGGAGTCCATGCTATCGTACACAACGCCTCCGCCATCTGGCGTGGCGTAGCAATAGGCCTGCTCTGGCGCCGCCGCCAGCGGCTTCGTCGCAAAGAGCACGAGTAACACAAACAACGTGAGTGCGGCCAGTAAGCTGAGCAGTAGAGAGCGTTGCGCGTGGTGCAAATCCCGTGAATCAGTCATAGTCCCTCCTCAGGGTGTAGTGGTGGGTGAGATCAACTGGAAAGCGCAGCAAGGTTGCTTTGCTACCTATGCCATAGGGTAAGAAATCGCACCTTACGCGATCAACGACCCGGATATACAACCTGGATACAAATACGGGTACATCTTCACGGCCCACCGGCTCCCGTAAGAGCCGGCCCATGTTCGTTTTTTCACGCAAGTCGACGACTGTGTTACACTGAGCATCATGGAAAGCGACCCTTCACTGGCCCCCTTTTTTGCTCCCCAAGGTGTCGTCCTTGTCGGCGCTTCACACGATCCAACCAAGCTGGGATTTGGCCTGGCGCGCAACCTCGTACAGAGCGACTTCCGCGGCGCGATCCACTTCGTCAATCCGCGCGGCGGCACGTTGCTCGAACGGCCCGTCTACGAATCGGTCGCTGCGGTTCCCGATCCAGCTGACCTCGCCGTCATCCTCATCCCGGCGCCGGCCGTGCCCACTGCCCTGGCGGCCTGCGGCGAGCGCGGCATTCGCGCCGCGATCATCGCCAGCGGCGGCTTTCGCGAAGTCGGCGCCGAAGGCGCTGCTCTTGAAGCAGAATGCCTCGCCGTCGCCCGCCAGTTCGGCATGCGGCTCATCGGCCCCAATTGCATCGGCCTGCTCAACACCCACCTACCATTGGACACAACGTTCCTCCCGCCACCCGGCCCAACTCCCGGCGATGTTGCTTTCATCAGCCAGTCAGGCGCGATCTGTGCCGTGGTTATCGACTGGGCGCGCGGGCAGGGCTTTGGCCTCTCACATCTCGTCAGCATGGGCAACCAGGTAGACGTGACCGAAACCGACGTGCTCGCTCCCGTAGCCGTCGATCCTTATACCAATGTCATTACCCTCTATCTCGAAGGGGTGAGCGACGGGCGCCGCTTCGTGTCCGAAGCGCGCCGCGTCGCCCAGGAAAAGCCCATTCTGGCCCTAAAAGTTGGGCGTTTTGAGAGCGGGCGTGCTGCCGTCGCCAGCCACACCGGCGCTCTCGCTGGGCGCGAGTCGGCCTACAATGCCGCCTTTCGCCGCGCTGGCGTGATCCGCGCCGACACCAGCGAGGAGCTCTTTGATTGGGCGCGCGCCCTTGCCTGGTGCCCGCTCCCGCGGGGACGCCGTGTCGCCGTCCTCACCAACGCCGGCGGTCCAGGCGTCACAGCCGCCGATGCACTCGAAGCGGAGGGATTAACCCTGGCTACACTACAGCCAGAAACAGAAGCAGCGCTGCGTGCCGTTCTCCCGCCTGCGGCAAGCGTGCAGAACCCGGTCGACATGCTTGCCGGCGCTTCGCCACAGGACTACGCCGCCTGCCTGCGCGCTTTGCTGGACGACCCTGGCGTCGACAGCGTCCTGGTCATCATCCCACCGCCGCCGATGCACACCACCGGCGGCGTGGCCCGCGCCCTGATCCCCCTGATCTACGCGGCGAAAAAACCGGTGGTGGTCGCCGTGATGGGAGAGCGCCTGATCCAGGAAGCAGTCGAGCATTTTCGGGCCGCACACGTGCCCGAATATCGTTTTCCAGAACGCGCCGCCTCGGCGCTCGCCACCCTCGTGCAGCGCGCCGAGTGGCTTGGACGTTGCCGTTCGCAGCCGCGCAAGCACGACGATATCGACCAAGACGGTGCGCGCGAGCTCCTCGCTTCCCAAGCCGGTCCGCTGCCAGCTGCCGCGCTGGAGAAGCTCATGCGGCAGTATGGCATCCGCACGCCGGCCGGCGGCGTCGCCACGAGCCGCGAAGCAGCCGCCGACCTGGCACGCACTGTTGGTTTCCCCGTCGTGCTTAAGCTCCTCTCGCCCGACATTGCCCACAAATCCGATATTGGGGGTGTGCTGCTCAACATCCATAATCCCGAGGAAGCGGCTGACGGCTATGACACCCTGCTGCAACGGGTCCGGGCGGCCGAGCCACAAGCGACGATAACCGGGGTTCTCGTCCAGGAGATGATCGCCGCCGGCCAGGAAGTCATCGTCGGCGTCGCGCGCGATCCCCAGTTTGGCCCCGTCCTCATGTTTGGCAGCGGCGGCGTCGAAGTCGAGGCGCTGCAAGACGTTGCCTTTGCGTTAGCGCCGGTCACCGCGCGGGAAGCGGAGGAGCTGCTCGCGCGCACCTGGGCTGGGCGGCGCCTTGCCGGCTACCGCAATATCCCCCCTGCCGACCGTGAAGCCGTCCTCGACGTGATCCACCGGCTGGGCCAGCTTGCCGCCGATCATCCTGGGCTGGTTGAGCTGGAAATCAATCCTCTGCGAGTACTCGCCGATGGTGCGGGAGCTGTGGCTGTCGACGTGCGCGGCACCAATACCCCCATTCCCTGACACAACACAGATGATCCCATCACAGCTTACGGCCTTCCGCCGCGACCGTTTCACCTGGGTCGCTTACCTCCTTCTTGGCTATTACGCCTATTACCTCAACGCGCCGGGCGTAGCCATGCCGTTGCTGCGTGCCGATTTGGCCCTCAGCTACACCGTGGGCGGCCTGCACGTCAGCGCGCTTGCCTTGGGTATGGTCGTCGCCGGGCTCGTTACTGCCCCACTCGTACGGCGCTTCGGGCGGCGGGCAATCATCTGGGGCGGCAGCAGCGGGATGACGCTCGGCGCGCTGCTTTTCTCCGTCGGGCGGCACTCCGCGCTCACCCTGCCAGCCATCGGCTTCATGGGTTTCGCCGGGACAACCCTGCTGGCCACGCTGCAGTCATCGCTCTCCGACCATCACGGTCCGTATCGTGCCCTGGCCCTGACCGAGGCCAACGTCATCGCCAGCGCCACGACAATCATGGCGCCGCTCTTCGTCGGCGGTTTCGCCCGCACTGGTCTTGGCTGGCGAACCGCCTTTGTCCTGCCCACCCTGGCGTGGGCCATTCTTGCCCTGCGCGCGCGCTCGCAGCAGATTCCGGAAACCGCACAGGACAGCAGCGGGGCGCATCCTGCGGCCTCGCTACCTCGCGTGTTCTGGCTCTACTGGTTAGCACTCGTCTTTGGGGTAGCCGTGGAGTGGTCGATCATTAGCTGGGGTGCCGACTTTCTCGTCGCCGCGGGGGCACTTGCCCGTGCCGACGCCTCGCTGGTGATGAGTGCCTTCTTCGTCGCCATGTTGATCGGCCGTGCCTTGGGAACAACGCTCGCGCGCCGGGCTGAAATCGTCCCCCGCCTGCTCGGTGCCATGGTGACAGGGCTGGCTGGTTTCCTCATCTTCTGGCAGCTGCCACATCCCGTGCTACGCATCGGCGGCCTCTTCATAGCGGGGCTGGGCATCGCTAATATGTTCCCCTACCTGCTCTCCATCGGCATGGACGTCGCCGGAACGAATACCGACTTGGGCAGCGCGCGGCTCACGGTAGGTGCCGGCTCAGCCATCCTGCTCGCACCGCTAACCCTCGGCTGGATTGCCGACCGCGCCGGGATCGCCAGTGCCTACCAGCTCGTCGCCGTTCTCTTTGGGCTAGCCATTGCCGTGGTTCTCCTCACCCGCCGCCTCGAATCCCGCTCCGGCCGCTAAGACGGCAGCTCTGGGTAGCCACGACAGCGGTTCAGGGTAAACAAAAAGAAGGCAACCTGGCGATGGCCTACTCTCCCAAAGGCTC
>JAVVFG010000074.1:0-13757 GCA_032260445.1 Anaerolineae bacterium | reverse complement strand
CGGCGCGCTAGATTGGGCCTACCAACCACAGAGCATTACCGTAGCTCCTTGTTCCGGTCGAAGAATTGACCCATGGTTGCACCTCCGCCGTTAGTTATGAGGAGATTATATAATCTACTCATAACGTTATATGCCAGCGCCACGAGATTGGCCCGTTCTGGTAAAGGTCTTACCCGCACGGCCGGGGGGGCGTTCAATTGAGAGCAAAGCGACACCACTTCGCATTATGTCGCTACTGCGCGAGGGCGGGTCGCGGATCTACGCCGTTCTCTCGGGGAGTGGTCGGGGTCAGGTCTCTATACCATCGCCTGGTCGAGGGTACTGATTAGGGGAGGCCTCGCCAGGTGCTGGGGGGGGGTAGTGAGCAAGAGGATGGGGAGCAGCCGCCCCGATTTCCTAAAAGAAGTTGAGGCAATAGAAAAATCTTCAGAATTGCTTGGCAGCTCACTTCTTTTAGGAAATACCCGATGGGAGCCTTGACAGATTGAAGCCTGCCGCAAGCCGCCGGGTTTCCAACCCGTGCGGATAAGGCGTGGCTTCTCGCTGGCTTTAGCCGTAGACGCCCCGCACACTTGCCAATAGGGATTATTCCCCGTTTGCCAGGTTGCCCCCAATCATGGTACAATAGCCGCATAAAGACAGGGCCGTGGCCACTCGAATTGAGCAGATCAAGATCAAGTGAGGGAATATGGACGCACTCGCGCGCTTGCAGGACTATTTCCGATCGCTCTTTCAATTTGACCTGGCCGACCTGGACTTTGGCCTGTACCGCCTCTTTCACCTGGAGCGGGCCGAGATCGAAGCCTTTATCTCCAAGCAACTGCCCCGTGAGGTGGAGGCGGCCTTTGCCGCGGTAGTGGGACAGGAGACGGAACAGACCCGGCAGCGCTACGAACACTGTCGGAAGGACCTGCTCGAAAGCCTGGGGGATGATGCCCTACTGTCCGACGGCCGTGTCGCCCCGGAGAAACGCGAGATGGCGCTCCAGTTGCGGGCCACGCGACAGGCGGTGATCGATTACGAGGCGGCCCGGGAGCAATATCAGGCCATCGAGATTACCGAGGGACACAAGGCCGAGGTGTTCAACCACCTAGTCGCCTTTTTCAGCCGCTACTACGAGGAGGGCGATTTCATCCCCAAGCGGCGCTACGGAATGCGCGAGGCCTATGCCGTGCCCTACCAGGGCGAGGAGGTCTTTTTCCATTGGGCCAACCGCGACCAGCACTACGTCAAGACCGCCGAGCGCTTTCAGGACTATGCCTTTACTGTGGAGGACCTGACCGGCAAGTATCGCGTGCGCTTTACCATGGCCGCCGCCTCGGTCCCCAAGGACAACACCAAGGGCAACACGCGCTTCTTCTTCCCCCGACCCGACCTGGCCACCTATGAAGCGGGGGGGCAGGGGTTCATCCTACCCTTTGAGTACCGCCTGCCCACGCCGGAAGAGGCCGCGCAGTACGGCAGCAACAGCAGGGCCCAAGAGTCCATCCTGGAGGAGGCCCGGCCGCGCATCCTGGAGGCTGCCCCCGACGAGAACCTCCGCGCCCTGCTGTCCCGTCCGACGGACGAGGGGGAGGGCGCGCCGGCGGTGCTGCTGAAGCGCCTGCGCCACTTTTGCCGGCGCAACACCAGCGACTATTTCATCCACCGGGACCTGCGTGGCTTTCTCGCCCGCGAGCTCGCGTTCTACGTCAAGGACCAGGTCGTCCACCTGCTGGACCTGGAGGCCGACCTCGACGCCAAGCGCCGCGTGGTGCGCACCTTTCGTAGCTTGGCGGAAAAGGTGATCGAGTTCCTGGCGGCGATCGAGGAGGCCCAAAAGACCCTCTTCGAGAAGCGCAAGTTTGTCCTGGTGGCCGACTACCTGATTCCTATCCAGCACGTGCCGCGGCGGTTCTGGTCCGAAATCGTGGGGACCAAGGATCGTCCGGGCAACAAGGAGCAATTGGCGGAATGGGAACGCTGGGGCCTACTCAACCCGCGGACCGACCTGTTCAACCCTTCCGGCGCGGCCAACGAGGCCTTCCTGGAGCGCCATCCCACCCTGCCGTTGCACACCCGGCATTTCGATCGCGATTTCGTCCGCCTCTTAATGGCGCGCGAGAACGTGGCAGCCTATGGCCAGGCGGAACGTTTCGATGCGCTGCAGGCCGATCTAGAGACGCTCCCGCCGCTCGCCGTCGATGCTTTCTTCTTTGATCCCGCGCGCCGGGACGAAGCGGGGCGCCGCATCTACTCTGTCGCCGGCTACCGCCCGCCGCTGTCGCTGCTCGAGCGCTGGTTGCCGCACGTGCCACGCGGCGCGGCGAAGATCAGTCCCGGCGTTGACTACGCCGAGCTGCCCGCGGAGACGGAGGTCGAGTTCGTCTCCCTCGACGGAGAGGTGCGGGAAGCCGTCCTCTGGTATGGGGACTTGCGCGGCGACGCCCGGCGCCGTGCAACGCTGCTCCCCTCCGGCGCGACGCTGACCGACCGCGATTTGCCGCCTGAGCCCATTGCGGTCACTGGGCCGCAGGAGTACCTCTTCGAGCCGGACGGGGCCGTCATCCGTGCGCACCTCGTCGAAGTGGTCGCCGACCGCCTTGGCGCCACTAAACTCGACGACGACATCGCCTATCTGACCGCGCCGCGCCCCGGCACAACCCCTTTCGCACGCTGCTTCAAGCTCGAAGCGGCGCTGCCGTTCCAGTTGAAGCGGCTGCGCCACTGGCTGCGCGCGAACGACGTCGGGCAGGTTACCGTGAAGAAGCGCGGCTCGCCGCTCGATCCGCAGGAGCTGCAGCGGCAGCTGCGCCTGGAAGGAAGCCGCCACGTCATCCTGTTCCTCACACAGGTACGCGGCGACCCGCACGTGCTCGCCGGCGAGGAATGTGGCGTGGATTTCGAGTGAATGGCGCTCCGTTGCTACCCGCCTGGGGCGACAATCTATGAATCCTAATCGTGCAGATACTCGCGTATCACCTCGCGCAGGCGGCGGATATCCAGCGGTTTCGGCAGGTACTCATCGCAGCCGGCTTCAAGGCAGCGTTCTTTGTCTCCGACCAGCACATTGGCCGTTGTGGCAATAAGGGGAATGGACGCCAGCCGCTCATCTTCTTTGATCATGCGCGCCAGGTCGAGGCCGTGAATACCGGGAATGTTCACATCCAGCAGAATGATGTCAGGCTCTTCTTCCTGCAGCAGCTGCAAGGCCCGCGGGCCGTCCTCGGCGCGTAACAGGTCGTAGCCAGCCGCTTCGACGACGCGTGACACGAGCAGCATGTTGATTTTGTTGTCTTCAATACAGAGTACGGTCTTCGTCATTCTGTTGTCCCTTATCGCATGTCTGCGCTCTGTGATTTGCATGATTGTGCCACCTAGCACGCAGGCTCGCAATCAGACGGCTACTCCGATCGCGTAGCAGGCATCTGCTCACGCTGGCGCCCGGTCTCCGAGCGCGATGGCAGCGTGAAGTGGAATTTCGTGCCTTTACCAACTTCACTCTCGACCCAAATCTTTCCGCCGTGAAGCTCGACAAGGCTCTTGCTGATCGGCAGGCCCAACCCGGTGCCGCCAGCGGTGCGCGTCAGGCTGCCGTCGACCTGCCGGAACTGCTCGAAGACGATCGGGATATTGGCATGTTCGATGCCGATGCCGCTATCCTCGACGGTGACGAGGACATCGTCTTCCTCCCGGCCGATGTCGAGGCGCACGCTCCCCTCTGCTGTGAACTTAATGGCGTTGCTCAAGAGGTTGAACAACACTTGCTTGAAGCGTGTTCTATCCGCACTGACTATGTGGGCCTCCGGGCTGATGTTCAGCTCGAACTCAAGGTCTTTGTCGTAGGTCATCATTTGCGTGCGGGCGAAGGCCCGGATTTCGGTTTCCATCGCCGCGAGGTCGATCGGCTCGTAACGCAGATCCATCATGCCGGCCTCGATCTTGGACATGTCAAGGATGTCGCCAATCAGATTGCGCAGATGTTCGCCGCTGTTGCGGATGAGCCGGACGTCTTCTTCCATGCGCGGGTTGAGTTCGCCGTCGATGCCCTCAAGCAACACGTCGGCAAAGCCGATGATCGAGTTCAGCGGCGTGCGCAGCTCGTGGCTCATGCTGGCGAGAAACTCAGACTTGAGGCGATCAAATTCACGCAACTGCTCCGTCGTCTCTAGCTGCTCCTGGTATAACGTCGCGTTCTGCAGGGCAATGGCGATCTGGTTTGCCAGCGACGTCTGGATCTGGGCATCCTCCTCGGAGAAAGCATTGGTCGCATCGGCCTGTACGTCGAGCACGCCCACGAGGCGGTTGCCGACAATCATTGGCACTGCCAGCTCGGCCCTGGTATCGGGCAAGAGCGGGTTGGCTAAGAAGCCTTGCTCACCGCGAGCGTCATCGACGATCTGCCAGGTGCGCTCGCGTGCTGCCCGCGCCACGACCGACTCTGGATGGTCCAACGGGATGTGCCAGCCCTGGGCAACCATGGTCTCGCCAGGCGTACCGGCACCGGCTGCGAGCACGAGGGCGCTGCGATGCGGGTCGAGCAGGTAGACGTGGGCATGGTACAGGTCGAAGCTGCGTTTGGTCAGCTCGACGAATGCCTTGAGCAGCTTGTCGCGCTCGAGGATGGTGGATGTCGCCGCGCTCACGCGCGACACCGTCTCGAGCTCAACGGCGCGCTTCTGCGTCTGCTCGAGCAGGCGCGCGCTTTCGAGCGCCTCGGCCACCTGCCCGGAGAAGATCTCCAGTAGCCGCTGTTCCTGCGCGTTGAGAGGGTTGTCGTCACCGGCGACGACGCCGAGGGAACCGATGCGCTCGCCACGGACGAAGAGCGGCAGACGGACGCCAACCGTACTCGGCTGATCACCGGCGGTGTCCTCTTCCACTGGCAGCGTCTCCAGCGCGCTCCGGTCGAAACGGTAGCCAGCCGAGCCGCTGGCCCGATCACCCTGATAGCGCAACCACGCCTCGCGGCTTGCCAGCCGCTGCAGGTTACCTAGCTCCTGCAGTTGCTCTTCCATGCCTTCACGCAGCCGCGCGGTCTCAATGGCGACGGCAATCTGGCTGGCGAGGCTTTCCAAATAGAGGCGATCATCATCTCTGAGCACGCCGGGGACGTCGCTGTGGACGTCGAGAACGGCGAGCACATCATCGCCGGCCAACACTGGCACCGCCAGCTCACCCTTGGCGTCTGGCAGATGTGGGTTGGGACGCCAGCGCCTGTCGTGTGCCGCGTCGCCGAGCAGTTGGGTCTCGCCACGGCGGGCGGCACGCCCCAACAGGCCGCCGCCCCGCCGGATCCTGACTTCCTGCTCCAGGAGCTCGTCGCGACCGGCGCCAGCGGCAGCGAGCGGTACCAGGCGATCACGGGAGGGCTCGAAGCGGAAAAGCCGGGTTGAGTAGTAGCCGAGACCCGTGTTAACCTCGCGGGCTAGACGCTGGAAGATGCCGGGTAAGCCGGCACCCCGTGCGATGTCACGAGCGAGCGCCGCGGCGATGGCGACCTGGCGCTCGCGCCGCTGTAGGAGCTCGCGCGCCTCCGTTTGCGCGTCGCCACGAAATAAGACAGACGCGAACAAACTGGCGATGGCTTGCAGATTCTGGAGCTCGCGCTCATCTCCTGACCAATCTGGGATACCTTCAAGCAGCAGTGTCCCTTGCCACTGGCCGTCGACAAGAAGGGGCACAAGGAGCGTCGCGGTTGCCGACTCTGCCGCCTCTTCCGACACCGTCGTGCCGGTCGCGAGTGCATCGCGCTGGACGGCGATTATCGTTAGGTCGGGTTCACCAGCCGCCGGAGCATCTGCCGGTACCTGAAGTCGCAGCGAGATATGCAGATCCTCGCCAAGCCAATGATTGCCGGCAATAGCGGCACGGCTCGCGCTCATTTTCTCCAGCAGGACGCGCAATGCCGCGCCAAGCGCTTCGGGATCGTTGCCGGTCAGAAGCTGGGCGACGCGCGCGAGCGCCGCTCCAGTTCGGTGCGGCGTTTTCTCTGTCATGCTTTGGCTGGCGGGCGCTGTGGCGGCCTGTGCGATCGCAGGGTCGACCAGTTGTCCCTGCGGTGCGATGCCGGCCTCTGGGTTGGCACGGTCAGTAACTGCGGTGCAGGCAGCGGAGACGCCAAGGAAGATGCCGTCTTCATCACGCACGGCGCGCGCCGCAATCTCGGCGGGCAGCAACTCTCCCCCTTTCGTGCGTAGGGCGACAGGCGCTGTGACCTGTTCGCGCAAGCCGGTGGCAAGCTCGCCGAAGAGGGCGACAGCACGTTCGCGGTCGGCGGGGGCGATGAAGTCGAGCAGGTGCCGGTCGACGGTGTCGGCCAGCTCGTGACCGACCTGCTCCTGCCACCTGAGGTTGGCGTAGGTTATCAGGCCGAACGTGTCGGTAGTGAACACGATGAGCGGCAAGCTGTCGAGGAGGCGGTCGGCGACCGGGGCGGTTTTGGCACCCTCGCGCTGTGCGGGGAGCAGCGAGACCAACAGCGCCTCGTCCTCGAGGGGGGCAACGGTAACGAGGACGGAGCGGTTAGCGCCGGCGGCATTCTCCAACTGCCAGGCAAACTGCTGGCAGGCGCCGCGCGCGGCTGCATCCAGATGCTTTTCAAAAAGGCTGCGGCCCTGGTGGGTCTGGACCGGAAGGAGCCTGTGAAGAGATTGTCCAAGCAGGGCGGGCGCGTCATACCCAACCAGGTCCAGTGCCGGCGCGTTTGCCGCCACGATCCCGTTGCTGGCCTTGACGACCAGAAGCGGCTCCGTCGTGCCTTCGAGAATGTCGCCGTAAGGATCGGATAGTGCGCTCATCTCAATTCGTCTCCGGACCTGTCTGATCGCCGTTCCCCTCCGCGGTAGCGCCGGTTTCCTCGTCGCCGAGATAGAGGAAAGTCTCGCGCCCAAGTGCCTGGCCGATCTCGCGAACTGCCGTTCTCATGATGAGATCGACGTCGGTAACACTGCGAACGCGCGTGGAGACCTCGCGCAGAATGCGCTCCTCGCGCGCTCGTCTCTGGGCTGCGTCGAACAGGCTAATGCTCTGGATGGCAACGGAAGCCTGGCCCGCGAGTGTCGTCAACCGCTGCAGGTCTGGGCCGGCTAATGTGGTGCGCTCACCGTAAGCCGTGGCCAGATAGCCAATCCACTGGCCGCCGACGACGAGCGGAACGAACAGGGCACTTTTGCCCCGTAGGGCGCCGGCGATGTAGCGCTGCAGCGCTACGGGCACTGCTTCGTCCTGCTCGACTTCGGCAATGAATGTAGGGCCATCCGGCGAGATGAGGGTCGCTGCCATGCGCCGCAACTCTACCGGGAAATCCTCTGTTTCCGCTGCAGTGTTGAACGCAAACCATTGGCCGGCAAGGTCAAAGTCGCCGGGCTGGCTTTCCTCTGTCCATGGCTCGTCAAACAGGACCAACACGAGTGCACTGGCATCGCGGCCGGCAACGCTGTGTTCGCGCATGACGTCGACGACCTCCTCGTAGTCGCGGGCGCGGTTGAGCTCCGTGCCCGCGCGGTAGAGGGCCGCCGTTTCTGCGAGCGCCAGTTGTGTTTCTGCGGTCAGGCGCAGGTTCTCGATACGAGCGCTCAACTGGCCGGCGATGGCGGCGACTAGCTCGGCATCCTCTTCGTCAAACGCACCTTCACTGGCAAGCAGAGTTAGCTGGCCGATTACCTCGTCCTGAATCTGTAGCGGCTCGGCAAGGAGTTCGCCGCCGGCATGCTCGACGGCAAGGGTTTCGCTTTCCTCCGGCAGCGCCGCAGAGACGCGGCCGGCATCGAAAAGAAAGCTGCGCGCTGTGCTGAGGGGGGACTGCTCGCGCAGGTAACTCTCCCACCCCTCGCGCGTCAGGCGGCGCATTAGCGCGTTCGTCTCGGCGACGGCTGCCTGGGCCTGCGCAAACAAGCGGGCGTTTTCGATGGCCACGGCGACCTGGGTTGCCAGCGCCGTGAAAATGTTCACGTCTACCCTGTCGAAGCGTCCCGGGGTATCGGCAAGGAGGTAGAAGACGCCAATAGGTTGTGTGCCGGCGAGCATCGGTACGGCCAGCGCTGAGCGCGCCTCGGGTAGTAGTGGATGGCTCTCGAACGGCCCGCGCTCCTGGACGTTGTCCGCGGCAACCCCTTGGCGGCCGCGCGCTGCGCTGGCGACGAGCGATGGCACTTCGTCCAGGTCAATGCGCTGGCCTTCGGCTACTAACTCTCGCCCGACCTCGCCGGACCCGGCAGCAAGCTCCAAGACATCGCCAGCGGGGTTGAGGAGATAGACCTGGGCGTGGTAGAGGTCAAAGCGCCCGCGGGTCACGTCGACGACTTCCTGCAGGAGTCTGTCAGTCTCCAAGACCATGGCCGTGGCCACGCTGATCTCAGCAGCGGTTTCCAGCTTCTCTACCTGCTGCCCAGCGACGGTTTCAGGCTCAGGAAGCGCGCTCAGGCTGTCACTCTCAGCGTCACGGGCCGCGTGCGGCGACTGTGCTGGCTGTCCGGCCAGGTAAAGCTGACCGCCGTGGCCGATCACCTTCCAGGCCGTCTCGCGGTACGCGCCGGCGTGATCACGCAGCCGGCCATTGAAGGCAGCAATCTGCTGGTTGGCAACGGCCGCGCCGAGAACAGCCACGCACATTTTGCGGTCCTGGGGGTGGACCCATTCGAGGAAGGCCACACCGCGCGCTTCGCCTGCACGATAGCCAAGTAGCCGCGAGAAAGCAGCGTTAATCTCGCGCACGCGCCCCCGGCTATCGAGAAGGCAGAGTGGCTCGTGGGCTATTCTGAAGAAGGGACTGCCAGGGGCGGGCACCGCCTCTTGTCCCTCGTCTGGTGTGGCATGCGAGCGTTGCATACGTTACTCCGTGACCACGGCCTCCTCGTCGCCATTTGCACCGGGCGCTGCGCGGAGGGCGACGTAGCCGCGACGGGCGCGCAGCGCCTGGCCGAGCTCGGCGAGCGCAACCTGCATGGCATTATCGATGGTCGGGGCCGTCTGTATCTTCTGGCTGATGACGTTGATCAACCGTTCCCGCTCGGCCCGCCGCTGTGCTGAGGTCAGCAGCATCTGGCGGTCGAGCGCGAGGGCGAGCTGCCCGGCCAGGGCAATATAGGTCTCAAACTCCTCGGGGACAAAATGCTGGACTTCCCCGCCTTCTAGCAGCAGACTGCCGAGCTGGCGACCGCGCGCGGTGACGGGGATGACGACCAGTGATCGGATGTCAAGCGCCCTAAACACTGCCTTTGTGGCCGGATCAGCGCGCTCGTCTGTTTCAATCTCGTCGACGAACAGCGGCTCGCCGGTGACCACCAGATGCAGTGCCTCCAAGGTATCCTGGTCGTAGCGAGAGCCTACCGGCGTCGGGGCCGGTCCTTTGCCGCTGTGCCAGGTGGCCGCCGAGACGATCGCTTCGAGCGCGCCTTCGGCGTTTTGTTCCAGCAGGAACAAGACAACGCGATCGAACGCCGGGTGCTGCCCGCCTTCGGCTACGGCGGCGACGGTTTCCTGCAGATCGCTCGCCGCGTTGAGGCGGGCACTAGCGTTGTAGAGCCGTTCTGTAACCGCCAGCGTCTCCTGCACCTGTTCAAAGAGCCTTGCGTTCTGGATCGCCGTCCCAGCTTGCAGCACGATGCTTTCCGCGAGCAGCCGCTCCTCGGCAGTGAAGGTTGCGCCGGGCTCAAGCAGGTCGATCCCCACCGTACCGATCACATCAGTGCCGGCAACAATCGGCAGTAGCAGCAGCGTCTCGATACCCTGGGTACGCAACATGTCGCGGATTGGTTCCGCTTCGGGGCTCGCCTGCACGCCGGTGACAAGGACCGAGCGGCGCCCGGCGATGACCTTTTGCGTGAGCGGATTACCGTCGATGGAGATCTCGAGACCAAGGGCGCTGGGCGTACGCTGCGGGTCGTGAACCTCAGCAACGACCGTCAGCGTACTCCGGCCGGGCCGCCGCAAGGCGATCCGCGCCTGGTCGCTCGACGTCGCCTCGGCGAGGGCTTTGGCGACGATATTCAGACTCTCGCGCAGGTCCAGGGTGGCCGAAATCTCGGAGACAACGCGATTGAGGAGCGTCTGTTGGGCACTGCGGCGCTCCGCTTCGGCAAGGGCCAGCTCTGTCTGCTGCGACAGGCGCAGGTTCTCAATATGGGCGCTCAAGCGGCCGGCGATCGCATCGACGAGGCGGGACGCCTTGTGTTCGCCAGCATCCTCCGGAATGAGCATTTCGCCGACCGGCTCGCCACGGACGAACAAGGGGACGCTCACGCGGCCGGGCAGAACCGGTCGCGACGCGGGCTTGGGGGCGACCTGGCCTCGCTCGTAGCTGTAGGCCAGAACCTCGCCCGCCGTCTCCTGGAAACGAGCCCACCCTGCTTGGGTGGCACGCCGCAGGGCCGCCTCGGCTTCGTCCCGGTAGCGCTGTGATTCGGCAAGCAGCCGCAGGTTTTCGACTTGCTGTGCGATCTGGTCTGCGACGCCCTTGACCAACTCAAGCTGTTCCGGCGCCCATGGCCTGTCCGTCGGCGCGAGTAGCTCAATCGCCCCGATTTCCGCTTCGTGGAGGGTGATTGGGGCCGTTAACACGGTCTCCTCGTCGCCGCCGGCGGCAACCGTGAGTGGCTCGTCGAGCGGACCAATGCCCGCTCCAGAATATGCGAAACCGATGAACTCCTGCCGGTCGATCGCGTTGAGGTAGTCCTGCCAGCCGTCCTGGATACGGTGCTGGGCGGCGCCTGCTGCCACGCGGCGCGCCTCTTCACCCTGCCGGAACAAGCGGGCGTTTTCCACGGCAATCGCCAGCTGCCCGGCGAGGGCCTCAAAGGCGGGCAGGATTTCCTCGGTCAGAGCGCCCGCCTCATTGCTCTGGAGATCGAGCACGCCGAGGACTTC
Organism: Anaerolineae bacterium; assembly: GCA_032260445.1. Classification (GTDB taxonomy): domain Bacteria; phylum Chloroflexota; class Anaerolineae; order Promineifilales; family Promineifilaceae; genus JAAYYY01. The sequence continues at coordinate 2,912 of JAVVFG010000074.1, read as the reverse complement.
GTCGCCTACCAGGAGCGGCACTGCCATCTCCGAGCGGGTATCCGGCAGCAGAACGTTTGGCCGGAAGATCGCGCTTTGTGCCGTGTCGGAAATGATGACGGCTTCTTTCTCGATGGCCGCCGTGCCGTTGATTGACGTACGGTCGACAGGCAAGCGGAAACTGCGGCGCACGAGCTCTTCACCGACGCTACCTGTGCCCGCCTGGAGCGCAAGATTGCGACCGGTCTCGTCGACCAGATAGACCTGAGTATAGTAAAGGTCAAACCGGTCGCGGACGCGGGTAACGGCTTCGTTGAGGAGCTCATCGAGGTTGCGCACGAGGGAAAGACGCTGGCCGACCTCGGCTGCCAGAGCCAGGTCGCGCGTGCGCTGCTGCACGCGTTCTTCTAGCTCGCCATAAGAGGCCTGCAACTCCATGGCCATCGCGTTGAAGGCCTGCGCCAGGTCACCCATTTCGTCGTTGCTGTCAATCTGCACCCGTTCGCCAAACGCGCCGGAAGCGAGCCGCTCGGCGCCACTTGTGAGGGCGGCCACCGGGCCACCAATGCGGCGGTTGATATCGACGAAGGCGATGACGGTAACCAGAATCGTGAGGAAGCCGACAATGCCGGAAAAGAGAATGGCTGCCTGGCGCGCGGCGGCTACTTCGCGGCTGGCTTCCTGCTGCCGTTCCTGCACTTGCTCGACAAGCCGGTTGAGCTCGGCGTTGATCTGCTGCTGGTCGCGGTTGAGAACGCCGACGCGTACCTGAACGCTGGGCCACTGCCCATCCTGGGCCTGGAGCACCATGGTGCGCGAAAGGCTGATAATGGCGCTGACTCGTGCCGCTACCTCTTCGAGGGCACGGCTGACGGCCTCGTCTTGTTCTGCCTCTGCGAGCGCGGTTAGCTCTGTCTGGCTCGCCTCGAGATCGGCCAGCACGGCGCCGACGTCGCGGCTGAAGACCGCGCCGTCTTGCAGGGGCACGAGGCGACTGACAGTACCCAGCAGGGCCGTGCTGCTGGTGCGCACGTCGCCGACGACGCGGACTCGTTCGGCAGCCGTCTCCAGGACGGTTGTCGCGTTGAGCAGGCGGCTGACCTGCCAGGAAATGAGCACCGCGGCAAGCAGGAGCAGGCCGAGAGTGACCACACTCTGGGCGAGGAGCCGCCGCCGGATGGAGGTGCGGCGGCGCTGCTGTGCCAGTGGTCTGGAATTGTTCTTAGTCACTCAAGCCCTCCATGCCCTCAAGCAACTGCGGGCTATCCCAGATCTGTTCATCCGTCGCTACTTCACCTTCACGGAGAAATGGCCCGTTGTGGTAATTGAGCGGCCCCCGGAAGAGGACGATGGAGCCGTTGCCCAGCCCGCGGATGAATGCGTCCAGGGTTGTCCCCTGCTCGGCGGTCAAAACGGTGCCGCGGTAGAAGCCAACTGGACTTCTGCCGGGGTCGTTAATGTCCTGCCAGTAAGGAGCTGCCCACTCCCAGGTAGGCTGCCACTCTCCCGAAATGACCTCCTCGGCCAGGCGCAGGTAGCCAGGGCCCCAATTGAAGTAGGGAACGCCAAGACAAACTTGAGGGGCCGGAGCACAGGCGTCCTCATAGTCGTAAGGGAGCGCCCAGACGGTATGCCCTTCAGCCGCACGTGTCGCCACGACCTGCAGCGGTTCGGGGGTATCGATGCCGGACATGATGACGTCAGCCCCGCGATCGATCAGCTCGTTGGTGATCTCGGCGGGATCGCGTGTCACGCCAGGGATGTGGAACCAGAAGCCAACCCATTCGACGTCGAACTGCAAGCTCTCAGGCGGCTGGTCGCGATACTCCTCGTAGCAGTAGCGCGCTCCCAGAAAGGCGGCATTGGCCAACCGGCGCGTTTCGCCGTTGATCAGCGGGCCGACATAAGCAATATGCCCCGTCTCGGTTACCAGCGCCGAGGTACAGCCGGCAATCATCTTGCCGTACACCATGCGGGCGAAATAATTGCCGACATTCGGCGGAGCGTCCGCACGCAGCGCATGGTCGCCCGACACGTGGACAATAGGCAGCTCTGGATAGCGGCTGGCGGTGAACGTCGTGTCTGCAGAGAAGTCGTCCGAGGTCACGAAGATCATGTCGGCGCCCTCGGCGACCATGTCGTCCACGACGTCTCCCAAGGCTTTGTCCGGCTGGGCATCGGGGTTAAGGCTTTCCATGAGCAGCATGCGGCTGTCTGCGATATGCTCCTCGATGTATTTGCCGCCGTTATAGTGCGCCTCGCTCCAGCCGTGGTCGTCTTTCGGGCCGACGAGGACCATACCAAACACGAATTCTGTGTCCACTTCTTCAACAACAGGGGTCACCGTTGGCTCTGGCGCATAACAGGCGACGGCCACGAGCAGAGAGAGCAGGATGCCAGTCAGGTAAGCGGCGCGTTTCTTCATTGTTCGCTCTCCTCGCCTTTGGCCTGCCGGAACGCGGCGGTTTGCCCATTGCCTTTCGTAGCCTGCCCAGGGCTGTGTAGCTGCACGCGCGCTCGCTCGCTATTCAGCGCCAACGCCAGCTCGCGTGTTGCCACCTGCAGGACTTCGTCGACACTAGTCGCGCGCTGGATGCGTTGGCTGATGACGTTCATGACGGCAGCTTGCTTCGCCCGTTCCTCGGTTTCCTGCAGCAGCCGGGCGTTCTGGAGCGCCACGGCAACCTGACCGGCAACCGACTCAAGCAGGGCAGCGTCGTCTGCGCCGAGCCCACCGCGGACGTCGTGCTGCACGTCGAGAACACCCAGCACCTCGCCGCCGTAGCTGATCGGCACGGCGACCTCAGCACGGGTCCCAGGCAGCAGGGGGTTCGGCAGCCAATCGGGATCACCCTCGGTATCGGGCACGACGACGAGCGCATTCAGTTGTGCGCTCCGGCCGACGAGACCCTTCCCGGCGCTGAGCTGGTGCC
>JAVVFG010000073.1:0-13761 GCA_032260445.1 Anaerolineae bacterium | reverse complement strand
GAGGCACAGCGCGTGCTTGACGCCGAGATCGCTGCCGGCCGGCAATTGGTAGCCACCGGTTTTATGCGCCGCTTTGATCCCGCCCATGTTGCCGTCAAAGAAGCCGCTCTGTCGGGCGCTATCGGCCGGCCCGTCCTGTTCCGCGGGATACATCGCAATGCCCATGCAGGACCAGGCCTACAGCGCCACCTGATTGTTACCGGCTCGGCCATTCATGACATTGACTCCGCCCGCTGGCTGCTGCAACAAGAGGTGGTCGAGGTCTTCGCCCGCGGCCTGCGCGTCGACCCGGCCGTCGGCGAGCACGCCAAGGATATGTTACTTGTCCAGCTGGCCCTCACCGGCAACTGCCTGGCGACGATCGAAGTGTTTGTCTCCGCGCGCTACGGCTACGAAGTCATCGCGGAAATTGTCGGTGACTGCGGCACGGCGGTGACCACCCCGCCGGGCCAGGCCGTCTTGCGCCAGGATCGCGGCTGTATGACCGCCGTCGCTGGCGACTGGCTTGACCGTTTCCAGGACGCCTATGTCCTGGAACTCGAGCAATGGATTCGCTCGCTGCGCGGCAGCCGTTTCCGTGGCGCCAACGCCTGGGACGGCTACATGTCGCTGCTCGTCGCCAGGGCCTGCATCGCCTCGCTGGAGTCCGGCCGGCCGGAGCCAGTCCCGCCCCCTGCTCTCCCCGCAATCTACCGGGAGGAACCGTGACTTTGCCCAACATCGTCTTGATGACCTGCCACGATCTCGGCCAGCACCTTAGCTGCTACGGCCACGAGACCGTCGTCTCGCCGAACCTGGACCGGCTCGCCGCCGAAGGTGTGCGTGTTGCTGCCAGCTTCTGTACTGCGCCACAGTGCAGCCCCAGCCGCGCCGCCCTGCACACTGGCCGGCACGCACACAGCGTTGGCGTGCTTGGCCTGGTACATAGCCCCTTTAACTGGCAACTCCAGCCCGCCTCGGCCCACTTTGCCCGCCAGGTCAAAGATGGGCTTAGTTATCACACGGCGCTGTTTGGCGCGCAGCACGTGACCCGCCCCGCACTGCAATCCGCACTCGGCTTTGCGCATTTGAGCCCGGAAGCAGCGGCGCCCGCTCTGGGAGAAGCGCTGCGCGCTTACTTGTCCGCGCTCGACAACCAACAGCCATTCTACGTCGAAGTCGACTTCACCGAGCCGCACCGGCCCTACGACTGGGGCGGGGCGGCGCCCGAAGACAGCCGCGGCGTGCAGCTACCACCCTATATTCCCGGCGTCGCGGACAGCGTGTCTGAATTCGCCGCGCTACAGGGCGCCATCCGCCAGCTCGATACGGGTGTCGGCATCGTGCTCGCCGCGCTCGACGAATACGGGCTGCGTGACAACACCTTTGTCGTCTTTGTCACCGATCACGGCCTGGCCATGCCGCGCGCCAAGTGCACGCTTTACGACCCCGGCATCGAAACGGCGCTGCTGCTGCGCTGGCCGGCCGGTGGCCTCACCGGCGACCGGGTGCTCACCCCGCTCATCAGCCACGTCGACCTCGTACCGACGCTGCTCGAGGCGCTGGGCCAGCCGGTGCCGGCCGGCGCGTTCCACGGCCACTCCTTCTGGCCCCTGTTACAGGACGCCCCCTACGAGGCGAACGACGCCATCTTTGCCGAAAAGACCTACCACACCGCTTACGAGCCGATGCGCGCCGTGCGCACGGCGACGCACAAGCTGATCGTCAACTTCGAGACCGGTTCCAGCTATGACGTGCCCGACGACGTCCGCAACGGTCTCATTTACCCGCACGTCATTGCCCGGGCCACTGGCCACCGCCGGCCGGTTGAGCTCTATGACCTGGAGCGGGATCCGCTTGAGCAAGACAATCTCGCCGGCCGGCCGGAGGTGGCTGAGCTGGAAGCGCCACTACTGCAACGTCTGCACCGCTGGATGGAAGACACCAGCGATCCCCTGCTTGACGGCCCACCGCCGTCGCCCTTCTACGCTGCGACGATGGCGCTGCTCGCCGGCAGGGAATGAGCCCGAGCATCAGGAGTAGGTAATATGCCCAATCCAAATCTACTGGTTCCGGCTAAGGATAGTACCGAGGAGTATGTTCGCATCACGCCGCAGAGCGCCGGCTGGGAGCTGCTTCACTTTGCCGCACGGCGTCTGCAAAAAGGGCAGCAGTGGCAGCAGGACACCGGCGCATCCGAGTATGGGTTGGTTATCCTGGGAGGGCGCTGCGCTGTCTCCAGCTCACGCGGCGAATGGCCCACGATCGGGCGCCGGCCTGACGTGTTCGGCGGCATGCCCTATGCACTCTACCTGCCGCCGCAGACCCGTTTCACGGTCACCGCCCTGAGCGACGAACTGGATATTGCCTATGGCTGGTGCCCCGGCAGTGGCGATCATCGGCCACAGCTCGTGACCCCAGAGCAGGTGGCGATCGAGCTACGCGGCGGGGGCAATGCCAGCCGCCAGATTAACTCCCTTATCCCGCCCGGCTTCGACTGCCACCGCCTGGTTGCCGTCGAAGTCTATACACCGTCCGGCAACTGGAGCTCCTACCCGCCCCACAAACACGACGAACACCGGTTCGGCAGCGACGGCACCCTGCTCGAAGCCGATTTAGAGGAGATCTACTTCTATAAGATCGACCGCCCGCACGGCTACGCCTACCAGCGCGTGTACACAGGCGACAGGCGACTAGACGAGCTGATACTGGTGCGCAATAACGACGTCGTCCTCGTGCCGGAAGGCTATCACCCGGTGGTCGCCGCCCACGGCTACACGATTTACTATTTGAACTTCCTCGCTGGCTCGGCGCAGTCACTGGCCAACCGGGACGATCCAGACTTCGCCTGGGTTAAAGAGAGCTGGCCGCCGCTGGATCCGCGCCTGCCCGTCGTTAGCATGGCGATGGAAGAGGCGTGAGCGTTGTGCCGATTCAGGAAGGGCTGATGGCCAACACCAACTTCGACCTCATTACGCTGGGGCGTTCCTCGATCGACCTCTACGCCAATGACGTCGGCGCCCCGTTCGTGGAGATACAGAGCTTCGCCGCCTATGTCGGTGGTTCCCCGACAAATATCGCCGTGGCGGCGCGCCGCCTCGGGCTGCGGTCAGCGCTGCTTACCGCCGTTGGCGAAGATCTGGTTGGCGACTTTATTCTCCACTTCTTACAGAAGGAAGGCGTGGAGACGGCGTTCATCCCGCGCAAGCCCGGCCGGCGCAGCAGCGCTGTGCTCCTCGGCATCGAGCCGCCGGACAAGTTCCCGCTCGTCTTCTATCGCGACAATTGCGCCGACATCGCCCTGACGATTGACGACGTGCGCGCCACGCCTATCGCCAGCGCGCGCATGCTGGAGGTCTCGGGTACGGCGCTAAGCCAGGAGCCCAGCCGCAGCGCGACGGTGTTTGCCTTGGAACAGGCACGCGCCGCCGGCTGCCAGGTCGTCTTCGATCTCGATTTTCGTGCCGATCAATGGCATGATCCGCTCGCTTTTGGCCTCGTGCTGCGCACGGTGCTGCCGCTGGTCGATATTGCTATTGGCACAGAAGAAGAAGTCAATGCCGTTTTCTTGGAAGAGCCTGCCGCCCTGCATGTGGCCCATTCGCAGATGACGGCACCGGAGATTGGCGGCGATCTCCTGGCGAACATCCAGCGCCTGTTGAGGCTGGGTCCCAGCGCTCTGGTCGTCAAGCGCGGTGCCCACGGCGCCACCGTCTTCACGGCCGGCGAGCAGACTGGCCTTGACGTACCCGGCTTCCCCGTGGAAGTGTACAACGTGCTCGGCGCTGGAGATGCGTTTGCCGGTGGCTTCATCTACGGCGTACTCAAAGGTTGGGATTGGTACAAAGCGGCGCGGATGGGCAACGCCTGCGGCGCCATTGTTGTCACCCGCCACGGCTGCGCTAATTTCATGCCCTTTGAGGAAGAGGCGCTCGCTTTCATTGCCAGCCGCGGCGGCTTTTAGAAGGAGGACGCGATGCATACGATCCGCCTGACCATGGCACAGGCCTTGATCCGATTCCTGCACAACCAGGTCGTCACCCGCGACGGGGTGGAACAGCCTTTCTTCGCTGGCTGTTTCGGCATCTTCGGCCACGGCAACGTCGCCGGCATCGGGCAGGCGTTACAGGAGACACCAGAATTCCCCTATTACCTGGTCCGCAACGAACAGGCGATGGTGCATATGGCCGCCGGCTATGCCAAAACGAAGAACCGGCTGGCCACCTTTGCCTGCACCTCCTCCATCGGCCCGGGCGCCACGAACATGATCACCGGCGCCGCTGGCGCCACCATCAACCGCCTTCCCGTCCTACTCTTGCCCGGAGACATCTTTGCCCGCCGCAACGTGGCGCCGGTGCTGCAACAGCTCGAGCTGCCCAGCTCTCAGGACGCCTCCGTCAACGATTGCCTGCGCCCGGTGTCGCGCTATTGGGATCGCATCAACCGCCCCGAGCAGCTGCTGACGGCACTGCCCGAGGCGATGCGCGTCCTGACCTCGCCGGCCGACACCGGCGCCGTCACCCTCTCCCTGCCCCAAGACGTACAGGCTGAAGCCTACGACTATCCGGAAACCTTCTTTGCCAGACGTCTCTGGCCCATGCGCCGCCCGCGACCCGATCGCCCGCTGCTGCTGCAGGCGAGCGCCTGGATTCGCGCCTGCAGCCAGCCGCTACTCATCGCCGGCGGTGGCGTGATTTACAGCGAAGCGAGCGAGACCCTGGCGCAGTTTGCCGAGCAGACGGGCATTCCTGTCGCCGAGACGCAGGCGGGCAAAGGCGCCCTGCGCTATGACCACACGCTGTCGCTCGGCGCCATCGGCGTCACCGGTACCCCCGGTGCGAACATCATGGCCCGCGAGGCCGACCTGATCATTGGCGTCGGCACGCGCTACAGCGACTTCACCACCGCTTCCCAGACCGCGTTCCAGAACCCCCGGGTCCGCTTTGTCAACATCAACGTCGCCGAGTTTGACGCTTACAAACAATCGGCGCTGCCGCTCATCGGTGACGCGCGCATCACCCTGGAAGAGCTGAGCGAAGCCGTCTCCGACTACGACACGGGCGACGACTACCGCGCTCGTGCCCGCCAGTTCAACGAAGCCTGGGACGAGGAAGTGTCCCGCCTCTACAACCTGGAGCACGGGCCGCCGATCAGCCAGGGCGAGGTCATCGGCGCCGTCAACGAGGTCTCGCGGCCGGAAGACGTCGTCGTCTGTGCCGCCGGAAGCCTACCCGGCGACCTGCACAAGTTATGGCGAACGCGCAACCCGAAGGGGTACCACCTCGAGTACGGCTACTCCTGCATGGGCTACGAGATTGCCGGTGGCCTGGGCGTGAAGATGGCGGCGCCGGAGCGCGAAGTCTACGTCATGGTCGGCGACGGTTCCTACCTGATGATGTCCCAGGAAATCGTCACGTCGCTTCAGGAAGGGTACAAGCTGACGATCATCCTCATCGACAACCACGGCTTCGCCAGCATCGGCGGCCTTTCCCAGTCGCTAGGCAGTGGCGGGTTTGGCACACAGTACCGCGACCGCAACCCGGAAACGGGCCAGCTCGAGGGCGATTACCTGGCCGTCGACTTTGCCGCGAACGCCCGCAGCCTCGGCGCGACAGTCATCGAGGCGCACGACCTGCCGCAGCTAGTCGCGGCCTTACACGAGGCGCGCGACCAGACCAAGACGACGGTCATCGTCGTCGAGACCGATCGCGAGCAGCGCGTGCCCGGCTACGAATCGTGGTGGGATGTGCCCGTGGCCGAAGTAGCGAGGATGGCATCCGTGCAGGAAGCCCGCGACGCTTATGAGATCGCGCGGGAGCGAGAGCGCGACCATCTCAATCCGCGACAGTGAGGAGGACCAGACGATGATACGCATTGCCAACGCCCCCTGCTCGTGGGGCATCCTTGAATTCGACCGCGAGAGCGAGACGGCAGAAGCCGAGCAGATGCTGAATGAGATGCAGGCAACGGGTTATGAAGGCACGGAGCTGGGGGATTGGGGCTTCCTGCCAACAGAGCCCGGCATGCTAGCCGAGACGCTGCAGAAGCGCAACCTTTCCCTGCTGGGCGCCTTCGTGCCGGTAGCCCTCACCGAACCTGGCGCCCATGCGGCAGGCGAAGCGGCTGCGCTGCGTACCGCCCGACTGCTCTCGGCCGTTGCTCGGCCGGATCCGTTCATCGTTCTCGCCGACGATAGCGGCGACAACCCGGTACGCAGCCGCAATGCCGGCCGTATCCAGCCAGAGCATGGTCTCAGTCGCGCCGCATGGGAGGGCTTTGCCGGCCGTGCCGAGCAGATCGCCCGCGCCGTGCGCGACGAGACTGGCCTGCGTACCGTCTTCCACCCGCACTGTGCCACCTACGTGGAAACGCCGGCCGAAATTGACACCCTCATGACCATGACCGACCCCGATCTGCTCGGCCTCTGTTTCGACACTGGCCATTACCGCTACGGTGGCGGCGACCCGGTAGAGGGAATCGCGAAACACGGCGGACGCATCTGGCACATGCACTTCAAGGATTGCAGCCCCGCGGTTGCCGGCCGTGCGCGCCAGGAAGGCTGGGAATACGTGCAGGCGATCCGGCACGGCCTCTTTTGCGAGCTGGGCCAGGGCGACGTCGACTTCCCGGCCGTCATCGCTGCACTGAACGAGCAGAGCTATGATGGCTGGATCGTCGTGGAGCAAGATGTGCTGCCGGGGATGGGCACGCCGCGTGCCAGCGCGCAGCGCAACCGCGACTATCTGCGCGAGATCGGCCTCTGAGTTATTACTGGAGCCGCGAGATGGCCCTCGATAATCTCCGCTTGATCGCCACCTACGTTCTCTTTCCGGTGCTGGCAACGATCCTCGGTGGCATCATTGCCACATTCCGGATACCAGGCCCGCGGTTGAGCAGCGCCATCCAACATTTCGCGGCCGGAGCAGTCTTCGCCGCCGTAGCCTCCGAACTACTACCGCAAATCAGTGCTGAACACAATAATCTGGCCGTAGTCCTCGGCTTCACGGCCGGTGTCGCCCTCATGCTCGGCACGAAATGGTTCCTTGAGCGAATGGTCGGCCGTGCAGCACACGGACCGGCCGCCGCCGGCGAAGGGGCGCCAGGTGCGAGAACGACCGGCCTCGTCGTGACTGTGGCCATCGACGTCCTCATCGACGGGCTGCTCATCGGCGTCGGCTTTGCCGCTGGTGAGGAGGTTGGCATCCTTCTCACAGTCGCGCTCACCCTTGAACTCCTCTTCCTTGGGCTCTCCGTCGCTGCGGCCCTTGCCGAGGAGGAACGTCCCCGCCCTAACATTATTGCCACTGTCGCCGGCCTCGGCGTTCTCGTCTTACTGGGAGCAGTGTTCGGCGCGCTCGCCCTCAGCAACCTCGCCGGTGCCTGGTTGGCCACCGTTCTGTCCTTCGGCGCTGCCGCCCTTCTCTATCTTGTAACAGAAGAGCTGCTTATTGAGGCCCACGAGCGCGAAGATACCCCCTGGGTAACGGCCCTTTTCTTTGTTGGCTTTCTCGCCATCTTCATTCTGCATTGAGTGCACCGGCAGTGCGTGCACGCCTCGTGCTCGTTTGCAGGGTTTTTGCCTACATCACTATGCGAAGCAAACCGTCGCTCCGCCTCACTCTCCATCTCAGTCCATTACAAGTCTCCCCCTCATCGCCTACTGCGTACCACGCCGAATTGACGGCGCGCGCTCCCTTGCTTAAAGTATCTGCGCAGTTCGGCAGCCAGCGAGAAGGAGGAAGGCTAGTGAAGGAACGCCTGCAAGAAGCAGCAAGCGAGAGAATAACTGAGATGGAGAGGGACCATGTCGATCTCGCCATCGTCATTCCGGCCTTACACGAGGCCGAGAACCTCGACCTGTTGTTGCCCCAGCTTCGTGACATCCTCGCTACCCTGGACGCCAGCTACGAGATCCTCATTGTCGATCGCACCCCCGATGAACAGACGCAAACGCTCGCCGAGACCTACGGCGCCAGGTTGCTTGACCAGCAGCAGCGCGGCTACGGCGCTGCCCTGGTCATGGCCTTCCGCGAGGTGCAGGCCCACTTCATTCTCACCATGGATGCCGACCTCTCGCATCCACCGCTCTACATTCACGATATGTGGCGCCGGCGCCAGGAGGCCGACGTCATCATCGCTTCCCGCTATACAGCCGGCGGGCAGTACGAGATGCCCCTCCTACGTAGTCTCCTCAGCCGCATCCTCAATCTTTTCTTTAGCCGCGGTCTGGATCTGAAAGTGCGCGACATGTCCAGCGGCTTCCGCCTCTACAAGGCGCGTGCCGTGCAAAGCCTCAACTTACGACAGCGCGACTTCGATGTCCTGCAAGAGATCCTGGTAAAGGCGCACGCCGGCGGCTGGACGATCAAAGAAGTGCCATTCAACTACGTGCCGCGCGAGCATGGCAGCTCCCACGCGCGGGTGCTCGCTTTTGGGCTCTCTTACCTGCGCACCTTCCGCTCTCTCTACCGCCTGCGCAACTCCATCCTCAGCGCCGACTACGACGCCCGCGCCCACGACAGCATTGTCCTGCCACAACGCTACTGGCAGCGGCAGCGCTACCGTCACATCACCACCTTGTTGCGCGGCGAGGGCCCCACGCTCGACGTAGGCAGCGGTTCGAGCCGGATCATTGCCGCCCTACCCTCCGGCAGCGTCGCCGTCGACATCTTGTTGCCGAAGCTGCGCTACTCGCGCCGATACGGCGCCATGCTAGCCCACGCCTCCGGCTTTCAACTGCCCTTCGCCGCAGAGAGCTTCCCCTGCGTCCTCTGCTCACAGGTCATCGAACACGTCCCCAAGGAGTCCCCAATCCTCGACGAGCTCGATCGCGTCCTGGCTCCCGGCGGCGCGCTGGTGCTTGGCACTCCTGACTATGCGAATTGGGAGTGGCGCTTCACCGAAGCCGTCTACCAGCGTGTCCTGCCCAGCGCCTACGCCGACGAGCACATCAGCCATTACACGCGCGCCGAGCTCATCCGGCTGTTCACACAGCGCGGCTACCAGCTAGAGGCGACGCGCTACATCCTGCGCGGCGAGCTCATCCTCAAGTTCCGCAAGCCCTCGCGCAGCCTCTCGCGCGGGTAGCTGTTGCAATATTACAACAATACTCTTGACAGCCGCCAGCAAAGACAGTATCATAACATTACTTATAATAATTCAGATTATTAAGCGGTGGTAACAGGGACCGATTATAATAATCCTGTTTATCATAATCTCGTTTATTATTTTTCACATTTGAGTTTTCGGCGCAGGGAGCGGCCCGTTTACTTGACATAGGCGGGCCAAATTTATATTATAATTGCGGTTATCATAAACGAGATTATTATCATTGGCGCACATCTCTGATTGCTTAGCGCGTAAGTAGGCTTCTTGCCTCCCCTATCATAGGCAGCTTGTTGCCGAGGGAATGTCGATGCAGAGCACCTTTATCGGTCGAAAAGCACAATTGGAAGTGATGGACCGGTCGTGGCAGTCCGCCCAGGCCGAACTCATGATCCTTTACGGGCGGCGCCGCGTCGGCAAGACACGGCTGCTTACCCACTGGATCCGCGACCGCGACGCCTACGGACTCTATTGGATGGCCGAGGCGACGTCCGCCTTCGACCAGTTGCGCTCCTTTTCGCAGGCGCTGGCCGATTTTGAGGATCCTGATATTGAGGTGCCGCTCGACCTCACCTACCCCAACTGGGAGTATGCGCTGCGGCGCGTCGGCAAGCTCGCGGAGGAGCGGCGCATCGTCCTCTTCATCGACGAGGTCACCTACCTGATGGATGTCACGCCGGCCATCGTTGGCACCTTCCAAAAGGCCTGGGACCAGTGGCTCAACCAGTCCAACATCTTCCTTGCCCTGTGCGGCTCGCAGATGGGCCTCATGCAGCGCGAATTACTCTCCTACGAAGCGCCCCTCTATGGCCGCGCTTCTGTGCAGATGCGCCTTGAGCCGCTGCGCTTTGGCGCCACACAGCAGTTCTTCCCAGACTACGACGCGCACGAGCGCGTCATGCTCTACACCATCTGGGGTGGCATCCCCGCCTATTGGGAACGGCTCGACCCGAGCCTGTCGGTGCTGGAGAACTTGCGCCTTCTCCTCGCACCGTCAAACTCCTGGATGATGGACGAGCCGCGGCTGTTGCTCCAGGATTTCGTCAACGATCCGCACAACTACGTCGGCGTGATGCGCACCATTTCCAAGGGAACGCACACCTTTAGCGCCATCGGCCGGCAGACAGGCCTCTCCATGGGCCACACGTCACAGTATCTGAGCCTACTGCGCGATACCAGCTTCGTCGCGCGGCGGACGCCGATCACCGACAACTCACCCAACTCGCGTCGCGGCCGCTACTTCGTCACCGATCCCTATCTCCGCTTCTACTACCGCTTCCTTGCCGCTTACCACTCCAAGCTCGCGCTCGGCCAGCAGCAACAGACCCTGGACCTTATCCAGGGGAATCTACCCGAATACATCCGCGAATCGACCTGGCCTGAGCTTTGCCGCGAGTGGCTGTTGCGTGCCAGCGACGAAGGCGAGCTACCAATCCCCGTCGAAGATGTCGGCGCGGAATGGCGGCGCTCCTTTACGCTCGATGTAGCTGGCATCAACGAAGCGGAGAAGTTCCTAGTTCTCGGCATTTGTCACTGGGACGAGGGGCCACTTGGCCTGGATAAGCTCGAAGAACTGGCCGAGCGGACGCGCGCTATCGTGCCCAAAGATGACGACGAGTGGACCGTCTACTACGTCGGCTTCTCCAGCGATGGCTGGACACAAGAAGTATTGGTAGAGGGAGAAGCAACCGTCCGTGCCGTCCGGCCGAGCAGCCGGTCGAGCAGTCGCTGGCGCACGGCTGGTCTCTGCCTTCTTGACCTAGATGACGTCGATCGCGATCTCGCGCGCTGGACCTTGTAAAAAGCAAAAAGTCAGCGGGCCAGCGCTGACTTCCTTGCTCTGTCGAACCGTTTACTGCCACGAACCGTAGCGGGTGTAGCCAGCACCGCTGCCACGGATGCCCCTTCAATGGGGAGGGGGTTGTTGTACGCAACCTCCTAACAGTTAGAAAGAGGATAGCATATGGTCAAAGGTCTGTCAACGGGACTAGCAGCGGCATCAGGCGGCTCCGGCTTCCACTGGGCTCCCACAAAATAACGCAAGTCCGGGGTACCGATGCACGACGAGCGACCGGCTGTCTTCACCGCCGTCTATACCCAGCCCTATAACGAGGTCGTACAGCCAGGCCAGGTATGGAAGATCAGCAAGTATTTCCTGCGCCGCTGGACACCCTATCTCACCCCCAGCCAGGTGTGGCTCGTTATTGGCGCGCGCCAGCTAAGCTACTTCAACCAGCGCCGCCCCTGGTTCCGCGCCTACGACAAGGCGCTGGCACAGGCAGCTGGCCAGCACGTAAAGGTCTTCCGGCGCACGACGAAGAAGGAAATCGTCGCTGGTACCTCGCCTATCGCCACCTTCCTGAGCAAAGAAGCCGATCCTGTCTACTATCGCGACGACATAGTTACCCGCCAGAGCGAGACACGCTACCGCGTGCGCCTGGACGATCCCTTGACGCCGGGTGACGCTGCGGCACTGGCTTATTGGCTGCGCCGCCACTGCCCTGAACGGATTACGGCCGCGACGGTGCACGACCTCTTGCGCGAGGCAGCGCAGCTTCCCGCCTACCTCCTCCGTGCCGCCGACCCGTCGCCCGCACCCGTGGAGGCGCCCGGCCTGCTCTCCGTCGCCGATGTCGTTGCCTACGTCTTTTCCGCCGTCGGCGAGGATAGTTCGTCGTGGTGCGAGGCAGCCGATGCCCTACACACGCACATCGTCGCGCCCGAACATGCCCATTTTGAGCTGCAGTATTTCCGCCGTCGCTGGCTGGCTGAGCTAGGACCAGGCCCGGCGCTGCTCCTCACTTACCTGCGCAGCCTCTGTTACTATAATGAAGATAGCGGGGAGATCCGTGATGAGATTACCCTGCAGACCGGTGACCTCGAAGCGGTGTTCCAGGTCAGTAGCCGCACTCTGCGCCGCTGGTTCCACCGCCTTGAGGAGGCAGCACCTGCCGGCAATTTGCTGGGCGCCTTCTTCGCCACACGCGACAGTGTCAAGCAGCCCGACCAGAAAGTGGCCACGACCTACTGGATTAACCTCAAGACACCATTGGTCGCCGCCGACCTGGAAACATACCGGCAGCGGCTCGCCGATGGCGCCTGCCGGGAGGAGACGGACGAAAAGTTCCCCACAGGACAACGCCCTGACGGACGAAAAGTTCCCCACTCAATTGGGGGTGACGGACAGAAAGTTCCCAACGATGCGAGCGGTGACGGACGAAAAGTTCCGCACACCGCCACCCCCGGCGGACAACAAGTTCCCTACACAAGGCGGGGTGACGGACAAAAAGTGGGCGCGTGGGGGACAAAAGAGGGCGGTTATAAATACTATAGGACACTCGCAGTGGCCCTAGGAAAAGACTCCATCGCAAAGTTCCTTGAAGAAATACCAACCATACAGCAGTACGCCTGGCACACAACTAGCGGCCGGGCAATTGAGCCGTTTGCTGCTGTTGCTGCGGGATCAGTCAAGGATCTTCTGGCAACGCTGGATATCCAGGAACCTGCACGGGGCCAGATCCTCGCTTTAGGTGTCTCGTTGGATGAGGCCATGGCTTGGACTTTGTATACGTTGCAAGAGCCAGGCCTCGACCACCCGGCCGGTTACCTCGTGCGTCGCTTGCGTGCCGGCGATTCACCACCGCCTGCCTTCCTCCAGCTTGCGCGCATGACCTGGGAGCAATGGCGGGCCTATGCCGCTGCCTGTTACCTGTTCGCGCCGCCCGAACACTTGCCGTTTGCCGACGACGCGGCGTTCGTTCTCTGGCGCGAGCACTATGGCTCCTTCCGCCCGGCCGAGCTCCCGTTTGACCTGGGCGCCGGGCTCGCCGACTTACCGCCTCTCTTCACACAGAGCGCACCCACAAGCAGTATGGACGCCGGGGAGGCAGTGGCTCCGGCCGACCGGGCCCTGTGGCGCCACGTGCTGGACGAGTTATCCCTGCAGATGACCCAGACGACGTTCAATAGCTGGTTGCGTGATGCCCATCTGCTGGCGCGAGAAGGCGAGCAGTTCGTCGTCGCCGTACGTGATGATGCCGCCCGCGATTGGCTCGAGCACCGCTTACAGGAGCCCATCGTGCGCACGCTGCGCACTATCGCCGAGGAGCCGGCTGCCGCCGTGCGCTTCGTGGCACCCCCACCCTGATAGAGGACAGGGCCAGCGGCACGCTGTCCCGGCTAATCTTGCAGCCCTAGCTCGACGGTGTAGGTGGCTGCTGCCGGCCCGACATTGTCAAGGGTAAGCAGATATTCCTGGTCGCGATCCAGCGTGCTCTCCCATTCGCTTTCGCCGTCGAGCAGCTGTTTGTACACCTGGCCGTTGCCGGTTCCCTCCAGATGGAAGAGGACGCTGTTCTCTGGCGAGCTAACGCGGATGGTCGCGACCTGCCCGCCGCCGGCCCAGAAGACGAACGCTATCTGAGCGGCGGCCGGCATCTTGCCCTCGATCATCTGGCTGCTCGTCCCCGCCGGAAGCTCTAGCCGTAGCGGGCCACTTTGACCGCAGCCCACGGAAAGGTGGATGCTGTCCGCTTTCACCCACCCGCTGCCGCCCGTGGGGAACAAGATCTCGTGCCAGCTCTCGCCGAGACGCTGCACGTCCGCCCAGCCGGCGAGGTAAGCCACAAGCGGCTGCCCGCCTTCCGGGCCACCATACACCGCTACCGGCTGCTCCGC
>JAVVFG010000072.1:0-13835 GCA_032260445.1 Anaerolineae bacterium | reverse complement strand
CGCATCGCAGAGCTCGATCTCATCTTTGCCCGCGCCCGCTACGCCGCAGTAATTGACGCCATCCCGCCCGAGTTTGTCCCCTGGCGCAAGGTCCGCCCGGCCCGCGGTGCGAAAGGGCAGGAACAACTCCCCAACCGCCATCCCGGGTCCACCGTCTGGATTCGCGGCGCGCGCCACCCGCTCCTGCCGTCCGAGACGGTCGTGCCTACCGACCTGCTGCTGGAGGAAGACATTTTCCTCGTGCTGATAACCGGCCCGAACACCGGCGGCAAGACCGTCAGCCTCAAGACCGTCGGCCTCATGTCGCTGATGGCCCAGTCTGGGCTCCACGTCCCCGCCGTCGAGGCACGCCTCACCGTTTTCGACGACATCTTTGCCGATATCGGTGACGAGCAGTCGATCGAGCAAAGCCTCTCGACCTTCTCGTCACACATCACCAACATCACCCGCATTCTGAAGCAGGTCGACGACCGCTCCCTCGTCCTGCTCGACGAGCTGGGCTCCGGCACCGATCCGGCCGAAGGCGCGGCGCTCGCGCAGGCGATTGTCAACTTTCTGCGCGACAAGGGGGCGACAACCTTTGTCGCCACCCACTACCCGGAGCTAAAGGTCTATGCCAGCCAGACACCGGGTGCGACCAATGCATCGCTCTTGTTTGACGTCGACACCCTCTCGCCCACCTACGAGATGACCATTGGGCTGCCGGGCCGCTCCAACGCCGTAGCCATTGCCCGCCGCCTCGGCCTCGACGAGACGATCCTGGACGACGCTCTGGCCCTGTTGGGTGCGGGCAGCACCCGTGCCGCCACGCTCCTCGACTCGATCTACGATATCCGCGAGCGTATCTCCTCGCAGGAAGCTGCCACACGCCTGGCGCTACAGAAGGCCGAGCGGGAGCGCGACGAGCTGCAGCAGCGCCTCAATCGCATCGACGCAGAGCGCGAAGAAGTCCTGGCCGAAGCACGTCGCCAGGGTCAGGAAGAGCTGGAAGCGGTGCGTACCGAGCTGCGCCGTGTTCGCAGCCAGCTCCGCACTGGCCGCCGCGAGGCTGACCTGTCGGCCAATGCCCTCAAACAGCTGGGCAAAGAGCTGGAGCAGGTCGAAACGGGCTTACAAGACGAGGCACCAGCAGCGCACTCCCAGCGCAAAGCCCTGCGCCGTATGCGCGACACACTCCAGGTAGGCGACCGCGTCCTCGTCAAATCGCTCAACCAGAGCGGCGAAATCATCTCTCTCAGCAACAAAGAGGCAGAGGTAGCTCTCGGCCGGCTCAAGACCAGAGTTAGCCTTGCCGAGCTAAAATTGCTCGAACCGGCGAGTGACGAGGACGAGCCAGTCCAGGCCACCGTGAGCACGCGCGTACGTGCAAGCGCGCCGATGGAGCTGGATCTCCGCGGCGCCACCGTTGAAGAAGGGCTGGCGCGCCTCGAAAGCTACATGGACAGCGCCATCCTCGCCGAGCTGCCTTACGTGCGTATTATTCATGGCAAGGGAACCGGGCGGCTGCGCCAAGCTGTGCGCGATAGTCTCCGCCGCGATTCACGCATTCGCTCCTGGGAAGAAGGAAAGGACAGTGAAGGTGGCGCCGGCGTCACTGTGGTCAAGCTGACCGTCGAATAACCCTGTAGGCACTTTGGTTCACGGTCAGCGCGAGGTCAATATCAGAATGAGTAGAGTCGATGACAGCCTGGAACAAGATGCGCAAGACCTGCTCGCTGAAGCTCAGGACGCGAAAGACGACGCAGCTCCAGTTGTCACCAGGATGGCCCGGTTTGGCTACGTGGTCGACGGTGTTGTTTACTTGCTTGTCGGCTTGCTCGCCCTTGATGCCAGCCTCGGTGCACGCAGCCCCAACGTCAGCCGCGAAGAGGCATTGCGCGCCATCGTCGCCGAGCCGCTCGGGCGCGGCTTGCTCGTGCTCATCGCCGTCGGGTTGGTTGCCTACGCCATCGGCCATCTCTTCATGGCGGCGCGCGACCCGGCCAAGGAAACGAAGAAAGGCATCGCTAACCTCGTCAACCGCAGCGCCCACGCGCTGAACGGCCTGATCACTCTCAGCCTCGCGCTCGTTGCCGGCCAATTAGGCCTAGGGCTGGGTCCCAAGACGAGCGACGGGCGCACGCCTGCAGATTGGACCCGGGAACTACTCGCGTTACCGCTCGGTCAGGCCTTGGTTATCGGCGTCGGTCTCGGCTTGCTCGGCCTCGCCTTGCACCAGATTCACAAAGCAATCACGGCCAATTTCCGCAACGTGATGCGTCTGGACGAGATGTCCGACCGCCAGGAAATGTGGCTTACGTCGCTGGGCCGGGTTGGCTACGCGGTTCGCAGCATCATCTACGGCCTAATGGGGATCTTCCTGATCCAGGCTTCACGCAATTTTAACCCCGACGAAGCCCGCGGATTGGGCCAGACCCTCGTGGCGATTGCCAGTCAGGAGTACGGTCTCTACCTCCTGGCCGCCGTCGCTGCCGGCTTCATCGCTTTCGGCATCTACGTCATCCTCGTCGGCCGCTACCGCGAGTTTAATCTCTGATTGTTTCTCCGTCGCCCGCCGTTGGCCTCCTCCCCGCCGCGTGTTAGACTCATCTTATGAGCGACATCCAGCGGCAGCAGGCGGCAATCTTGTTTGAGCGCGCCTACAAACACCAGATGCGCGGAGAGCTGGCCGACGCCATTCTGCTCTACAAACGTTCTCTCGAAGCGTTTCCCACGGCCGAGGCTCACACCTTTCTGGGTTGGACCTACAGCATGATGTCGCGCTACGAAGAGGCCATCGCTGAATGCGAGAAGGCCATCGCCGTCGATCCCACGTTTGGCAACCCGTACAACGACATCGGCGCCTATCTCATCGAGCTAGGGCAGTGGGAAGAGGCCGTCCCCTGGCTGGAACAGGCAACGACAGCGCCGCGCTACGAGGTGCCGCAGTTTGCCCACATGAACCTGGGTCGCATTCACGAACACCTGGGCGAGTACGATAAGGCCCTTGCCAGTTACGACCGGGCGCTCGAGCTCGATCCTCTGTACCGAAGCGCCCACCTCGCGAAGTACGCGCTTCTGGCCCGGTTCAACTAGCCGTCGCTACAGCGGTATAACTGTCGCTTTCCCCCTCGTCTTCTGCAGCGCATTTCGTGTGTCCAATACGAGCTCCGCGTGGTCGGCAATACACTGCCAGTCGAAGCTGCTGTGGTGCGTGACGACGACCACACAATCCGACTCCTGCAGGTGCGCCTCCGTCAGGGGGACGGACGTCATCGGAATGCCCTCATGTTCAAGAGTGGGCACCAGCGGATCGTGGTACGATACCTCGGCGCCTTTCTCCTGCAAGAGCACGATGACGTCGATCGCTGGGCTTTCGCGTACGTCGCTCACGTCCGGCTTGTAAGCCACGCCGAGGACGAGCACGCGGCTACCATTGAGCGCCCTGCGCACGCCGTTTAGCGCTTCACCCACCCGCGACACAACGTAATCCGGCATGTGCCGGTTGATGTCGTCGGCGAGCTCGATAAAGCGAGCCGTATAGTTGAGCGTCCGCAGCTTCCAGCTCAGATAGTGCGGATCTACCGGAATACAGTGCCCACCCAATCCTGGTCCGGGGTAAAAGGGCATAAAGCCATACGGCTTTGTCGACGCCGCCTCGACGATCTCCCAGACATCCAGCCCGAGGCGATCGCACATCAGGGCCACCTCGTTGACCAATCCGATATTCACCGCGCGGAAGGTGTTTTCCAACAGCTTTACCATCTCCGCTGCCGCCGGGCTGGCGACCGGCACAGGCTCGGCGACAATCGTGCCGTAGAGTGCTAGCGAGACTTCGAGGCACCCCGGCGTCATCCCGCCGATGACCTTCGGCGTCGTCCACACGGTGTAATCCGTCCGGCCCGGGTCGATCCGTTCCGGCGAAAAGGACAGGAAGAAGTCCTCCCCGACCCGGCAGCCGTTCTCGCTCAGGCGCGGCAGGATCACCTCTTCCGTCGTGCCCGGATAGGTTGTACTTTCGAGGACGACTAGCTTCCCCTTGCAGCCATGCGCGGCAATCCGCTCTGCAGCATCCACGATGTAGGAGATATCGGGATCGCGCGACTTACGCAGCGGCGTAGGGACACAGATAGAAATGGCATCCACATCGGCCAGGTCGGCGTAATCACTGCTTGCCCGGAACACGCCGGTCGTGATCAGCGGGGCCAGAACGCTGTCTGCCACATCTTCGATGTAGCTCTTGCACGCGTTTAGCGATGCAACCTTGTCTTTGTCGACGTCAACACCGATCACGCGAAAGCCGGCTTCGGCAAATGCCACGGCAAGCGGCAAACCAACGTAACCGACGCCTACGATGCCAATGATCAGTTCGCGTGACGCAATCCGTTCGAGGATTCTTTCTTGAGCATTCATCTGTTCACGACTCTCTATTCTTGCCCTTGGGGGCTTTGTTTACAGAGCGGGACGAAGCCGGCTCCCGCTATCTCTCCCGTTAAAAGATCCGCCCGGCGACAGGTGCTCTACTTTAGCAAATGGTAGATGGCGTGGCAATGGCCAGTTAGGACTGGGTTGCCAGCCATGTTAGACAAAAAGCGCCGCGAGGGACACCGCCAGCGACCGCGGCCAGGCAGGGAAGAGAGCGAACATCACAGCAGCCAGCAGCAGCGTCGCCGCGATGATCTGCGGCAGCGCCACCTGCTGCCTCTCCGGCAATTCCGCCAGGGATGGCAGGGTGGGACGCGGCAGTGTCCGCCAGACACCCACCGCACTCGCCGCGATCGCGGCGATCGCCACCGCCGCGAACCACGGTGACTGTTGGCCGAGGAGCCCGACCGCAGCCCACCGGCCAGCGAAACCGGGCGTGAGCGGCAGGCCCACCAGGGACATTGCCCCGTACCACGCGAGCAACACCGGCCACAAGCGCCCGGCCGGCGGCTGCTGCGTTTCTTCTGCCGCGCCCGTCTGCGCCAGGCCGGCCATCACCAAAGCCAGACTGAGGGTACGGGCGAGAACAAGCAGCAGGACGACCGGCAGGCCTGCGCCGCCCGTGCCCATGCTCGCCAACACAGCGCCCATATCGAGGAGCGCTGCATAGGCTACCGCGCGCTTTGCCTGCGTGGACGTGACCGCCAGCACCCCGGCCAGTGCCATCGTCGCCAACCCGGCAGCGCGCAGCCAGAAAGGGAGCCCCGTCTGTGCAAACATCGGGTTCTCCAGGAAGACCAGCGACACAAACGTGATCGTCACGAGCTGTCCCAGCCCGAGCACGGCGACCACTGCCAATGGTGCCGCTTCCTCTACCAGCGGGCGCACCCAGAAATGGAACGGCACGCCGGCCAGCAGCAACGCGCTGCCCGCCAGGAGCAGGCGCCACAGCGTGCGGAAGAAAACCAGTTGCTCCGAATCCAGCATCCAGCCGGAGACCAGGAAGAAGGGGGTGGCCAGCACAACCACCGTCAGAAAGTGCATTGCCGCGCGCGTCGAGCCAGCCCGCCCTGCCTGGATCACGCCAACCTGGATCGACGCCGCGGCGAGAAGGGCGACGGTGCCATAGACGAACGGCCGGATCATCAACGCCAGCGCTAGCGGCGCTAATGCCGCGATGGCGGCAGTGGTGAAATCACGCCCCTGGGGCCAAAGGGCTGCCAGGAGCAGCAGAAGCGCCGTGCCCGCATACAGCAGCGTCAGGATGTGGCCAATGGCCGCGTCGAGGGACAGGGTCCGGCCGAGCAACTCCCAACCCAGCGGCTCCTCGCCGCTTGCCGGTGTGACGACGGCTACGAACAGCGCCAACAGCGCCACACTGCCTGCGCCTGCCAGCGCCGCCGCGCGTGGCCAGCGCCGCAGCGCTGCCGTCAACGCAGACACGAGAATGGGAGCAATCAGGACCGCAAAAAGGGTTGCCATCACTAATCAGATGCAACCGGCAGCGCCAGCTGCAATTGCGTTAGGTAACTGACGGCGAGTGCCACCATCAGGTTGGCGCCGGCGAGCACCGCCAGCATGACGATCGACTGCTCAAGCGTGTTGTAGAAAAGCTCAGCGCCAGACAGAATCAGGAGCAGGCCGGTGCCCCGCCGCAGCGGTTCGGCCGTCAGACCGGCATTGACCACGCCGAAGCCCACCAGTGCATAAATCGCGAGATTCAATGACGGCGGTACTGCCGGAAGCTGGTAACCGGGGCGCCCCGATAACGAGACGAGGACAACCACGACCAGCAGCGCAAACAGGAACCGAAACGGCACGCTGGCTGGCGTAAGGTATTGGCCAAAACCAACGCGCCGTTCTTCCTGTAATTGCGCTGTTTCTGCCTCGCTCAGATCGGCCGGCGCTTGCCCCCATGCCGTCTGTCGTGCTGTAAAGTAGAGAATGAGACAGATAAATACGCCAACAAACAGCTTGACGATTGCCAGGCGCGGCTCAAGCACCTCGACGTAAAGGAAACTGCTCGCGAGATACTGCAGTAGCAACGCAAATATCGTCACGCGCCAATCCCAGAGAACGGTCAGGATCGCCCCGGCCGCCACGATGACAGCGGCCGCGGGCATCCCCTGCAGAAAAGCCAACCGTTCCAGCCAGTCGAAGATCGTCGGAAAAGACATCACAATCCTTTACCGGGCGAGCCAGATAACGATGAGGAAGAACAATACCCAGAGCAGGCCTCCACCGCCTTCGAGAATACCGGCTGCGTCGCGCACAGCATCAGCAATAGCGCGGCCGCCCCGCTGCACAGCTGCCAGCGCCCGCGCGATCTCCAGCTTCGGCGCAAGCGCCTGCTGCAGCGCTTGCTCTAGCTCTTCCGCTTCCGTGGCAAAGCGAAACAACAGCAGCGCCCCGACAAGCTGCAGGGCAATCGTCCCCCAGGCGAGCGCCGCCACCTCGCCCATCGCCTGCCAGGAAAGCAACCCCAACGCCGGCAGCAGCAGGAGGAGCGAGCCGATCTTCACCGGCCCGGGCGGCCAGGTGCGCGGCCACACCAGCGTCAGCCCTGCGGCTAGCATCGGCACCTGCAGCAGCACCGCCACGGCCACCAGAATCCCGTTCCCGCTGTCGAGCCACGCCGTGTACAGCATCCCGCGCCCGGCAAAGCCCGCCGTTGCGGGGAACGCTGCCAACGCCGCAAACGCCGGCACCAGCGCCAGCCTTTGCCACGTGCCGTCTTCCACTGTGCCGGCAGCCAGCACGAACGCCCCGCCGGCGAGCAAAAGTACGCGCGTTTCCGCCAGGATCGCTGCCTGGTCTCCCCAGACCGCAAGCAGCACCAGCAAGCTTGCTTCGGCAAGCAGCAGCGACGCCGCGACGGAAACTGCGCTTCTCCGTTGCCGCCACGCCTCGTAGGCTGCCCACAGTAGCCCGAGCAACCCCGCTAACGTGGCCGGCAGCGCATAACGAGCGGTGCCCGCCCCACCTGCAAAGGTAGCCAGCAAGACAGCGCCGGCCAGGGCTGGCGCCGCCAGCAGCAGCGTGTTCAGCGCCGAATGCCTGGCGGACGGTTGCCGGTGCCAGAATTGGAAAGGAAACGCGCCAATTGCCACGATTGCCGCCAGGAGCCAGATACCTTCTGTCCCCGCTTGCCTGACCCGCGCATCCATCGCAACTGCATCGCCGGCGGCGGGAGACGCCGCCGCTGCCAGCCATAACAGCAATGGGGCGAGCCAGAAGATCCCGTAACGTGCCGGCCCGAGGCTATCCGGCTCGCGGCGGGTGACCAGCGCCATCCCAGCGCCGAGGATCACCCACGTCGTCACCAGCGCCGCTGGCGAGTCGGCCCAGGCAGCAGCTAGCGCAGCCGCGAACAGCAGGAGGACCGGCACCACCTCGCTGCGGCGTGCATGTTGGCGCAGCAAGGTTAGCAGTGCAGTCAAGGCCAGAAGGACAAAGGCTAGCGACGGCCACCAGTTCGCTTCGGCGATTGCCCACGCCCAGGGGAAACTGTCACTGCTGCCTGCCACCGCCGGCCGGCGCGTCGCCAGCAAGCCAGCGAAGACGAGCACGGTGCCGGCAAGGGCAACGTGGCCTGTTCTTTCGCGCCGCATGGCCGCTGCACCGACAGTCAGCGCCAGCGCCAGCAGCAGCACAATAAGCAAGATTACCGGATTAGACATCGGCCCCCGGATCTAAACCAAAGCGCCCGAAAAGGCAAATCGGCATTATAATACGGGCTCTGCTGGCACAAGGAGAAGCGCTATGAACGCATCACAGACTACAAGAACGCTCATCTTTTTCCTGCTATTGCTGGGGTTGGCTGCCTGCAACCAGGCGGCTCTGCCGACACCAGTCCCCACCGCGGCGATCCCCGACAGCGCCCTGCCGACGCCGGAACCAACGCCGGGGCAGACGTCAGGACTACCGGCGACCCGCGATTTGGCCACGGCGACGGCATTGCCGCCGACGGCCACGTCGTCTCTGCCCACCAGCACCCCCACGGCCACAGCCACACCGGTCATTGCCCCAATTCTCAGCATCGGCAGCCCCGCCGCCGGCGCGCGCCTGCCCCTCGGCGGGGAGGTCGAAGTGAGCGGCTTCAGCCACAGCCTGCCCGGCATGATTTTACAGCTCGGGTTGATTAGCGAGACAGGCTGGACCATTACCTCGGCCACGGCTGAGCTTGATGCCGGCGGCTGGCGCGGTACAGTTGCCATCCCGCCCACCGTCTACGGCAGCGCCGAGCTGCAAGCTGTCCTCCTAGATGCGGGCGGGGGTCTCCTCGCCAGCGATAGTATTCCCGTCTTCGTCGAGCTTGCTGAGCCGCGGCCCGAGAGCTACCTGACGCTGATTCGCCCCCCGGCTGGCATGATCGCCGCTGCCGGGCACGCCTTTTACGCCGATGGCAACCTTCGCTCCGAAACCGGCGGCTCGATGCGCTTTTCCGTTCTGGTCGACGACTGCCAGGAGGAAATTGCTCACTACGCCTTCACTCTACGCGGCAGCACCTATTGGCAGGCCTATGTCATCCTCCCCGAGGAGGCCGAAGGCTCGGCCTGCGCGGTTGTCACCAAGGACCAGCCGGGGAGCGAAGAGTGGCTGGCTGCCCAGGTTCCCATCACCATCTTCCCCCGTGGCGACGAGCGCGGGGTCAGCGTGGCCATCGCCAACCCCGCCGCCGACCAGCGTATCACCGGTGGCCAGACGATCACCATCAATGGCGTCGCCTATAACGCGCCCGAGGGCCAGGTCCATCTTACCGCGATGCTCGCCAACGGCCGTATGCTCGTGGATACGACGCTGCCTGTCGATCGCTTTGGTTACTGGGAGTTCGAGCTCTCCCTCCCGCCTGACGTCGATGGGCAGGCACAGATCCATGCGACCCTTGGCGATATCCTGTCTCCGGTCGCCAGCACACAGCTACTCTTCAACGTCGTTCCCAGCAATTAGCCTTCCTTAGCGTGATTGTCGAATGGCTCGCTTCCACATACAATCAGCTAAAAACCCTCCCTGTATCGACCATCATCCTCGCCCAGCGTTGGGCGCTGCCGGAAAGCGCGATTTGAGGAGAAAGGAGTTTCCCACATGACTGATGTCAAGACTGCGTCGCCCATCACCGATCCCGTCCACACGCGTGCCCCCTATTGGCAGGACGTGCCGGACGAGCAGTGGATGGATTGGCGCTGGCAGATGGCGCATCGTCTGAACAGTGTTGGCGAGTTAGAAAAGGTCATAAACCTCACCGAGTCCGAACGCAAAGCGTTGGGCCAGACAGGACTCTTCCGTGTTGACATCACCCCCTATTTCGCCAGCCTGATCGATCCCGACGATCCGCACTGCCCTGTGCGCAAACAGGTGATCCCCACCGCCCGCGAGATGGTTCCCTTCCATTCGATGATGGAGGACTCCCTGGCAGAAGACAAGCATTCGCCGGTGCCCGGTCTCGTCCACCGTTATCCTGACCGCGTCCTGATGCTTGTCACGACACAATGCGCCAGCTACTGTCGCTACTGCACGCGCAGCCGCATTGTGGGCGATCCCACCCAGACATTCAGCCGCAAAGAATTTGACGCCCAGATCGAATATATCGAAAACACGCCGCAGATCCGTGACGTCTTACTCTCCGGCGGCGATCCCATGGTTCTCGCGCCGAAGCTGCTCGACATGATCCTCAGCCGGTTGCGCGCCATTCCCCATGTCGAGATCATCCGCATCGGCTCGCGCGTGCCCGTCTTCCTCCCCATGCGCGTCACGCCCGAGTTCGCCGAGACGCTCGGCCGCTACCACCCCATGTGGCTGAACATCCACGTGAACCATCCGAAGGAGATCACGCCTGAACTGGCGGCGGCAGCCGACCGCCTTACGCGCGCGGGTGTGCCGCTGGGCAACCAGAGCGTCCTACTTGCTGGCGTCAACGACTCCGTGCACATCCAGCGCAAGCTCGTACACGATCTCGTGAAGATCCGCGTTCGCCCCTATTACCTCTACCAATGCGATCTGGTCGCCGGCTCCGGTCACTTTCGTACGACGGTCAGCAAGGGGATCGAGATCATGGAAGGGCTGCGCGGCCACACCTCTGGCTATGCCGTCCCCACCTACGTCGTCGACGCTCCTGGCGGCGGTGGCAAGATCCCAGTGGCGCCTAACTACATCCTGGCCCAATCGCCGGATAAGGTCGTCCTGCGCAACTTCGAAGGCTTCATCACGACCTACACCGAACCCGAAGATTACGATCCCACCGAAATCAAGCACCTTGAAGCGCAAACGCCGCAGCGGCTCGAGCCGGGCCAGCAGGGTATCCACGGGCTGTTGCAGGGCGAGCGCATGTATATCGAGCCGGAAGGGTTCGAGGCTGTGCACGCCCGTGGCGGCGCTGAGCATCGTCTGCGCAGCGGCGACGTCCAGAAGAAATGGCAGCCGCTGGGCATCGGTGCCGTCGACCAACCGGCAACCGCGCCGCCACCGCGCCTCGCCGAGCCCGAGACGGCGGACCAGGACGGCGAGGGCGAAGAAGAAAGCGCCTAGCTGGCAGCTCCCCGGTGGGGGTGAGCTACCTCGCCCCCGCGTCGTCTACCCGAAGATCGCCGCTCTATACTGGTTCTAGGCCCAGCGCATGCCGTATCTCGGGTATGGCGGCTGTTGCCGCTTCCCGGCCGTGCTCGATCAGCGTCTCCCGTTCAGAGAACAGAATGTAAGTAAGCCCGCCTAACTGCGGGGAGATAAAGACTTCGCTGTAGGCGCGTCCGGTGCCGCTGTTGGCGATGGCGATCTCCAGCGCCATGAATCCCAACCCCAACGGCCCGGCCGCGCGCAGAAAATCCGGGGCCATAATGTCGACCCCGATCACGTAATCGGCGCCCATCTCGCGCACCACCGAAGCTGGCGTATTGTTGACAATCGCGCCATCGGCAAGCAGGTACGGGCCAACCTCCAGCGGGGTGACGATCCCCGGCACTGAGGCACTGGCGCGGACCGCCGGCGCGACCCGGCCCTCGCTGATCACCACCTGTCTCCCCGTGCGCATGTCCGTGCACACCGCGGCAAAAGGGTGTGTGAGCTGGGCAAACGTCAGGACGCCGAGGAGCCGCACCAGCGTGCGCTCTAGTGGCGCAAACGACAGAAGTCCGCGCCTCGGCCACACTGGCCGTGCGATGTCGCGCCAGCGAATCTTCCTGACAATGTAAGCGATTTCGGCGACGTCGCGGCCGGCGGCGAAAACGGCGCCGATCACCGCCCCGACACTCGTGCCCGCGACGATGTCGATCGGGATACCGGCGCCGAGCAGCACTTCGAGGACGCCGACGTGCGCCATGCCGCGCACGACGCCGCCGCCCAGGGCCAGTCCCACCCGCGGGCGATTAAGCTTTTCTGCCATGCTCAGCTCGGATACCGGGTCTCAACCTCGCGCGCGCAGTTTACCAGCTCGATCGCCGCGCGCGGCGTCTTGAGGATCTTCATCAGATTCCCTTTCAGCTTGAGCCGCCGCGTCGTCAGGCCCATAATCGGGTCGAGCCTGCCCGCGAGCACCTGCCGCCACGTCGCCAGCGGCGCCCTGATTTCGAACTCAGCCGTCTTTTCGCCCGCCGGGAAATCGCCGGCGCTGCGACAGTCGCCGTGCCACAGATCCATATAGAGGTAGACCGGCTCCTTGAGACCAGGACCGGGCTCGACGACGAAGTTTAAATCGCCTTCCCACTTCGCCGCCGCCTCCGCGTAAGCGTCACTCGTGTTGACGACATCCATAAGTGCTTTGATCCATTCGTCGCTAGGGAAGCGGTGTGCCATCTTGTTCCTCCAGTGTCTGCCGCCAGATGAATCCCATTCTTCCAGCTCCGGCTCACGCCACGCTTAAACCAATTCTATCATCAAACCGCCGCATCCTCTATTGCCCTACTCACCCTCTCGCTTCCGCTGTCAGCCATCAACTGATTGCGCGCCGCGCGGTGCTGGATACAATCTGGTTCCAAGAAGCGCTACAGGATTCTTCATAAACAGGGTTGCTCTTGGCGCAATCGCCGTTGGGAACATCAAGAATACCGGCCGCCCGCGGGAAGACAGCACTCGTCTTGGCTGGTGGCGGTCTGACGGGAGCCGTATACGAGATCGGCGCGCTGCGCGCCATCGACGACCTGCTCGTCGATCGCACAGTGAATGACTTTGACATCTATGTTGGCACCAGTGCCGGTGCGCTGGTGGCGACGATGCTTGCCTCCGGCGTCAGCCCTGGCCTCATGCTCGAGGTCATGACGGGCGGTCACCCCTACCTCCCCGCCATTCGCCCGAATGACCTGTTCTCTGTCCGGCCGGAAGAGCTGCTGCGCAGTAGCGTAAAGCTGCCGCGCAAGGTGCTCGCCGCCTGGTCGCGCTACCTCAAGCGACGTCCCGATACGACGCTCTGGGATTTGCTATGGCTGGCGCTTGAAGCCCTGCCCGCCGGCCTCTATGAAAGCTCGGGGCTCGAGAACTATGTGCGGCGGGTGATGCGCATCGGCGGCTACAGTAACCATTTCTCCGATTTGCAGCGCACCCTCTACATCATTGCCACCAATCTCGACAACGGCGAGCGCGCCGTCTTCGGCCCTGGTTACGAGGAGAACGTCTTGCTTTCGCAGGCCGTCGCTGCCTCCGCTGCGCTGCCCCTTTTCTACAAGCCGGTGCGCATTGGTGACAGCGAGTACGTCGACGGCGGCCTGCGCGGCAATGCCAGCCTTGACCTGGCCATTGAGCAGGGCGCCACGCTCGTCGTCTGCATCAATCCCATTGTCGCCTTTGATAACCAGAGCCCTTCTGCCATCACAGGCCTGGACGGCGTGCCCGTGCATATCAGCGAAAGAGGCGTGCAGGCGGTTACCTCCCAGGTCTTATCGATCCTTCTCCATTCTGGACTGCACTATCACGTGAAGCAGCTACGGCGCCACCACCGCAACGTCGACATCATCCTCATCGAGCCGCAGCCTTACGACGAGCACATGCACTTTGACAACATCATGCGCTACTCCGCGCAATTGACCATCGCGCGCCATGGTTTTGAATCGGTGACGCTCGATCTCGCCGAAGATTTCGCCCACTATCGCGAGGTTCTCGCCCGCCACAACATCCCCGTCAGCCGCCGGCTGCTGGTTGAAGAGATGCAGGAGATCTGGGCCTCAGATTACGATCCCGAAGTGCTGCGCCATATCCTCTCGTCACGCCCCAAAGTCGAGCGGGCGCCCGGCGGCTGGGCTTCTGAGCTACGCGACACCCTCTCAGAGCTCGAAGCCGCGTTGGACCGCATCGCCAGCGCGGAGAATGCGCCCGAGCTGCTTAAACTCTAGCCTAGCGAGCACCATACACGCCCCTACGAGTGGATCCCATGCGCGCGGAGCACCTGCGGATAGATCGCCTGGCCCTCTGTGAAGAGGTCGTTCAACGCTTTCGCCTTCCACACCTGG
>JAVVFG010000071.1:10168-13853 GCA_032260445.1 Anaerolineae bacterium | reverse complement strand
ACGCATCCCGGAATCGCGCCTCGTCCTGGATCCAGCGCGGCTCTTCCCGCGTCGGTAGAACGACACCAACCAGACCCGAGAGCTCGGCTGCCGGTTCCTCGACCGGTTCTTCCGCCATCGCCTCGATGCCAGTAAACTCATCGGCGGGCCAGTAGCCGGAGTCGATGATTGCTTCCACGACGTTCTCCTGGTCGACGGTGATCACCTCAGACGGTGCTGCCGGCACCTCGGTGACGCCATTGTCGTAGGTCGTCGTCGCGTCCGGCGTCTCGCCGTTCAGGAAGGCAATCGCCGCGGCAATCGCGTCAGAAACCAGCGTCCGCACGTCCTTGAGTACGGTCATCGACTGCTTGCCGTCGATGATGTACTGCACCGACGCTACCTCGGCATCCTGCCCCGTCACCAGGTAGTTGTCAATGTCCGCATCGGCCGCAAACGCGTCGGCAATCGCCCGTCCCGTGCCGTCGTTCGGCGCCAGGATGAACACATCGCCCTTGTCCTCTGCGCCAGCTGCCGTCAGGTTCGACTCCGCCAGGCTCTTCGCCGTGTCAAAGTCCCACTCTGTCGTCACCTGCCCCAGAATCTGCGCCATCTCTTCCCGCGTCAGCTCGGCCTTGTCCTGCAAGTCAACCGCCGCGTTGGAGTTCACGATGTAGAACGTCCCATCGGCGATCTTCGGCTGCAGCACGTTCCATGCCCCTTCAAAGAACAGGAACGCATTGTTGTCCGACGCCGCCCCCGCGTACAGATACAGCGGGTTGTCGCTGCCGCTGGCGTTGTCCACCAGGTACTGCGCCTGCGCTTCGCCAACCGCCACGCTGTCGAATGTCACGTAGTAGTCGACCGCATCCGTCTCCCGGATCAGCCGGTCGTAGCTGATGACCTTCACCCCGGCATCAGCCGCCGCTTCCGCTGCCGCGGCTGCCGCCGTCGCGTCGTGCGGTGTGATGATGATCACCTCTACACCCCGCGTGATCAGGTCCTGCACGTTCGCCAGCTCCCGCGATGAGTCGCCTTCGCTGAACAGGATCTCAACCTCGTAGCCAGCATCGGCAAACGCATCCCGGAATCGCGCCTCGTCCTGGATCCAGCGCGGCTCTTCCCGCGTCGGCAATACCACGCCGACCGAGAATTCCTCAACTGCTGCCGGAGGCGCTTCTTCTTCCTCTTCAACTGGCGCCGGCGGTGCGGTTGTTGGGGTCTCTACCTCTGCCGATTGGCAGGCGGCGAGTCCGAATCCTGCCAGGGCAAGCAACACAACTAACAACAAAAGTGTACGGAAAGGTTTCTCACGCATTTTCTTCTCCTCGAATGTCAACTGGTTGGCGCATCCGCCAAGTGAGATGTTCGGTGAACAAGGCGAAATTTGCGATACAGCACCTCCTTCTGAGAGCAAAGTTAAGGCTGCTGCTGGTGTGTACGAGCAAGCTGGCACCTGCTCCCGTCCTGCCCGGGTAAGAACGCCGGCGCTTCATCACCCTGCCGTCATGTCGATACCAAACGGCCGGCCGATTCGTCAGTGCGTTCAAGAGCCGCGAATACCCCTGCAGTGCCAGACCTCTTCGTACGGCAATCGGCGTTCCAGCAAAGAGCGTCCGCCATGAACCGCCGTTCTGTCGAACGGCTACACAGATTATATACTATTTAGCCACTTTTTACGCACTCTTGATCAAGTCGCCGCCGCGGGCATGCGCAACCGGTTTAGGAAGCACCCGCCGAGCTGGCAGCGCCATTCCCTTTGCCATTCCCCGCAAACTCCTGCGCATACGTCGCTTCCAGCTGGCTGCGGAACTGCTGCGTATACAGGCGGTAGTAATGGCCACGTGCGCGGATCAGGTCGCCGTGGCTGCCCATCTCCTTGATCTGGCCATCTTCGACGAGTAGGATACGGTCGGCGCGCTTAATCGTGCTCAACCGGTGAGCGATGACGAAGCTCGTGCGGCCGCGCATCAGGTTCTCCATCCCTTGCTGGATCAGCGCCTCCGTCAGCGTATCCACACTACTCGTCGCCTCGTCCATGATGAAGATTTCCGGCTCGGCGAGCACCGCCCGCGCCAGGCTGACCAGTTGCTTCTGCCCCACCGAGAGCAGGCCGCCGCCTTCGCCGACTTCTTCGTCATAGCCGTGCCGCAGCGTCTCGATAAACTCATGCGCACCCGCCAGCTGCGCCGCCGCCTCGATCTCTTCGTCCGTAGCGTCCAGCCGCCCGTAGCGAATATTGTCGCGGATCGTGCCTGAGAACAGATGTGGCGTCTGCAGCACCACGCCAATCCGCGACTGGATCGCGTCCAGCGTATAATCGCGGTAGTCGCGCCCGCCGATGCGCACTTCGCCCGCACGCGGCTCAAAGAACCGGCACAGCAAGTTCACGATCGTCGACTTGCCGCCCCCCGTCGGCCCGACCAGCGCAATCGTCTCGCCCGGGTTGATCTCCAGGTTGAAGTCCCGCAGCACCGGCTTGTCGATCTCATAATAGAACTCCACGTTGTCGAAGACAATCTCGCCGCTCATCGTGCCCGGGTCAATCGCCCCCGGCCGGTCCTGGATCTCCGGCACCGCGTCGATCAGGCTGAACACCCGCTCCGCCGAGGCGACCGCCTGCTGCATGCCGGCATAGACGCGCGCCATCTCCTGCACGGGCCAAAGCATCGAGGTGACGTAGCTGAAGAAAGCGTAGATACCGCCGATGGTCATGCCGCCCACACTGAACTGGATGCCGCCATACCACACCACCGCGGCGATCCCGAACGCGCTGATCAGCTGCACCGCTGGCAGGAAAAGTGCGCTCAGCCAGGCCGCCCGGTAGCCGGCCCGGTACATCTCCCCGGTCAGCTCCTCGAACTCCGCCAGTTGCTGCGCTTCCCGCCCCAGCGCCTTCGTCACGCGCACACCCATCACACTTTCTTCGTAAGCACCGGTAATGCGCGAGTTCATCTTGCGGACCACGCGGTACTCGGTGAGGATCCGCTTCTTAAACTCGGTCGCGACGACGACGAGCACCGGCACGATCGCAAAGACGATCAACCCCAGCTGCCAGTTGATACGGACCATGAAGTAGACAGAGGCGACGATGCTCATCACACCCCAGGTCACGTCGAGCATGCCCCACGTCACAAGCTCGGCAATGCGCTCCGTGTCGCTGTTTACCCGGCTCATGATCCAGCCCACCGGCGTGCGGTTGAAGTAGCTCAGGCTCAGCTCTTGCAGGTGGTTGAAGAGCTTCTTGCGCAGGTCGTAGCGCACCCGCTCGCCGAGGATGCCGGTGAGGTAAATGAAGCCGAAGACCGTCGCCGCCTGCACCACCGTCAGCGCCCCGTAGAGCGTCACAATACGATACAGCGCCTCGCGGTTCCCCGGCTGGATCGCCTCGTCAATGATCCGCCGGCTGAGGTAGGTGAAGTAGCCGTCTAGCACCGCCGTCAGGCTGATGGCGAAGAGGAAACCTAACATCCACGGCCAGTACGGCTTGACCTGCTCTAAGATGCGGAGGAGGGTCTGCCCGTTGAACTGAGTAGTGAATTCTTCTTCCTGAAATTCGAATTCGCTCATCGTTTCATCCTCGAAGCAAACTGCCATTATAGGCGAAAATTTGTGCGCAAGATAGCCCCTGCCCGCGCTTCCTCACCGCCTTCCCATACTACTATTGCGAGCCCTCGCCCGGCGTCTCTTCGCTAATTTAGCCGCT
>JAVVFG010000071.1:0-10068 GCA_032260445.1 Anaerolineae bacterium | reverse complement strand
CGCTAATTTAGCCGCTTCCTTAGCTCTCGAGCACGCTCTCTAGCACCAGCCGTATATCTGCTCGATGAATGAACGACTGCCGCAATTCAGGACTTGGCGCCCGCCCGGCAATGGTCGTCACAATCTCCCCTGCCTGTTGGCGTAACATCTGTGCCGCGCCCTGGTCGTCTACAGCTTGGCTTAGGGCGAAGAGAATTGGCCACAGGCTGGCACGCGCACCCATCGCCTTCGCTGCCGTCGCTGCTTCCTCTAGGCAGGCACGCGCCCCTTCCTGTCGCTCCAAACCGAGCAAGGCCTGCCCTTGAATCGAGAGGGTCTTGGGCATGTACATCGCTGCGCCGCTGCGCTGGATGTCCGCCCGTAACCCCGCGCTCAACGCCCGCGCGCGCTCGCACTCGCCTCGTCGCAGGGCCAGTTCGGCGGCGGCCAGACGAACGGGCAGGTAATGGAGAGGCCAGCCCGCGGCAAACGGATTTTGCTCCCCCTCGGCGATCACCGCTGCCGCCTCCGTCAACCCATCTTGCCAGAGGTAAAGCTGCGCCAGGACGGCAAGGGCATATAGGCGGAAGGGCGGCGCCTTTGTCTCGGCGATTTCAAGGGCGCGTTGCGCCACCGCCATGCCTCGCTCCATCGCCCCCAGATGCCCGTAAACGTCGGCCAGGTCAGCTCGGGCAGCCACCTGCGACGCCGTGAACCCCGACCGTTCGCCCGCGTCGATACAGGCCTCCATCACCGCGATCGCCTGGTCCGGCTCGCCGCGCTCCCAGTAAATGTAGCCGGTACGAAAACGACTGTAGGACTGCCCCCATACATTGTCAATGGCTCGGCTCATCGCCAGCGCCTCGTCGGAGAAAGCCAGCGACTCGCTGAATTTGCCGGCATACATGTGCACAAGAGCAGCCCCAGCAAGGCTGTTGGCAAGCATCGGCCGGTTATCGAGCTCGCGCCACAACTCGCTGGCTTCTCGCAGCGCTGCTACCGCTTTCTCCAGTGGGCCGCCCACCAGGTAGCAGTGGCTGCCCAAATCGTTGAGCGTATAGGCCATTTGCTCGCGCAGGTCGAGTCTGCGCGCCAGCGCCAGCGAACGTTCTCCAGACGCCACAGCCTGCTCTCTCCGGTTTGTGATGAGGTAGACGAACAGTAGCGCCCACAGAATTTTCGCCTCAGCCGCCTCATCGCCCAGCCGGCGCGCCAGCGCCAGGGCTTCCTGTGCCAACGTTTCTGCCCGCTCCGGATCATAAACAGGCGTAAAGGTAGCGTACAGCGTCACCTGTGCCATCAAGGCAGCCAGCGCCAGATGCTCGTCGCCACGTTGGCCGGCCTCGCCCTCCATTTCTTTATAGATGGTTAGCGCCCGCTCAAATTCAGAATTCAGTTCTAATGCCCGTCCTAGCCTGATATAGAGGTGTGCACGCTGTTCCGTGCTCATCTCCCGCTGCCGCGCGATCGCCACGCCCTGGCTGTAATGGGCCGCCGCCTCGACGTTGGCCTGTGCCGCCATCGCCCGATCACCCGCCTGGATGAAATAGTCCAGGGCGCGCCCCTCATCCCCGGCGATCGCGAAATGCCGGGCTAGGTCAGGGGCAATCCTATCAGCCCGTTCCCCATATAGGGCTTCCAGCTCATTGCCCACTGCCCGGTGATAGTAGACGCGCTCAGCGGCGTGCAGATTGTCGTCCAGATACTGCTGGAACAGAATATGCCGGAAGCGGTAATGGGTTACCTGCTTTGTCCCTATCTGCTGGTTTTCCCAGACCTTGACCAGGCGGTGCTGTCTGTCGAGAGTCTCCCCCAGCGAGCCAAGCACTTCGCGCTCGTCAAGCCCCTGCACGCGTGCCACGACTTCGGCTTTAAACACCTCCCCTTCTACGCTAGCGACTTTCAACATCTCCCGTGCATCTGCCGGCAAGCGGCCGATCCGCTCCTGAATCACCCCTTCGATGCGCGCGGGCAACTTTTTCCAATCCAACACCCCGCCTTTCGTCCACCGCCCCGCCTCATCCTGGACCAGATCGCCACGCGCCTGCAAACCACGTAGCATCTCCACCGTAAACAGCGGGTGGCCGCCAGTTTGCGCATAAAGCGCGTCGCAAAACGCTTGGTCCAGGCGGTTCGGTTCCGTATCTACGAGGGCCTCGACAAACGCTCTGCCATCAGCCTCACTGAGCACGATGTGGATATTGCCAGACAGCCGTTGCAGCTCGTTGACCGCTGGCTCAAGCGGGTGGCGCTCGCCGTCGCGCCCTAGCCCAATATCCGACGGCCGGTACAGTCCGGCGACGAGGATGCGGTGGCCTTCCAGGTGCCGCCCCAGATGAAACAAAAGGCTGATCGAACCCGCATCCGCCCATTGCAGATCGTCGATGACCAGCAAGAGCGGATTCTGCCGCGCCAGCGTTTGCAGCACCCTGGTATACTGCGAAAAGAGGGCACCCTGCTGCAAGTGTGCCTGGCTCTGGCGGCTCTCGTGCCGCGCGACCAGCCCCTTTAGCCGCGCCAGAAGGTCAGCTGCCCGCGGTGCCGCCGCTTCCGCCCTCGTGACCAGTGCTGGTCCCGGCATGAAGATGTCCACCAGATCCGGACCGGCGTCGAGCAGTGCCTCTATTGTCTGCGGTACCAGGTGCCACAGCCGCTGCGCATAACTGGCGCTGACGGTGCCGGCGGCCCAGCGCGCTTCGACATCGCCAGCCAACAGCGCCAGGATCTCGCGGAAAGGCAAATAGGGATCGCCTATTCCCGTATGGGCGCTGCAATTACCATGGGCGACGACCAGCTGCGCATGGTTTGCCTGCGCCCGCCGCACAAACTCCTGAGCCAGACGCGTTTTACCGTTGCCTGCTTCTCCCGTGATGAAGACGACACGGCCCTTTCCGGCGAAAGCCGCATCCAGGTGTGCGTCGAGCTGCCCTAACTCCGCCTCACGTGTCACGAACGGCGTCTCATCCCGTTCCTTCGCCCGTTCGCCCGCCCGCAAAAAGGCTGGCAGCGAAACGAGGTCGCGGGAGGAAATCGGCGCGGCGACAAACTCGCCCCGCGCCATCCGCATGAACGCATCGCGATCGGCATCAGGAATAAGCAGGTGCTCCGCCAGCAGCGCGGCGATCTGCTGCGACGGTCGCCGCTCATCTCGCTCAATCTTCTTGATCGTGACCGGCGCACAGCCCACGTTCCGGGCCAAATCCGGGCGCGTTAAACCCAGCGCACCGCGCCGCTGCTGCACCCACTCTCCAAACGAAAGCATACTATCCGCCATCTCGTACCCTTTTTGTACCCCTCGCTTCCCGTGCTGGGGTACCCGTGACGAAACCTCTTCTGCTTTACTGTTCCCTACAACGGCGCTGGGAACCATGCAACCCTAGTCGACTCAGGAACACGCTTTCTCGATGCTGGCTGGGGTGGTGGCGGGGCTACGGTGCTCGCACGGGTAGGCGACATCGAATGCCTACCCAATGACGATGATACCGTCGACGTCACGTTTGCCGCAAACTCGATTCAGGTCACAGGTGACAGGTAGACACGTTGCACGAAGACCGGACACTTTCAAGTTTGTTGTCCCCGCCCCTAAATGGGGCACGTGATGGTAATAGTTGAACCGTTGTTGATTTGTAGCTCGTATCAAGAAAGGAGAACGTACATGCGCAAGCGAATGATTGTCCTGTTAAGTCTAATCATCTTACTCCTCGGTAGCTTCTCGTTAGCCCTCGCGTCCGGACCAGCCGAACGGTACACGACTGTTGTCCACGACATTAGCGATCTGGGTAATATCACGATGGTTCCTGGCAGTTCGGCCCAGCTGGTGACGAACGACCAGGGTGCATCGCTCCAGATTAATACCTCGGGGCTGACACCCGGTCATACAGTCACAGTGTGGTGGGTGATCTTCAACTATCCGGAGAACTGCAGCGACGGCGTCTGTGGTCTTGATGACGCCTTCCCGCCCCCCGGAAACGTTGCTGCCGGCGCTTCGGTGTCGTTTGCCGCCGGTCACGTCATTGGCGGTGATGGTCAGGCGAATTACGGTGCCCACATTTCTGCCGGCGGCGACGCTGCCCCCTGGACTGTTGGTCTGCTAGAACCGCGCACAGCCGAGTATCACTTCGTCCTACGTGATCATGGGCCGGCAATCCCCGGTCTGATCAACGAACAGATTCACACCGCAGGTGCCGGATGCAATAACGTTCCACCCTTCACAGGGGATTACACTTGTCGTGACCTCCAGGCGGGCAGGTTCGTCCAGTAGTCCTTGCCGCCCCTGAAAGCGGGGAAACGGGGGCCCGTGCTCAACGCGGGCCCCCATGGAATCCACGTCAAATAGCTATCCTCGGTGCACGTAGCCATCACGAACAGGGGAAACAAGAACAGATGATGAATCAGGGTAAGTGGTTCATTCCAGCATGTCTCATGCTCCTGCTGCTTTCGCTGCTCGTCATCAGCCCGGTGCATGCGCACGGCGGAGAGGGCCAAGAGTTGCCTGCTCCGCCCGCGCCCTGGGTGATTGCTCTCATATACGTCCAGATGTTGTTGTTACCCGTCGTCGGCCTCTGGCTCGCCAGAGAGGCACTTGCTGCCTGGTGGCCGCAGCGGCTGGTACACAAACCAGAAGGATATGAACGATGATCAACGCAAGAGAGAACATGGGAGGCGGGTTCGCCTCCTGGATGGCGACCCTCAACGGTACCGCCCACCGGCGTGCCCTATCTGCCTTTATGCTCCTCGTCTTTGCTCATTGGGCTGAACACATTGCGCAAGCTTACCAGGTGTTCGTGCTTGGCTGGGCCCGATCCGCTGCGGGCGGCCTCCTCGGCCTGTGGTTGCCGTTTTTAGCGACGTCGGAGGTACTCCATTTCGCTTATAACTTCACCCTATTCTTGGGGTTGGCCTGCCTCCGTCCCGGCTTCCAGGGCCGAGCACGCGCCTGGTGGACCGTTGCTCTTGTCGTTCAGGGCTGGCACCTGTTTGAACACACCTTGTTGCAGGGACAATGGCTGGCCGGCTTCTATCTCTTCGGCGCCACCCAGCAGACGAGCATCCTGCAACTCTGGATTCCACGGGTCGAGCTTCACTTCCTATACAACACCGTGGTCTTTATCCCAATGCTGCCTGCCCTTTTCTTCTACCGTCAGGTCCATCATCGCTGACACGCCACCCGGCCCCGGCATGGCATCGCATGGCGGCTCACGGCTCGACCTCGACAGCCTGCAGCCGCAAACCGGCGAGCACGAACGGGATATAAACTAGGCCGAGTGGATTGCCCTGCTGCAGCAGCTCGACGCGAGCATCACGGATTGCCTGGCCGATCGGGATGCCGGCGAAGAAGCGCCGGAAGCACGCCTCGGCAAAGCGCGCTGCCAGCGGCTCGAAGATCGTCACCTCTGTACCAATCACACCCGCACTGTGCGCGCGTCGCAGCAGGGGCTCCACCAGGTCCATCGCCTTCTCCGGGGTCACAGCCGTCGTGTGGCAGCCGTTAATAAACACCAGCGGGCGTGGGTTCTCCCAATGCACGTCGCTCCAGATCGTGCGGTCGATGCGTGCCCGCGGGCTTGCCGGGCCAAACTCCAGGGTCGCCGCCCCATCGTCTAGCCCACCGTGACAGTAGAAGTAGAGCACGTGCGGCGGCTGAACAAAGAACTGGAACAGCTTGTTGATATCGTCGATCACCGTCCAGCGCTCGGCCGGCTGCAAACCATAGAGACCCGCCTCGTGCTCGCCCCATCGCGGCAAATCGGTGGCGGCGCCAACGGCCAGACGCAGCGGGCCGCTGTAGCCGATGAATGGCGGCGGGTCCGGCACCGGGCAGGGCGCGCCATCGCGGCTTGCCGCCTCATCGCAGAGCGTCAGCGGCATCCCCAGAAAGTGGCGGAATCCCCAGAAGCCGCTGGGACAAACGACCGTCCACGCATCCCGCTCCGGGCACGCGCCCTGCCAGCACGGCGTCTGTAACAGGTCGGCGCCATCGCGCAAGGCCTGTTCAAAGGTCGCACACAGCCGGAACTGGCTGGGATCCGCTGTCGCCAGGATGCGGTCATCATAGACGAGCGCCGCCGGCAGCAAATGCTTCACCGAACGCCTGAAGGCAATCTGCACCGTCGCCGGCTGCCGCATCAACTTTTTAAACGCGCCGGCGTCGTCGTCGAGCAGCTCATCCACCAGTCTGGCGTAAAAGCGGTAGCCGCTCTTCGCCATCGCCGCCAGATCCAGCCGCAGCTTGTCGATGAACTGCTCGCCGCCCGGCCGGCCCTCACGCCATGCCTGCAGCTCGCGCTCGCTGTCCGCATAGCGATAGCGCCACTCTTCCTGAAACTCCTCCTCGTGCCCCCAGCTCGCGCGGCGCAGCTTGCGCCGCGCGTTCTCGATCATGTCCGCCAGCTCCATCTCGCCAAAACGGAGATCGCCCTTTTTCACGACGGTATCGCCCTCACGGCCGAAGAGATGGATGTTATGCGTGGCATCGCCGTTGCTGTTGAGCATCAGGCTGAGGCGGTGCGGCATCCCCTCCGGCTCTAGCTCCTTGATCTGGGCCGGCGCGAGCCGGTTCGAAATGGTGTAATCCAGGTCGCTGCGCAGCTGCGGCTCTGCTCCCGTCGCCGCCGTCCCTGGCGCCACTGCGTTCGCCGTGATCAGGCGCGACTGCAGCAGCAGCTGGCCCCAGTAGATGCTGCAGCGCAGCTGGTAGCTGCCCGGCTCGTCCGGTACGCGCACGGGGAAGTACAGCCGGGCGCCGCTCTCCGGCAGCGCACCGCCACCCGCAAAGGGCTGCTGCACGACTCGCGCGCCCGGCCCCTCAACCTCCAGCTCGCCGCTGTCCGCGCCCGCGCGGACCTGCAGCCCATCGCGGAAGGCAAAGAGCACGACGGTGAGCCGCGCCTTTTCCGGTACCTCCGGCAAAGCCGTGGGCGTCGTCTCGATGCTCTCGGCCATCGGCGCGCCGATCTGCAGCCAGAAATAATAATCGCCGCCGGCCTCTAATGCCTCGCGCCGGTCGAGCCGGCTCGCCGGCGCTGCCACCGGCGCAAAGCCCGTGTTCACCACCCGCTCGATCGCCACGTCCCGCTGCCCCCCATTTCGCCGCCCTGGCCTTAGGCCAAAAGACAGCTCTTCGTCGTCCCCAGCCCGCCTGCCTACCGCCCCTGTGAACGATCCGGGTGGAAATAGATCGGGTGCGAGTTCTTCCGTTTCCTCCATGTCGAGGTGGGGCGGGGCAGCGGAAGGCGCTACACCGCCGCCGAATACTGGCGGGTACGTTTGCCCCACGTAGAGCGCGCACAGTTCAACCAGGCGGGCAGCGTCTCTTCTTTCCTGCTTCTCGGGCGATTGCAGCGAAGGAAGCAACGCAGCCAGAACCTCCTCAAGGCCGGCGCGGGATACCTGCCAGGCGAGTTGGAACCGCTCAAGCGACCCATCTTCTACGCTGGAGAAGGTCGCAAACAGCGCCCGGATATCTGGCCTGTATGCGTGGCGCAGGTCATGGACGAGCCAGCCAATCTCGTTGCCCAGTCCCATCCCGAAACGATTCCGGTCATGGAGGGCAAGCTCCCATAGCTTGCTAACGAGCACCGGCGCGGTCTCCGCCGGTACCGCGGCAAGCGCCTCCACGTCCAGATGCCACGAGAGCTCTCCCTCAGCGCCGGCGAGAAGCGCCCCCACCTGCGCCAGCGTCTCCTGTGCCGCGCGTTCCGCCGCCTCCTCTTCCTCGCGGCTTGCCGGCGTGATTGACTCGGCTGCCGGCCGCGGCTCGTGGGCTCTCCATAGGTCGA
Organism: Anaerolineae bacterium; assembly: GCA_032260445.1. Lineage (GTDB taxonomy): Bacteria > Chloroflexota > Anaerolineae > Promineifilales > Promineifilaceae > JAAYYY01. Next base: position 2,311 of record JAVVFG010000071.1, on the reverse strand, counting down.
GGGCAAGTTGCCGCCCTTGCTCCGGCAGCGACTCCTCTTCGCCTTGTTGTCTCAGCCAGGCACGCATCGCCTCCGGGAACGGCGGCAGGCTGGCGACCAACTCGTCAAAATGAATCGGGTCGCCCCAATAGCCCGTCTCGCCGCTTGCCAGCCTTTCGGCCAGCGGGCCGGTCTCACCTGCCCGCGCCAAGGCAATCGCCAGCCAGAACGGCCCGCCGCTGCCTTCTTCAAAAGCGGATGCGGCGTATGCCCGCCGTACCTGCTCTTCAGCCCCCCTGACGTCAACGCCCGCCAAAGCGTATGCCGCTATTTGCCGCCTTCCCTCGTCGTCACCCTCCAGCGCCTCAAGAAGAGGCGGCAACGCCACGCGATCCCCTACCCGTGCCAGCGCCAGTGCAGCGAGCCAGCTATCGTCCTCGTCGCTAGCTGTCGCCAGTTCGCGCAGTCGTCTCCGCACGGGGCGAAGTGGGACGTACAGAGCCGCTTCAATCAGTTCGTCGCGCGCGATCGGCGGCAGCGCAGCCACCGCGCGCTCGTCAATCCCCAGCGCATCTGCAACCTGCCGCTTCGCAGACTGCTGCCCGAACAAGGGCGCCGCGCCTGGCGCACGCAACATGTAGAGGACGTATACACCGACCTGCTGCCAGGCCCCCTCGTCCAGTGGCAGGCGTACCAACGCGCGCAGCGCCGCACTCCGTACACCCGCATCGCGATCTGCCAGTAGTGCCAGCAAAGGGGCTACCTGCTCTTTACCCAGCCGTTCCTCGATTGCCATCTCTTATACCTTTTAGTGAACCGCGATCCGCAGCTGGCTAGATGCGGCAGCGAGGCACCGGCCGTCTCGGGTATGGCCGGTGCAAACGCTCACCTATCTACCATGGCTTAATGGTCCCCGCTTAGTCCGGCACCTGGACGTTTCCACTTCCTGTGCCGCCAGCCGGTGGAGGCTGCACCCCCATCGCCGCGATCGTCTTCCGCTGCTCAAGGGGAATGACGTAGCGCTCATCCGGCAGGCGCCGCCCATCCAAGAACCAGTTGACGTCGAAATAGTCCGACGCGCGCACCATCAGGGCCAGCACGACCAGATAGCCGAAAAAGCCGACTGCCAGGCCAATCCCGTAGGCACCGAAGAGATCGGTGCGCGCCTCAAAGAGCGAGAGCACCGCCCCGCCGCCGATAATGCCGATCACCGTGATCAGGTCGCTGAACTGCACGTCACCTTCGCGATAGCGGTTAATGTAGTAGACGTACCAGCCGATGATCATGCCGAAGGCAAGCGCACCCGCCAGTTGGATCGTGGGGGTCGCTTCCGCCGTCTCCTGCGCGAGGTATAGGGCAGCATCCATATTCGTCATCCTCCTCTATCGTTGTTCTCGTCTCGCACCGGCGAAATCCGGCCGGTGCGCCATTAGATACTCCCGCCAGGCCCGGTGTAACCAGAAACCGGTCGCCGCCGCGACGGCAAACAGCAGCGCCAGGCCCGCGCCGCCATAAGCCCAGACCTCGACGGCTGGGCTGATGACCAGCAGCGCCAAAAAACCAACCCTGAGCAGTCGCTGCAGCCGTGCGCCCCACCGGCTCTTCTGCACCCGCTCCAGCACGTCGACGGCGGCACGCAACCAGCGGTGCGAGAAGCGGGGCCGCCCGGCCGCTGTCGCAGGCGACTGCGTGCGCCGCCGCGGCGCTAACCACAGCCCGAGCAGCCAGCCCCAGGTCACCCCAAAGGCTGCGCAGCCCGCCCACGACAAGATTCCCGGCAAATTGCTCATCTAGGTTGGCACCATTCCGGGCCGCGACTGGCTAGTAGAACGCAGAGTACCATCACACACCACCCGTATCATAAACGACGCCGAGGCAGGCAGTCAACGAGCGATATCGTCAGCAGCGAGCTCTCCACGCTGTTTGGCGCCTGCCGTAAAGCGCCGCCGCACCAGGCAAGCGGCTCTGAATCACCATGAATGTTAGTCGGATGTCAGCGCCGCTGTAAACTGCTTAACAGATTTCCTGATAAATATCGTGCTACGCTATGGCAGTTCCAGGCCGCATGCCGGATAGCATATCCTAAAGTATTGCAGCGATGTCATGCCAGTGATACGAGCTGGATCTCGATCGTTGGCAAGGTTTGGCTGCCGTGTGGAGATGCCATCCTTCACGTCTTCTTAACCCTCACAGTCCCCACTATATTGCTGCTCGCTTCTCCATCGGCATGCTCGTCGCTCCCGCAAGAAGGCTGTGACTATTTTCGGGTCGGGTAGTTTCAGTTATCTAAGCTGGTGCTTCCGTCGCCGCGTAAGAGAACGCTGCGCTGTCG
>JAVVFG010000070.1:0-14146 GCA_032260445.1 Anaerolineae bacterium | reverse complement strand
GTAGCGGTCGATCAAGCGGACACGTCCCGGAGGCGAATACGTTGTCGCCGTGATCGCGCTAAGAAACGATACCGCTGTTTCAGGCCAGCTATCCGCTCGGCAGAGTCGAGAAGGCTCTTCCTCCTCCGCCAGCCAACGAAAGAAGTGCGTTTCCGGCCCACAGCTCATCCGGCTGTGGGCGGCGAGCAGTGCTGCCAGTAGCGTGGTCCCTGAACGTTGGACGCCAACCACAAATATCGGAGGTTTGTTCATCTTGTAACAGGTGAAGGAAACTGCAGTTCCAGGCTCGGTTCGTTGATCACCCACTCATGCGGTAAGTAAGCAGTGCCGTTTACTTGTAGACCGCCAACCACCCGAAAGTGACCAATGGTGTTCAGCCGATCATAGAAGGTGAAACCGTCCTGATGGAAGAGAACGGCGTCGATGGTATAGATATTCGGCAACAGATTAAGATGCGGAATCAGAATGTCTACAAACCCTTTTCCGTATAGCGCGCCAGTATGCATACCATCAACATCGGTCCTGATGCCCGTTACCTGATGGCTGTGCAACACATGGATGGTTATGTTGAACACAGGGTTCTCGACTGCCTCTTTCGCATCATAATGGAGCCGGAGGCGCATGAGATCGCCTACGCTAAACCGTTCGCGCGGCAACTCATTCTCATCAAGAACCTCGACCCCCTGTATTCGGATCTCGCCCGTTCCACCACGAAGAGAGTCGGCAGCACCGGCATTCAGCCGGATGAGAGAATCGCGGTACGTGTCAATTGCCTCTTCGGTATCGCCGTCGAAGATGACACGCCCTTTCTCTAAGGCAATGGTACGGTCACAGATATGACTAACCGTGTGTAGATTATGTGAGACAAAGATAATTGCGACACCACCATCCCGAAGCTCTTGGATGCGGACCTGGCACTTCGTCTTAAAGGCCATGTCGCCGACCGCCAGTACTTCATCGACGAGCAGGATGTCCGGGTCCAGATGAGCCGCGACCGAGAAGCCAAGCCGCACTGTCATACCAGAACTGTAACTTTGCACGGGCATATCAATGAACTCCTCAATGCCCGAGAAGGCGACGATTTCGTCAAACCTCCGATCGGTTTCGGCTTTGGAGAGGCCTAGAACCGACGCGTTGACGTAGATATTCTCACGCCCAGTTAGAATCGGATTGAACCCCGCGCCAAGGGCAATCAACGCCTGCATCCGGCCGGTGACGGCAATGCGCCCCTGGTCCGGCTTAATCAGACCGTTAAGCATGCGCAGCAGCGTCGTTTTACCCGCACCATTGTGTCCAATTAAGCCCAGCGTCTCACCGCGCGCGACCTCAAGCGTAAGATCACGCACGGCCCAGAATTCCTCGCGGCGCAGCGTATCGTGGCCATTACTGCGACCGATCAGCTCAGAGCCCAGATCGCGTACGCCGTACCAAAGAGAGCGCTTCAAGCTGCGGCAAAACTTCTTGCTGACGCCCTCAACGCTAACTAACACATCTGACATCAAGCACTCATCCGCTCAATAATGATCGGCATCGCGATGCGGTAGATCACCCACGCGATGAACAGGACGAACAGAGACGTGATTGTGACCACCAACAACGGTAACACGTTCTCGACCGTGCCGGTCGTGATGAGGTCGCGGGCAGCGATGAGCGGCGGGCTCACCGGATTAACGTAGGCAACAATCGAAAACGGAAAACTGTCAGGAGGTGTGTAAACAACCGGCGTCACAAAAAAAAGCAGCTGTACAATCACTGGTAGCGAAGTTGCTATGTCCGTATACAACACGCCCAACGGCGTTAGCAACAGGCCGGCGGCGATGCCCAGTATCACCAGCGTTAGCATCGGAACCGGGGCGAGGAGCAGCGCCCATGTTGGCTGTAAACGGAACAGAACGAAGATGATGGCGAGGATTCCTAGCTTGATCAGCAGATCGAAAAGGACAAGATAGACGGCTGAAACGATTAGTGCCTCACGGGGAAAGTTAATCTTCGCCAACATCGATTTGGCCGCAGTGACTGAGCGCAGCGGAGCATTCAAGGCGTCTGCGAAGAGCTGCCAGAGCAAGGTCCCTACCAGGACATAAACTGGGTAGGGGACGGACGTCTCGCCGAAGTTGATCACTGCTTTTGACTGTAAGACGATGAAAATGGCACTGGTGATCAACGGTGGCATGAATGCCCATAGCACACCGAGTAAACTCTGGCGGTACCGGGCCGACACGTCGCGGACGAAGAGTCGCCAGGATAACTCTCTTGACGCCTTCAGATCCTGCCACATTGACGCGAGCAGTTTCGCAGGCCGGCGTATCTGTGCCTCTGGCGTATAGACAACCGTCACTGGCATGATCGTTTTATTCACTAGAGAACCTTTCCTGATGTGCGCCGTTCGCCTGCTTTCGGTCGTTTTGCTTGACACCTTGCAACTAGAACCCGCATCACCGATGACCGGTGGAACTGAGCGCCACGCCTATGCGCGCCGCCGGAGCATGTAGGCTGTGATCGTGACGACGATGAGCAGAAGTGGTCCGGTAAACCCGAGGAGAAGCGGATCGCGCGGGCTAACCTCTGCTGCCGGCACCTCACCGCTCCCGGGCAAAGAGGCCGGCGCTTCCGCCGTGACTTCCAAGGAGACTGTCTCCTCACCGGTCACGCTGTTAGCTTCCTGGGTGAGACTAGTGGTAAGGCCCGACTCTGGCTCAACAACCGGCGCCCCCTCAATCGTACAGCGCCGGACATATATCTCGTAGTCAAAGGTACCGAACGTGGCGGCGAAGAGCTGGTTACCACCGCTGATCGCCACACTGACCAGGTTGGCGGGGGTCTGATTCCCAATCAGCTGCGGTTCGCGCCACTGCTGCCCGCCTTCCCATACCGTGTGCCACAGCCCTTCGCGCCTTCCCTTATCGTCGTTCCCTTCGCGCACGCGCTGCAGAACGAATAGATGCAGCCGACCGGCGCTATCCCGGGCAAATTCTGCAAAACCATTATCGGCGATCAGCCAGTCCAGCGTATCAACCGGCTCGCTCCACGTCTCGCCGCCGTCGTAGGAATACTGCGCCTGGCGGTACGCGCGGTAGCCGCCTTCCCAAAAGGCAACGACCTGTTCATCGCCCAGCAAGGCGAGCGTCGTCCAGTCGCGCTCGTACTCATCACCCTGGCGTTCGTCCAGCGTAACCGGTTCGCTCCATGTCAGACCGCCGTCCGGCGAGCGGGCAAAGTAAATCGCCTGCCCATTGCCGGTCAAATCCCACTCCGTCCACGTGGCGTAGAGGATGTCCGGGGCGGCTACAAGCAGACGCACGTTGCTCGGGCCACGGCCGGTCGTTACCATGCGCGTCAATTCCGCCGGCTCCGACCAGTTGCGACCGGCGTCGGTTGACCGTACATAAACGACACCACGATGCTCGGCATTCGATATCCCCTGTCCATACACAACGTGGAGGGTGGCTGGCGGCTCGTAGGCTAGATAGGCCGAGAACTGCGATCCCGCTTCGTCGCTTGCCAGCAGGAGGGGCTCTTGCCAGGCACGGGCGCTGCGGCCCTCATCGGCCGGTGCGCTGCTGTAGTAGAGCGTGTTATCCGGTCCCTGCCACAGCAAGTGGAGGATACGCTCTTCATCTATAACGGCGCGAATTCCGTTGACCCGCCGGTTAAAGAACTCCGGTGGCGACAGGAAGATGTCCACTGGATGGGACCATGACCGTCCATTCCACACCGAATACATCACCGCATCGGGAACATTCGACAGCGCATTAGCATCAACAGTCACACGCTCAGCCCAAAACAGATGGACGAGACCGGCCGGATCGGCAACCAGAAACGGGTCGCCGGATGTTAGATCGGGTGACTGCGAAATGTTGTAATCGGGCGTGCAGGCGATGACATCGCCGCCAGCGGCCGAGACAGGAACGACCTGCAGAAAGATGACGACCGAAAGGCAGACCACTGCAATCGCTGGCGGCCAGCCGCGTCTTATTCCAATGTGAATGGCCATACATAGACTCACGAGAAACTAAGACCCCACTCATCCACGGGTCACGTGTTGTTGATGCGAAAGAAGCGCTACCAGAGTACGATGAAGACTGGGACCAATGGGCTATTTGCCCTCCAATACACCCGCCAAATAATGGCATCAATACGACCAACTCCGTCCGTCTTGCCATCATCTATCAGTCGCGTCTTCAGATCGTTGCCAGGCTCGAATGGACAATCCCCAGATGACGAAGAGACCGGCCGGTGTGCCGGCAATCGAAAAAGGATCCTATGCGGAAAAACGCCGTTGTCATTTCCCTCGTGACCATCCTGCTAACAACAATGGTGTTGCCGCGCACCAGAGCGGGGCACTCGCAAATGGAGCAACCCAACGCAATTCATTTGCCCTTGATCAAAAAAGAAGTACCAGCCTTGCCGCCGGCTGGTCCACGTGATTGGGCGATGGTTGCCGCGAACCCGTCACGAACGTCATGGAGCCCCGAGGAAGTCACCGGGCAGCTACAGCTTGCCTGGCACCGGCCCATCGAGGCCTATATTCCACAAAACAGCCAGATTATCGCTTCTGGTGGGCTCCTCTACGTGTCCACGGCAAAAGGGCTCTACGCCCTGAACGCAGCAGACGGCGCGCTTGCCTGGCGTTTCGACACAGAAATGCCGCTTGGTAATTCGCCGACAGTCGCTAACGGTGTGGTCTACGTCGGCGGATATGACCGTAAGCTACATGCCCTGGACGCACAGTCTGGACGCCACTTGTGGGCTTTCTCTGGTGCTGGTGCCGGTTACGACACCAACCCGTTGGTTGTCGACGGCCGGATCTTCGCCGGCAACCGTGATGGCAAGATGTACGCGATTGGCGCCCATGGTACGGCTCAACAGGGCCAGCTCATCTGGGGGTATCAGACGGGTGGTGCGATTCATCTCTCGGCTGCCTACAGCGAGGCTACCGTCTATTTCGCTGCCAACGACAACCGCGCCTATGCCCTGCGCGCCAGCGACGGGCAGTTGGTCTGGCGTTCCGAGACGCTCCCCAGTCTGCAGTTCCAGTCATACTGGCCGGTTGTCTATCGCGATATGGTTATCTTCTCGTCAGCCGTCGCCTATCGCGACGGATACTCGCCCGGAACGAGCAGCCTCACCAATGCATTGGGCCAACCTTTTGGCAATTATCGCGAGATTCAGCTCGAAGGCGTCTTCCCTGAGATGGCGGAAGGCACAACCCTGGGTCCAGTAGTGGCACCTCAGGACTGGGCGCATGGTTATCCAATTGTCAACGCCTCCCGGCTTACCCAATATCTCGAAGACAATCCGGCTTCTGATCCCTTTAAGCACAAGCCATGGCGCCGCGTATTGATTGCGCTTAACCGGACCAGCGGCACAGAGTTTACGTACGACTCCGACGGTGATGGGCACCCTGAATATCTGCCTGCCGCCTACTGGGGAACTGGTTCTGGCAATCGCTATCCGCCGCTCGTCGGCCCGGACAACATTCTCTACTTCGGTAACATCTACCTCTGCTGTTCCGATGCCAAGGGCCGGGTGATGGGTTGGCAGCCATCGACACCGTCGTTGCTGAGTGTAACAGGTGGACTTGGGGCGCTCGCCGAGCCGCAAGCAATTTCTGCCGGCGGCAACATCATCTACCGGAACATCTGCTGCGACCGCCGTGCCGATTGGTTTAATGTCCTCGACCCACGGGCGCCAGCGGGACAACTCTGGTCCTATGACCTCAGCACGCTAGCGCCCGCCTATGATGCGCAGACGTGGATCACCCTGCCCGGCTGGCCGCGCCTCCACGGCTGGTACCAGGGCAAAAGCGCTAGCCTGAACGCCGCCTACCACAACCACGGCGACCAGAATCCGATTGTGCCGTATCAAGGCCGCCTTTACACACATCGCAGCAACACGATCTTCGCCTTTGCGCGTGCCCCTGGTCCGGGCGCCCTCCCTCAGGCCACGATGAACGGCGGCATGCCGGGCACGTCGCTGGCGACTCCTACGCTTCAGGCACGTTTGGAAATCGAAATTGTCAAGATGCTCGATACCGGCAATCTCCGCCCTGGCTACTACAACGTCGGTCAGTTCCTGGACCGGGAGTTGGCCGATTACTTCGACAATCCCGGCGATACACTCTACGCTCTCGCCAAAGCTTACCCGCACCTGTCGAGCGCCACCCAGGTCCGCGTTCGCACCTATTTGCGGCAACACTTCGACACCTACTTCGACCCGCAGATGTGTGTGACTACTGGCTGGGCTACCGGCGCCCCGCGCGAAGACATTATGTTTCCACCGGACATCGCCGGCGACCTGGCGGACCACCCGCCGGCTATTCGCGCCATACGGGCTTCGTGGACCTATCCACCATACAACTTCTACGCACTCTGGAAATACGCCGGAGTAGTCCCCGACCAGGCAGTGCGCGCCTATGATCTGGCCAAGAGCAAACTCCAGGTTCCTGTACCGGCCCTCCCTGTTGCCGACTACTTCCAGCAGAAACCCTGGGAACTCAATGCCTGGATAGCCGGCTACATCGGCTTCCTGGAGCTGCAAGAGTTAGCAGGTAGAGAGACAGCAGATGCAACCTTACGCAGCACGGTGACCACCGAACTGAATCGGCTGCTCGCGCTGCGTGTCAATACCTTCAACAAGGACTCCTATTGGGGACCCGGCAATTTTACCTACAAAAAGCGTCTGGACGCGGCTCGCAACTTCATCTACCTGGTGCCAGAGCTGGCAGATTATCTCTACCAGCAGATCCCTGATACCGTGAAGGCAGCCATCTCTGAGTACGAATACATCGCACCCTACTGGTTTGTCTCACGCTTCGAATCGGCAATTGGTGAAAGCACGATGCAGCACCTCTACGACTACCACGCCCTCTTCCTCGCCAGAGCCTACATCCTCAACCAATCACAGGCAGAGCTAAGTAAATACATAGACGTACCGGCGTTCGCCCGCGGCGACCTCTTCTACATCCAAAACCTGGTCGCCGCGTTGGAGGCGCCCTGACAAAGAACCGATTGCACGTCTCCGGGGTGATGGGTAATATCACCGCCCCTTCCTCGCAATCGCACCAACATCTTGCTCTCGGGAAGATGCGGCTGGCAGCTGTCGCCGCGCAACGAATCCTGACGAAACGCAAGGAGAGACATGCTACGCAGTAAACTCTGGTTAACGGCGGGGATTACCTTGTTTGTCCTGCTCATTGCTGGCCATCTACACACGGCAACAGGCAGGCAGCCTTTCGCTCCGGCTGAAGATTTCTGGTTCTTTATCCCCCTCGTCGCCAGCGAGGGACAACAAGCCACCCCGACGCCCCAGCCGACCACGATTTCCCCTCCCCCAACCCGGCCACCGGCCGGTAGCATTGTCGTTAACCACACATCAGTCACCCAGTTTGAGCACATTCCCGAGCAGTATCTTAACGCGGCTGCGAACCTGCGTATGTTGTTCATTGATCGCTCAGTCGGTGGAAATATCAACGATGGCTTGACCTGCCTGAGCTATCCCAGCGACGAAGTAGCTCCTAGCCACTGCAAACGCTGGGAGCATCCCGTTGCCGCCTATTCCGTAGATCCCGGTGAGCTCAATTGGAGCCGGCCTGATGGCTACGACCGCAGCAACTGGGAGTATCGCTATTGGGAGGGCGATTGCGCGTATTGGTCAAGCAAGATTGACTGCTTCATCCAGATGGTCAGCCCAGACATCAACCAGTACGATGTCGTCAGCTTCCAGTACAGCTATCTGTCCGTAGATGAAAGCTCAACCATCGCCGACCAACCCGGCGGCTACTTTTGGGATAACGCTGCCTACAGTGATGTCTACGACCAGGAAGCGTACGAGGCGCAGCACCCGGACAAGATCTTCATTTACTGGACCACCAGCCTGGCACGTGGCATCGGCACCACCGTCGCCACCGACTTCAATAACCAGATGCGCGAATACGCGATTGCGAATCAAAAGCCGCTATTTGACGTGGCTGATATCCTCTCGCATACGCCAGATGGTAGACCCTGTTACGACAACCGCGACGGGGTGCCCTACGATCCTAGACCAGACGATCCCGACAATCCTGTAGAGAATTACCCCGACGACGGCGTAAACCTGCCGGCGATCTGCCAGGAATACACGACCGAGACTGACGGTGGCCACCTTGGAAGCGTCTCCGCCGGCAAGATCCGTGTCGCCAAAGCATTCTGGGTTCTGATGGCCCGCATTGCCGGCTGGGACGGGGTCGTCCGCTGAAAGGGTAGTTAGCAGGGGGCGCGGAGGCGCGCCCCCTGTTCCTTTAGCTGGGAGCTAACGAATCACTCAGTCCAGCGGGCAGCCCAACTCGTTCTGCATCTCGAACTGGTTCTTAATGGTCTCGAAGTCGCCACTGGCATAAGCATCCTGCACCATTGCGATGACTTCCGCCACAGTGTACGCGTAGTTTACGTCACTGCTCGCGTTGAGCAGCGCCGCTACCGCATGCCGGGCAAGCGCGTACTCATCGCCGCCGCCGAGCCATACCGCGTCGCGCAGCGTATGCGGGTCAAAGGAGGCATCGACGCCGAAGACCACTTCAAAGTCGTCGCCGGGGGCAAAACCGGTCCAGCTGTCGAAGTGGTGTTCCTGCCGCCAATAACCGGGGGTGCACCCCTCGCCGGCCTCGGGCGTTGGCGTGTAGGTAGGTGTCGGTTCCTTCGTCGGCTCTTTGGTCGGCTCTTTGGTTGGCTCTTTAGTCGGTTCCTTGGTCGGCTCTTTGGTCGGTTCCTTCGTTGGTTCCTTGGTCGGCTCCTCCGTCGGCGGTACTTCTTCGATGCAGGTCACTGTCCACTTCCGGCCACCAATCCCGAATGCCCCGTCGCTGGTGCTGACACGAGCCTCTACAGCAAAGCTGACGCTCTTTGTGCCAGAACTATCCGTATCCCACGTGCTGACATCAGGATAGGCGAGGCTATAGCTGGCATTGCCGTTTTCATCAGGCATTAAGGTTGCCTGGTCATACCCGCTCCATGAATTATCAGCATTAACGCGAGATATGATGAGCAGAACGCTGCTCCCTTCTGGAAGACCACTTAGACTGACCTGGTCTGGGCCGGGGGTACATGACTCGTAATCGTCGGGCCAACTGAGGGTCACGCCGTTGCGTTCGTTACTGGCAGCACTTACGCCACGCGCGAATGCAAATAGAAGCGCGGTGACCAGCATAATACCAAGCAACGCTAGTGGTCCGAACCATCTCTTGCGTAAAAGCATTTTGCCTCCCTGTGTATTTGATAACAAAAGAACTAACGTATTGGACGGCCCCTTATCGACGCCGTAGCCACACTGAACGCGCTCCCAGCGCCATCACCACGACCACGAGCAGGGTTACCGGAATTAACCCGGCACCGATCTGGGCCACAGGCGTGTTCGCACTTGCTTGAGCTCCGCCTACGTTACCGTTGTCTCCGATCTCAGGTAGCGGTATCGTGGAAGCAGTTGGCGTCGGCGAAGGCGCTGCTGTCAGACTCGCCGTTGGCGTTACCTCCGGTAATGTCTCTGGCAACGGCGTGGGTGCCGGTAGTGGTGCATCTAGTTCAAGCTGCCGGCGTATCGACACGAGCTCCATTTCCGGTCCCGCCTCCGTCTCGTCCTTCCTTTCGCCTTCGCGCGAGAACAGAACGGCAACAGTACCCTGGCGCGTGACGATCCCTTGCAGCGCGCCCTCGATAGCGGCGGTTACCAGCCCCTCCTGCCGCCAGACACCATTTTCCCAAAGCCACGGAATCAGGGTGCCGGCATCGCTCTGGAACAGATGCAGGCGCCCGGCGCTGTCGGCTACAACGTCGACCGGGCCTGCACCAGCAGCCGCTGTCCGCGCGACGAGCTGCAGCTCGCTCCAGGTGCGACCGTCGTCATTTGAGAACCGGTGCCACATGAGCAAATCGCCATCAGTCTGCTCCTGCAAGAGGTGGTGTACGGTCTGTGCTCCGGTGGTGACGACGGCGCTCCAGTGTGGCTGGGTCTCCGCAACGAATATTGGTTCGCTGCATGTTGCGCCGCCAGGCGCGCAGCGAATGTAGTGGAGGGCAACGGCGCTTACCGCTGCTGACAGTTGTAGCTTTTGTTCCGGTACCAGGATATGAAGCGAACCAGCGGCGGAGACTCTCAACTGCGGCCCGCCGGCGAACTCCCAGGCCATTGCCGCGGCGTCGAGCACTGCCACGGGTTCTGACCAGCTCGCGCCTTGGTCTTCTGAGCGCAGCAGATAGACGCCGCGCCCCTCATTCACTGGCACGCTGTAGGCGACGGCCAGAGTGCCGTCCGCCTCCACAGCCAGATCGACACCGCTCAGCGTCGTCGCCGTGACTGGCAAGACAGCTGGCGGCGCCCACCCACTGCTAAACGCCGCACTGCCTGCGTCTGCCTGGCTGAGGACCAGCACACCTGCACTGTTCAACCAGACGGCGAAGAGGCGGTCATCCGGCGAAATCGCCGTAGCCAGCGGCCCGGCTGGCAGATTGGCCGCGCCGAAGCCACTGGACAGATTGACAGCGGAAAGCCAGCGCTCCCCATCCTGCCGGCTATAGTAGAGCGCGTTCGCCTCCTGTTCGGCATTCCGTGTCAGCCACAGTGCATGAACGGTGCCGCTCGCATCGTCAAGCAGGGTGAAGCTGCCGGCATCAGGCGCGCCACCGGCAACCGCGATGGGTGTGCCCCATTCCGTGGGTGGCGGGAACCACGTAGCGGCCGTTCCCAGAGAACGGAGCGTGAACCAGATATCCCCGGTGACGAAAGCGCCGCTAGCGTCACAACCGAGCAGGACCATCAGGGGCCCGTCTAGCACCGCCGCTTCATGACAGCCTAAGATCACCGTGTTGAGCGTCTCCGGATCATTAAAGGCCGATATGGTGGTCTGGCGCTGTGGCTCGCTCCATTCCGTGCCATTCCAGGCTTCGAGGAAAAGCTGGTTGTCGATTGCCGTCAGCAGGAAAAAGAGCGAGTCGCCGGCATACAGCTGTTGCTCGCTGGCACAACTGGCAAAGCCGGGATTTGGGTCGGTCAGGGTTACAGGCGGGCTCCAATTTTGACCGGCGTCCGTCGAAGCCTGGGCGCGGCGCTGGCACTGGTTGCCCGGCTGGCCATATTGCCAGACCACTAGCACGTTGTTACCGTTGGCGCTCAGACGCACATTAAACGGCAGAATGATGCTTGACGTCGAGTCAGGACCCGCCAGCTCCACCGGCGAGTGCCACTCGGCGCCACCGTCACGCCCGTGTATCAGAAACAGGCGTTTGCGCGGCCGGTTGTCCCAAGCAACGTAGACATTTGTCTCCCCGGCCGCAGTCGTCGCGGCGATCTGCACGTTACTCTCCCCAGCGCTGCTCCCGCGCAGGTACGATGAGGCGTACAGCAGCTCCGCCGGTGACCAGTTGGCACCCCCATCCTCCGAGCGCCGGTAGTAAACGCCTGCCGGATTCCCGGCGGTCTCACCTGCACGGAGATACGCCAGGTGAAGCACACCTTCGCCGTCCACCGTTGCCGCCATCGCCGTCCCGGAATCGGCCAACTCTACAGGCTGCTGCCAGCCAGCTTCGTCGGTAATGGTTGCGATATCTATCCGGCTGTGCTGCAGTGCGCCTTCCTCGTCAATCCACAGCGCCTGTAACTGGCTGTTGGGGCTGGCGAAAAGATGTGGCTGCGTATCGCTAAATGGAACCGTGATCGTGACTGCTGTCGCCCACGCATCTCCTTCGAGCCTGGCGTAGACGTACCCATCATAGTTATCTTCCCAGAGAGCATGGAGCGACTCCGTTTCGTCTGCAATCAGGATCGGATTGCCAACGCCGCCGGACTGCGATAGGTTGAGCGGTTGGCTCCACCCATCGCGCACCAGCGCGTTCGCCTCATCCGGCTCGGGCAACACCACAGGCGGGCCCTCGCCACCCTCGTCCTCGCCGGAACTATCCGGGTCGAGGCAAGGTGTGGTGATCACGGGTGTCCACTCTTCCGTCGTATCTGGAACAACGCCGTTCAGCGGTGGTGCTGGTAGCAGAGGCACGCTGGCGATGTCGCCAAAGACGTTAACGCCGCTTTCCCATACCCATCCTGTTGCTCCGTCTGGCAGGGAAACGGCCCACCAGCGAAAGCCGTGGTGGCGTCCCACGAGCGGCAACGTCTCCCCGCTGTTCAACACGACTAGGACTCGATAGTTTGGATCCGGTCCCTCGCGCACATTGACCGCCGCATTCCGCACTCGCATCGTCGGCGCTGCACAGGCGTCCGTGTCCGGCTCAATCTGGTGCGCCGCTGCCGCGGACGCAGGCCCGGTTGTTGCCCAGGCATACGCGACACTCGCGAGCGCGATCAGAAGCAAAGCCAACGGCCACGTGCGAATCGCCCTTTTAGTCTGAAGTTTCATAGGCTGTGGGAATGTACGCCAAGCGCTGGCGCGATCGATGGCACCGATGGTCCGGTGCATGAACGTAACCTGTCTACGGGTCCAGTTGCCGTGCCGCCTGTTGGGCAAGTCTCGACAAATCAGCCCGCTCTTGCGTCCGCCACCAGCGAACGTAACTCTCGATCTCTACACTCGCGCCGGGTGTCTCTGCCAGCAGGGGCACGGCGGCCTCCACATCACCGGACCACAGCGTGCTGTAGGCCAGCGCCTTGCGTATACCAGCATGCTTTCTGTCAAGCGCGCGGGCCCGCTTTAGGTGCTGTATAGCCACGCTGTATTCGTGGCGGGCCATCGCCGCCAGTCCGAGTCGATGGTGGGCTGTGCGGTTACCTGGGTCCAGGGCTAGGCTGCGGCGAAAGTGACTTTCGGCCGGCGCCAGCGCGGCGGCGCCATGGCCGTCGCTCCACTGGTTCGTCGGCCAGCCACTGAGCTCGACGCGAGCCATCTGCACGGCGCCCCAGTTCGCATGCCAGCGCGCGCGCATCGTGGGTAAGACGAACAGCAAAGCAGCGGCGACGGCGACGACCGGTACGAACCGCCGCCACGCGACACGCGGCGCCGCCGGTTTGAGAGCCACAGCCAGGCCCGGGCCGGCAAACAGCACCGGCAGGGCAACACTACCGTAGACCGTGTCCTCGACGAGCCCGTGGACGAGGATGACCAGCATACTGCTGGCGATCGCCCAGCGCAGCGCGCCAAAGCCATCAGCCTGCTGCCGCCCTGCCTGGCTTCCTCGTGCTAACAGCCAGAAGCTGCCACCAAGGACGACCAGCAGCCCGAGCAGCCCCAGGATGCCCTGTTCCAGCCAGACGTCGAGGAAGATATTATGCCCGTTGGGCAGCATGTAGTGCGGGATGACAAGACTATAGTGAGAATAGAGCCCCGGAAACGAGGCAAGCCCGCCGCCGATCAACGGGTAATCGGCGATCAAGGCCGCGGTCTGCTGCGCAAGCGTGGCCCGGTTGCTCGCACTTGCCGGTCCCGGCAGCCCGTCAAGAAGGGCCAGCGGGCCGCCCGCAGCGCCCGCGGCGGGCGCCAGCAGCAATAGCGCGGCGAGCACCAACAGTACGCTTATCGCCAGCGGCGGTACATCCAACCGCCTGCCGGCGCTTACACCAGCTTGCCATACCACCCACAGGAGCACAGCTGCCAGCAATGCCACAACAGCGCCGCGCGACGCTGCGAGCAGCAGTGTCCCGCCATTCACCACCAGTGCGATGACGGCCGCGCGCCACAACCAGCGTTGCTCCAATCGCCTGGCCCGTGCTGCGGCGACGACAAGATACGGGCTCAACAAGGCCACGAGGCTCGCCATCACGTTCGGATGCAGCTGTGGCAACCCCAGACCGGGCCGCAGCGCCATCCAGGGTGCCACGAGCGCGCGCAAGCCATCGAATTTGGCGGGGTAGGCCAGCCAATCGTGCGTGAACAAGAAGTAAACGGCGGCGGCCGTACTCAGGCAGCCCAGACTGGTGGCTACCGCCCACACATTGCGCACCGGCTGTCGCGCCAGCGCATAGAAAGCGAACAACCCGGCGACAATTAGCCACCACTTCGCCCAAGCAGCCTCGCGATCATACGCGAACCACGTTGCGGCGAATGCGGTTAACAGGAAGAAGACCAGCGGTATATCGAATACCGTCCCTTTCCACAGTGGCCGTCTCAGGCGCAGGCGCGCCCCGGACGGAACCAGAACCAGTACGAGCGGAAAGAGACCGGCCTGTCCGC
>JAVVFG010000069.1:0-14149 GCA_032260445.1 Anaerolineae bacterium | reverse complement strand
ACACCCGATGGGGCGATCACTGCCGAGTGCGCCATTTGTGGCAACAGGTTAGAGGTCCGCGAAGACGAGCGCACCGTCTGGTTCTCCTGTGAAACATGTGGTCGCCAATCTTACTACAGCGCGGCTGATGCCCAGCGTGACCGGCGCCGGGCCGCCGAAACGGGCGAGCCAGTCACGCTCGGCCACTATTACTACGACCGGTTACCCGCTGGCGCCCGCCCGCCGCGCCGCAACTCGGACTAACTACTGCTACGAAAGCAAACCCTGCCCTTAGTGCGACAGGATCTTGCTCAAGAACAGCTTCGTCCGCTCTTCGCGCGGGTTATTGAACAGCTCGTCCGGCGCGGCGATCTCCACCACCTGGCCCTCGTCCATAAAGAGTACGCGATCCGCCGCCGCGCGCGCAAAGCCCATTTCGTGGGTGACGACGACCATCGTCATCCCCGCCCCTACCAAGTCGAGCATCACGTCGAGCACCTCTTTGATCATCTCCGGATCGAGCGCCGACGTTGGCTCGTCAAAGAGCATGATCTTCGGATCCATCGCCAGCGCACGGGCGATCGCCACCCGCTGCTGCTGCCCGCCGGAGAGCTGGCGCGGGTAAGAATCGGCCTTCTCCGGAATACCCACGCGCTCTAACACCTTCATCCCAACGTCTCGCGCTTCCTTGTCGCTCCGTTTGCGCACCTTCTGCTGCGCTAGCGTGACGTTCTGCAGCACAGTCAGGTGCGGGAAGAGGTTGAACTGCTGGAAAACCATACCCACCTCGGCACGCACCGCGTTGATGTCGGTGGCCTTGTCTTCGAGATGGACCCCGTCAATGTAGACGTCGCCATGGGTTGGCCGCTCCAAATGGTTGATGCAGCGCAGCACCGTGCTCTTGCCCGAGCCGCTCGGTCCGACGACGACGACCACCTCCCCTTTCTTTACTCGCAGGTCAACGCCTTTGACAGCTTCGATGTGTCCGAAATATTTGTGTAGATTTTCGACGACGATCATCTCTCCGGCCATGGCGTTAATCCTTTCCCAACCGCCGCTCGTACCAGCGCAGGAGCAGGCTCAGGGCAAGCGTAAGACTCAGGTAGAAAAAGGTCAGGATCAGGTAGGACTCGCGGAAACGAAAGGTGCTGCCGGCATAAAGCCGCGCCCGCTGCGTCAGATCGTGCACCGCCAGCACGGAGATGAGCGAGGAGTCTTTGAGCATGGCGATGAAGTCGTTGCCTAATGCTGGCGAGATGTTGCGGATTGCCTGCGGTAAGATGATGTAGCGCATCGACTGCGCGTAGTTCATCCCCAGCGATCGCGCCGCTTCCATCTGGCCTGGGGGAATGGACTCGATGCCCGCGCGAAAAATCTCGGCAAGGAAAGCGCCGTAGATGATAGACAGCGCGGCGATTGCGCGTGAGTTTTGTGAGATGAGCCTGCCTTCCAAATCCAGAGCCTGCGCGGCTGCCGGCACAAGAACGAACGCCACTGTGAAGATTAGGACGAGGGTGGGTACGCCGCGAATGAATTCGACGTAGGTGATGGCGATATTGCGAATGACGACGTTATGGCTGATCCGCCCCAGTCCCGCCAGCAACCCTAATACCAGCGCAATCGCAAACGAGACGAGTGTCGTATAGGCCGTCAGGCGAATGCCTATGAAGATAAAGCTGAAGGCACCAGTGTAGGCTTCGTTCGTGATGATGATGAAGGCCATCACCACAATAAAGGCGACGATTGCCCCCAGCCACCAGGGAAAGTGCTCGAAGCTCCACACCCCTTCTGCCTCACGAGCCCGAATTGTCTCTGGCAATCGCTCTACTTCGGGTCCGGCCATCTTCCCTCCTATCGGCCCCTGTGAGAAACGCGTTGATGATAGGAGGAAGCGCCGGCCTGGCGCCAGCGCTTCCTATCATGCCACATGATACGGTTGTTAGCGGCTCGTCCTATTCCAGATCTTCATAGGTTATGGTGAATGCCGGGCCAAAGTACTCCGGATTGACCTCGTCAAAGAAACCATTGCCGACCATCGCACGCAGCGCTTCGTTCACCGGCTCCACCAGATCGCTGCCCTTCGGGTAGATAAAGCCTAGCTGGTCGCTGGACATCGACGGCCCGACGAGCTTCAGCGCTTCGGCGTTCTCACCCTGGTAGCCGAGCCCGGCAACCTCGTCGATGATGACCGCGTCAATATCGCCGGCGATGAGCGCCTGGACGGCGAAGGGGAACTGCTCAAATGCCTGGATGCGCTCTTCCGGCAAGTACTCCAGCGCTGTTTCATAGTTCGTCGTTCCCGTCTGGGTACCGAGCACCAGCTCCTCGTCCGCGACGATATCGTCAATGCTCTCGATCCGGTCCTCGTCAGAGCGGACCAGTAAGCGCTGTTCAATACTGATGTAGCCCACCGAGAAGTCGACGATCTCAGCGCGGTCTTCAGTGATCGTGATGCCATCGGCGGCCGCATCAAACTGCCCATCGGCAACCGCCTGGATCATCCCTTCCCAGCTAGTCTCAACGAAGTTGGGCACGCAGTTCAGCAGGCGGCAGATCTCGTTCCAGACCTCGTAATCCCAACCGGCCGGCTCGCCTGTCTCCGGATCGTAGTAATTGAATGGCAGGTACGCATTCTCGACGGCGATCGTCACCTCACGCCCGCCCAGATCGGGCAGCCCTTCTTCAGCTGCCGGTTCCTCAGCAGCCGGCTCCTCCACCACCGGTTCCCCAGCAACGTTCTCCGGTTCGTTCGCGTTGCCACCACACGCTACCAGCACTAACGCCAGCAGCAGGACCAGAAGGCCCAGGACATACTTGCTCTTCATACTCCTTCTCCTTTTGTGGTTACCTGGTGCCGCCGATGGGCGTTTTGCTGGCACGAGTGCGACGGCCCCTCAGCACATCGAGAACGAGTATAGTGCGTGCCGCCCCGGATTGCCAACGAAAAAGGCCGGCCCACCCCATAAACTGCGGTGAGCCGGCCTCGAGCTTTGGCCGGGTGAGGTCGTGGTGGCTAGCCGCGGTTCGTCGAAATGTTGAACGGCAGGTACAACGGGCAAAAACCGACTATGCCTGTCAATAGGAGAATAACGGCCACGATGCCCAGGATAATGGCCAGCGTGCCACTGATCACGCCCGTGAAGTAAAGGAGCGCGACCACCAGGGCCAGTACGATTCGCACCACACGGTCAACCATTCCCATATTCTTCGTCATGATAACCTCCTCGCACCCTCGGGTGCCTCTGTCCTCTGTTCGTTACGTCTCTTTAGACGCAGTGGAACAGAAAAGGTTACAAATCGCCGTCGCTGTCCTTCTTGAGGAAAGCAGCCTCTAGCTGCTCGAAAAGGCGCTGGCGACGTGATGCCGGGATCTGCCGCCGGCCTTGCTCGCGGTATAGGAAGATGGTCTGCTGCGTGGTATCCAGGACCACGCGGCAGTTCTGGCAGCTCGCCAGATGTTCTTGGGCGGCGGCAGTCAACTCAGCGTCCAGGTTCTGGTCGATATAGTCAGACAGATAGGCTAACAGCTCATCACAGGTCATCGTTTTCTCCTCAGGACTCCCTCGCAAACTGCTCGGCAAGCCGTTCGCGCAAAAACAGGCGCGCCCGGTGCAGCCGCACCTTCACCGCGCCCGCCGAGAGCGACATGATTTCGGCCGTCTCATCTGTGGACAACCTCTCGACCTCGCGCAGGATGAAGACCGTACGATAGGCCTCCGGCAGGGCGGCAATGGCCTCATCAAGCGCTGCCTGCACCTCCGCCGTGCTGAGCGCTTGCTCAGGCAGTTGGCTCCAGTCCGCCAGCAGCGCTGGCGCGGGCCCTAGTCCATCGCCAGCTGCTTCCAGCGAAACGGTTGGGCGGCGCCGCCGCAGCCGGTCCACCGCGCCGTTATAGGCTACCCGGTACAACCACGTGCCTAGTCGCGAGCGGCCTTCAAAGCTGTCAAGACGCTCGAACAGCCGCAAGAAGGTGTCCTGCACAACCCCGTCGGCCTCTACCTCGTCCTCGAGTATCCCTGCGGCGAGCCGGTAAATCTTGTCTGCGTAGCGTTCGAAAACGGTGGCAAAGGCACCCGGATCGCGCCGCCGCAGGGCGGATATGAGTGCTTGTTCGTCAGGCATGACAGTCGCTCTTCCCTTTTAGACGGTTCTGGTGCGCAAAGGTTACAGAGCGCCATCCACGATGGCGTGGAGCTTAGGCGGCAATGAGCACAATCGCCAGGAGCGAAGCGGCCACGCCCAACCATTGCCAGGGCGCCAGCTTCTCCTTGAGCACGAACCAGGCGAGAAGGACCGTGCCCGCCGGGTAAAGCGATGCCAGCACCGAGGCGATGTCCAGCCTGCCGGCGGCCGTGGCGAGGGCGAAGAACACGTTCCCCGCCGTCTCCAGGAGACCCGTGAGGAAGATCAGCGGCAGTTGCCCGGCAAGGCGCTGTCTGCCTGTGCCGCCGCGGAAACGAAGCCGGTTGGCAAAGATAGTCGCCGAAATGAAGGTGATTGAGGCGACCCGTGCGGCGACCAGCGGCCAGTAGATCGCCCGGTCACTGACCTGGTCGATGAGGATGAAAAAGGTGCCAAACGTTGCCCCGGCAAAGACGGGTAGGAGCAGGTCGCGTGGCTGCACGCCCATTCCCTCGGCACGAGCGCCTCCCCGCGAGATAAACCAGACCCCAGCGAGCGCGGCGGCAAAGCCAACCAGATGGCGCGGTAGCGGCAAGCCTTCGGTAAAGGCAGCGACAATTACCGGCAGGCCGGCAGCAACGACCGCCGTCACTGGGGCGACCAGGCCCATCGCCGAGCCCGCCAGCGCCCGATATAAGGCGATCAGGCCGATGGCGCCGACAATGCCGGCGAGCCCGCCAATGAGGAGATCGCCGCCAGCCGGAATGGCCTCCCCCCACAGCAGGGCGAGGAGCGCCAGCAGCATCACGCTAAACAGCTGTGAAATGAGAATGACGATGTAAACGTCGCCACGGCGGCTCGCCAGCCCACCGCTAAAATCACCCGCTCCCCAACCGGCGGCAGCCGCCAGCCCGAAAACAATCGCTAACAATTCTGATCGCATCGTCGCTTCCGCTAAATTCGTGATTGCAGCACGATGATACGGCGAGCGGTGGTGATGCGCCAGAAATCAAACAGCGGGCGGCGCTCTTTGCCGAGCGCCGCCCGCGATGTTGAGTTGCTCAGAAGAGCAACGTTGTTAAGTTGGTGCGCGGTTTAGTATCTTTCGCGCCGCGAAACAGACACGCTTCGCGATTCCGTGGGCACCATTGCCAGACGAATCACCCGTACGATGATCCAGGCGAGTAGCGCGTACACGACCATGGCAATTGCCGTCGGAATTTCAAGAACCATGTCGTTGGCTGCCGGTGTACCTGTGATGCCGAAGAACGGCCACAGGAACGGCGTGCTCAGGGTATAGATAAAATCGACGAAAGGTGCGGCAGGGTTGGCCGCCATGAGCTTGAGCACAAAGCGCAGACCCAGCAGGATCTCCAGCATGCCGGTTAGCAGCCACACGAATGAGATCAGCTTGGACGTAACCGCCATCTGTTCGGCGGCCTCATCCTCTACCACCCGTTCGTGCCTTACCATACCAGCATCACGCACGGTCTCCTCGCGCTCATAGCGCTCGACGGGCACTGGCCCTTCGTCGCGGACCACTCGTTCATGAACTTCTTCGTAACGATCATCTAAATCAGTCATCTTGTTACCTCCAGGTTCCTTCCCTGAACTACCTTGTGTCTCTCTCTGTCTGGCAAGGAACGCAATCAGGGCGTCATCTCCCGCCCTGAAGAAAGTGCCTTTTCGGGTCAATCTGCGTATCATGATAACCTATACCAGTCTCGTCTCAATCCGGGGAAACCCTACTTCCCACCGTGATTCCACCCCAGTTGAGCACCAAGAAACCGAAAATCAGTACGTTTCTTGACATAAGAGTGCCCGGACAGGACATCCTGTCGTAGGCGAGTGATCGCCAAAGGAGTCAGGAAAATGGCAGAGCATTATGATGAGACCACGTATGGTGAACGCATCGCCAGCATCTATGACGAGCTCTACAGCGCGTATGACCCGGCTGCTATCGAGCTTCTCGCCGAGTTGGCCCAGGGCGGGCAGACACTGGAGCTTGCCATCGGCACCGGACGTATCGCCATTCCCCTCCAGCAAAGAGGGGTGTCCGTCGCCGGCATTGACGCCTCAGAAGCGATGGTCGCCCGTTTGCGCGCCAAAGCAGAGGGAGCAGACATTCCCGTCACGATGGGCAACTTTGCCGACGTCGCCATCGACGGGCAGTTCGACTTGATCTACATCGTCTTCAATACCTTCTACGCCCTCCGCGAACAAGAAGAACAAGTGCGTTGTTTCGCCAACGTCGCCCAGCACCTCAAGCCAGATGGCCGTTTCCTCATCGAGGCCTTCGTCCCCGATCTCTGCCGCTTCGACCGCGGGCAGCGTGTGAGTGTCGTCGACCTCGGCGGCGAGCGGGTGCAGCTTGATGCCGGCCAACACGATCTGGCCAAACAAGAGGTCCGCAGCCGGCATATCCTGATCAGCGAGGACGGGATCCAGCTCTTCCCCGTACACTTGCGCTACGTCTGGCCCGCAGAGATGGACCTGATGGCGCGTCTCGCTGGCTTGGTGCTTGCCGAGCGGTGGGGCGGCTGGCAGCGGGAACCGTTCACCTCGGCTAGCGGCAGCCACGTGTCAGTCTACCGGCGGGCCGGCTAGTCTTTTCAGAACACCTGTGCTACCCTCCTGCCATCGCCACGTGCCATCTCGCCTGTAGCGGGGACTGCGATGAGTGACTTGATGCCCGGCTGGGACACCAGCAGAATAGCCAGCTTTGCCCCTGACGGCGCCGCGGTGAAGGCGGCGCGCAGGCTCGCCCTCCCTGAGAAGTGGGCCTCGCTAGGCAGCGACCGGACAACGGCCTGGGGCACTTTCCAGGGCAGCGGCCGCAAACCATATCAGGTGATGCTTGACCTGCGCACGGTGGACGCGGATCGCTTCACCTACCGCTGTACCTGCCCTAGCCGCAAACAGCCCTGCAAACACGTCCTTGCCCTGCTGCTCATCGCCGCCGAACAGCCGGAGACCCTCTCTGTGAAGGAAGAGCCTGTCTCCTTTGTCGCCGCGTGGTTGGAGAAACAGGTACAAACAGCCACGCAGGAGCCCAAGGCAAAGCGAACGCCGAGCACGAAACAGCAGGAGAAGAGCGTCGCCGCGCGCATGGAGAAGATTGCCGCCGGCTTGGGCGAGCTGGAGCCGTGGCTCCTGGACGTGGTGCGGCACGGTTTGGGCGACGCGCGCCTGAAGGCCATCCCGTTTTGGACGGCGCGGGCGGCGCGGCTGGTCGATGCGCAGGCGCCAGGGTTGGCAACACGCCTGCGCACCCTGCCCATTGGCGCGCACCACCGGGCCAACCATCACGCCTGGGCGAACAGGATGCTCGCATCACTGGGGCAGCTGTACCTCATCGTGCACGCCTTCCGCCAGTACGACAGCCTGCCCGCGCCCCTGCAGGCCGACCTGCGCACGGCGCTGGGCTGGCCCACACGCCAGGAAGAGCTGGCAGGCGCGCCGGCGGTAACCGACCGCTGGCTGGTTCTGGGCCGGCGCGAAGAGCTCGCGGAGGAGCGACTGCGCCAGCAGCGCCTCTGGCTCCTGGGACTGGAGACGGGCCGTTTTGCCCTCATCCTCGAATTCGCCTTCGGCAACGCCGCCTTCGACACGACCCTCCAGCCCGGCGAAACCGTCGAGGCGGGGCTCGTATTTTATCCCAGTAGCGCGCCGCTACGCGCATTCGCCGTCGGGGCCGGCTTCAAACCCGCCCGTACAGAACCAAATCGCACGGTAGGGGCGGGTTTCAAACCCGCCCAGGCCACAAGCGTGCGCAATGCCCTGCAGGCGTACGCTCGCGCCCTCGCCGCCAACCCCTGGCTGATCCAGGTCCCCTTCCTGCTCGGCCCCGTCTGGCCCCAACGGGTGGGTGACGGCTGGCTGGTACAGGACGAGGCAGGCGAGGCCCTGCCACTGCTGGCACCGTATTATTACCAGGGTTGGCCACTTCTGGCTCTGAGCGGCGGGCAGCCGCTCACCCTCTTCGGCGAGTGGAATGGCGCCGCGCTCCTACCCCTCACCGCCCTGGCGGACGGGCGATGGGTCGACCTGACCAAACTGGAGGCGCACTGATGCCCCTGCCCGATGTACTGATCGCCCTGGCGACGTTAGGCACGGCTCACAGCCCGGCCGAGCTGCCGCCCCCGCCCGCCGCGCTGGGCGAGCTACTGGGCCAGGTAGAGGGCCCGCCCGAAGCGCAGATCCTGCTGCTCGCCGGGGCACTGTCGCTACAGGAGATGGCCGGCCGGCAACCAGCAAAGGGCGTGGAGCCGCTGCCAGCGACCAGTGCACCCGACGACCGGCCCCGCGCCCCCGAAGCCGCAGCGCGCTACCTGCTGCAGATGCTCGGCGGCGAGCACAAGGAGGTGCTGCCGGAGTGGCTGGCGGCAGCGCACGCCCGCGGGCAGCGCCCGCCCGAGGAGCTGCTGCCTTACCTGCTCGACCTGGGCCTCAAGCGGGCAGAGCTGCGCCCGTTGCTCTTTCCCTTGCTCGGCCCGCGCGCCATCTGGCTGGCAGAACAGGCCGGGATGGGGTCGTGGGCCTACTTCCGGCTGGACGACGTGGAGTCGGTCTGGCAGCAGGCAGAGTCCCCGGTGCGCGCCGCCCTGCTCGCCCACCTCCGCTGGCGCGACCCGGCACGAGGGCGCGAATTGCTCGCCTCGACGTGGCGCAGCGAGGGCGCCCGGCAGCGCGAAAAGTTCCTGCAGGAGCTGGCCCAGGGCTTGGGCCCCGAGGACGAGCCTTTCCTGGAGGCAGCCCTCGACGACCGGGCGCGCGGCGTCCGCCTGGCCGCGGGCGAGCTGCTGGCCCTGATCCCCGGCTCCGCCTTCAATCGACGTATGGCGGAACGCGCGACGGCGCTGCTGAGTCTGCGGCGCGGTTGGCGCGGCACGCGCCTCTCATTGAACGACGAAGTTGCCAGAGCAGATGCGACGTGGGACCGGGACGGGCTACCTGTAGAGCTTTCACAAGATACCACCCTAACCAAGGCTGGGTGGATGCTGCAGCAAGTGCTGCCCTACGTGCCGCCGGTTTACTGGCTGAGGTTGTGGCAGGTGAAGCCGGACGAGCTGCTGGCGCTGGCTCGCCCCGCGCCGGACGAACACCATTTCCTGAACGGGTTGGGCTGGGCCAGCTACCGCGCCGGCGACGACGACTTTGCCCTACTGCTCCTCTGCGAGGCCCTGCCGGAACTTGACGACGATCTGCTGCGGCGGCTCCTGCCACAGCTCCCGGCGGCGCGGCTAGATGGCGCCCTGCTACCCTGGCTGCAGCGCCGCGAGGTGTTCACGCCCAAGCATCCGGCCTTTGCCGCGCTCCTGGCTGACTCGCAGCCCTGGAGCCACGAGCTGGCGGCAGCCGTCATTGCCGCGGTCAGCAGCACGCTGCATCCGGCGAACATCAACCCTTCGCCAGAGATGAAATCGCTGCTGCAACACCTTGCCCTGCACGCCCCGCCCGAAACTAGTCGCGGGCTTCTCGCCAGGCTCCAGGCGCAGAACCGGCCGGAGCTGCAGAAAGGTTGGAAGAAGGCGGCCGGCGAGATGCGGCTGGCGCTGGACTATCGTCGCCGCATGCTAGGAGCATTTGACCGGTGACCAGCATAGCCACCAATAGGAGCGGAACACGGGCATCTTGCCCGCCCAGGGCGAGCTGGAAGCTCGCGGTCCACGACGAGACAAACAAGTTGAGGGATAGACGATGACCAACCCCACCATTCTGCGCCAACACGCCGAAGACGAATTTGCCGAGGAGTTGGCCGCCCTCAAGGCGGCCGATAAGCATCCGCGCCCGCCCAACTGGCAGCTCTCGCCGTGGGCCGTGGCCACCTACCTGCTCGGCGGCACGCTGCCCAACGGCTTCACCGTCACGGCAAAGTATATCGGCGAGCGGCGGCTGATCGAGATCGCCATCGCCACCCTGGCTACCGACCGCGCCCTGCTCCTTGTCGGCGTGCCCGGTACGGCCAAGACGTGGGTCTCCGAGCATCTCGCCGCGGCCATCTCCGGCGACTCCAAGCTGCTCGTGCAGGGCACCGCGGGCACGCCCGAGGAGGCCATCCGTTACGGCTGGAACTACGCCCGGCTGCTCGCCGAGGGTCCCACGCCCGCGGCCCTTGTGCCCAGCCCGCTGATGGTCGCCATGCAGCACGGCAAGATCGCCCGCGTTGAGGAGCTGACGCGCATCCCCTCCGACGTGCAGGACACGCTGATCACCATCCTCTCCGAGAAGGTGCTGCCCATCCCCGAACTGAACAGCGAGGCGCAGGCAAACAAGGGCTTCAACGTCATCGGCACAGCCAACGACCGCGACCGCGGCGTCAACGAACTCTCCAGCGCCCTCAAGCGGCGCTTCAATTCCGTCTACCTGCCCCTGCCGCGCCACTTCGACGAAGAAGTACGCATCGTCCAGCAGCGCGTCGCCCAGCTCGGCCGCGCCTTGGAGCTGCCCGCGGAGCCGCCTGCCGTGGAGGAGATCCGCCGCATCGTCACCATCTTCCGCGAGCTGCGCAACGGCATGACCGAGAGCGGCGATACGCGGCTCAAGTCGCCGACGGCCACGCTGAGCACGGCCGAGGCCATCAGTGTGGTCAACAGCGGGCTTTCCCTGGCAGCCCATTTTGGCGACGGCCGGCTCAACGCCGAGGATGTCGCCGCGGGCATCGTCGGCGCGGTCGTTAAAGACGAGACACAGGACCGCACCGTCTGGCTGGAGTACCTGGAGACGGTCGTGCGCGAGCGGCAGGGCTGGCAGGATCTCTACCGTGCCTGCCGCGATGTGACGGGTTAATGCAAGACAGCATTCACCTCTTCGGCATTCGCCACCACGGCCCCGGCTCAGCGCGCAGCCTGCTAGAAGCACTGAGCGCGCTGCAGCCCGACTGCATCCTCGTGGAAGGGCCGCCGGACGCGCAGGATGTGCTGCCGCTGGCGCTGCATGCAGAGATGGCGCCGCCGGTGGCCCTCCTCGTCTACGCCCGCGACGATCTCCACCGCGCCGCCTTTTTCCCCTTCGCCGCTTTCTCCCCCGAATGGCAGGCGCTTCGCTTTGGATTGGAACGTGGTGTAGCGGTGCGGCTAATGGATTTGCCACAGGCCCACGCGCTCGCCATGGTAGGTCAGGTTTCCAACCTGACAGCGGCAGCCACACCCGCGCAGGAAGATGTCGAGTTGGAAACTCGACCTACCGGCGAAGAGGCGCCTGAGGTCCGGATTGACCCGCTGCAGCTCGTGGCCGAAGCCGCCGGTTTTCAGGACGGCGAGCGCTGGTGGGAGCAGCTCGTCGAGCAGCGCCGCGACAGTGCTGGTGTCTTCCAGGCGATTCTCGAGGTGATGCGTGCGCTGCGCGAAGAGCTGGCCGCGCAAGCGCTGCCGCACACACTCCTACGCGAAGCCTACATGCGCCGGCTGCTGCGCCAGAGCGTCGCCGAGGCCTACCGGCGCATCGCCGTCGTCTGCGGGGCCTGGCATACCCCCGCCCTGGAGCCAGATAGGATGCCACCCCCCAGCCACGACGAGGCGCTGCTGAAGAGGCTACCCAAAATGCCCGTGGTGGCGACCTGGGTGCCGTGGACACACAGCAGGCTGGCTGTTGCCTCCGGCTACGGCGCGGGCATCACCTCGCCGGGCTGGTACGCGCACCTGTGGGCGCAGCGCGAGGAGCCGGTCACCACCTGGCTGGCGCGCGTGGCGCATCTGCTTCGTGGCAAAGACCTCACCGCCTCGCCGGCCCAGATCATCGATGCGGTGCGGCTGGCGGAGACATTGGCGGCGCTGCGCGGGCGCCCTGCCCCGGCACTTGCCGAGCTCAACGAAGCCGCCGTCGCCGTGCTCTGCCACGGCGACAGCACGCCGCTGGCCCTCATCCAGCGCGAGCTAATTGTCGGAGACACGATGGGCGTCGTACCCGGCGAGACCCTGCAGGTGCCCTTGCAACGCGACCTGGAGCAGACACAGAAGCGGCTACGTATGAAGCCCAGCGCGGGGGAGAAGGTGCTCAAGCTCGACCTGCGCAAGCCGTTGCACCTCGCGCGCAGCCAGCTCCTCTACCGCCTGCAGCTGCTGGAGATCCCGTGGGGCGAGCAGCAGCAAGGTGTGCGCCAGCGCGGCACGTTCAACGAGGTCTGGAAGCTGCGCTGGGAACCCGAGCTGAACGTGCGTCTTATCGAAAAGAGCGTGTGGGGAAACAGCGTCGTGCAGGCGGCGACCGCCTACAGCCGCCAGCGCGCGGCTGACGCCAGCGACCTGCCCACGCTCAGCGCCCTGACCCACCTTGTCCTCCTGGCCGATTTGCCTGACGCGGCGACACCGGTACTGGCCCGGCTACAGGAGCTCTCGGCGCTGAGCGGCGATGTGGCCCTGCTCATGCAGAGCCTGCCGCCGCTGGCCGACGTGCTGCTCTACGGCAATGTGCACCAGAGCGACGCTGCCCTCGCCGCCGAGATCGTCGATAGCCTCATCGTGCGCATCTGCGTCGGGCTGCCGCCGGCGACATTACACCTGGACGACAGCGCGGCGGGCGAGCTGTTCCCGCTGCTGCTCAGCTTCCACGCCGTGGTGCAGCTCCTGGACAACGCCGAGCACACGGCGCGCTGGCACGAGCTGCTGCAGAAGATAGTGGGGCAAGAAGCCGTCCATCCGCTCTTGCGCGGGCGTGCCTGCCGCATCTTGCTCGACGCTGGGCTGCTCGACGCCGCGGAAGCGGTTCGCCGGCTGCGCTTGGCCATTGCCGCCGCCGTTGAGCCGGCCCACGCTGCCGCCTGGCTGGAGGGTTTTCTGCGCGGCAGCGGTGCCGTCCTCCTGCACCACGAACGCCTCCTGCAGACACTCGATCGCTGGCTGCTTAGCCTCTCGGAGCCAGCGTTCCGCGCCCTGCTGCCCCTGCTGCGCCGCACCTTCCGCACCTTCAGCCCGCCGGAGCGCGCACAGATCGGGCGCCTCCTGGCGCGCGCTCCCGGCACAACCGCCGCCACCTCTACTGCAGCAACCGCCAGCAACCTCGACCCTGAACGCGCCGCCCTTATTTTGCCAACCCTCGCCACCCTGCTCGGCGTCACCTTCACCGAAAAATGACTCGTAACGCGCAACTCAGCCCTCGCAACTCCCACGACTCCGAACGCATGCGGCGTTGGCGGCTCGTGCTCGGCGGTGGGCCGGCCGATGGCATCGGCATCAGCCTGGGCGGCGACGATGCGGGCATGGACGCCGTGCTCAGCCAGCTTTACGATCAGGGCGAGCTGAGCGGGGTCAAAGGTACAAGTGGCAAGGACCGCCGCGGTGGTACGGAGGCCTCCAGGCCGGGCGCCAGCCGCTGGCTCGGTGACATCCGCACCTACTTCCCGACGCCTGTCGTGCACGTCATGCAGCAGGATGCCCTCAAGCGCATCGGCTACGAGAAACTGCTCGCCGAGCCGGAAATCTTGGAGATGTTCACCCCCGACGTCCACTTGGTAGCCACCCTGCTGACGCTCAAGAAGGTTATCCCCGAGACCACGCGCAATACGGCGCGCCTCGTCGTGCAGCAGGTCGTCGACGAGCTACGGCGCAAGCTGCACAACCCGATGCGGCAGGCGGTGACCGGTGCACTCAACCGGGCCACGCGCAACCGCCGCCCGCGCTACCGCGAGATTGATTGGCAGCGTACCATCCGCGCCAACCTGCGCCACTACCAGCCGGACTACCGTACGATTATCCCCGAAACGCTCGTCGGCTATGGACGCCGCGGCACCTCGCTTTACGATGTCATCCTGTGCATCGACCAGAGCGGCTCCATGGCTACCTCCGTCGTCTACGCCGGTATCTTCGGCGCCGTGCTCGCCTCCCTGCCCGCCATCAGCACCCAGCTCGTGCTCTTCGACACCTCCGTCGTGGACATGACGGCACAGCTTGGCGACCCGGTGGAGCTGCTTTTCGGCGCGCAACTCGGCGGCGGTACGGACATTGCCCAGGCGCTCGGCTACTGCCAGCGGCTGGTGCGCCGCCCGCAGAAGACTGTGCTCGTGCTGGTGACCGACCTCTACGAAGGCGGCGACGTCGAGCAGTTCTTCGCC
>JAVVFG010000068.1:0-14222 GCA_032260445.1 Anaerolineae bacterium | reverse complement strand
GTCGGCGGCGGCGTGGGGGCAGACGTTGCTGAAGGCTACTAGCTCTCCGCCGCTCCGGCTGATAATCGCGATCTCGCCGCCTGCGCGCGCCGTGACCATCTCGTTCTCCCCGACCGCTTCCGGCGCAATCGCCGTCGCATAAAAACCGTCGCTGTCTGGTTCGGCTTTCTTCCGGTTAAAAAAGGGCATCGCCG
Organism: Anaerolineae bacterium; assembly: GCA_032260445.1. Lineage (GTDB taxonomy): Bacteria > Chloroflexota > Anaerolineae > Promineifilales > Promineifilaceae > JAAYYY01. The sequence continues at coordinate 14,028 of JAVVFG010000068.1, read as the reverse complement.
TCCTCGTCGTTGTCCTCTCCAGGATAGCAGCACCCTGCTGCCGTGACCAGCGCCAGGTGGATACCAGGCCGTTTCACCACCATTTCTTGAGCATCGGCCCTGAGACAGGTACCATACGCGCCATGGACCTATCGTCGTTCCTGCGCCGGGCCTTCAAGTCGCGGGCTCTGCGCCACGCTGTCGTCCTCTTCCTCGTCGCTCGCCTGCTCCTCAGCGCCTGGGCGCTCGTCGTGCAGACGGTGATTCCGGTTCCCGCCGTTCCCGACGAGGTACTCCGCCCCTATCTTGGCGCACCCGTCCTTTCCGCCGGCCCAAATGACTCTCTCGCCAACTACCTGCTCGGCCCTTGGCAGCGCTTCGATACGATGCGTTACCTCGCCCTGGCCCGCGACGGCTATGACGCGCCCAACTCCGTCTTTCCCCCGCTCTATCCGCTGGCCATCCGCACGCTCGGCGCGCTCTTTGCTGTCCTCTCTGGCGCCCCCGTCGATACGGCCAATCTCGTCGCCGCGATTGTGCTCGGCAACCTCGCCCTGATTGGAGCGCTGGCCTTGTTTCACCGCCTCATCGCCGCCGAGCTGTCGCCCGCTGACCCGCCGCGCACGCTCCTTTACCTCCTCTTCTTTCCGACCGGCTTCTTTCTGCTGGCTGCCTACACCGAGTCCCTCTTCCTCTTCTTCGCCCTCGGCGCCTTCCTGGCGATGAAGCATGAGCGTCCCCTGCTCGCCGGCAGTTTCGGCGCGCTGGCTGCCCTCACCCGTCTCACCGGCTGGGGATTAGTCATCCCCCTCGCCTACCTCTATCTACAGCAGCGCGGCTGGAGCTGGCGGCGGATCGACTGGCGCGGCATAGGCGTCCTGTTACCCGGCCTTGCCCTGCTGGCCTTCCTCCTCTGGCGCGCCGCGGCGGGCTTCCCGTCCCTCGCCGAGGTCTACCAGTCGCAGTGGCTGCAAAGCACACGCCTTCCTGGGCGCGATCTCTTCGTTGCCCTGCGGAGCCTGATCACCGGCTCCGGCCCGCGCGCCGGTGAGTTCACCCTCCTGTTTGACTTCCTCTGCCTGCTGTTGCTGCTGGCGACGACGCCCGCCGCCTTCCGCCTCGGCCGCGCCTACGGGCTCTATAACCTTGTCATGCTGCTCTTTATGCTGCTCCCCGCTTCCGACTTTAAGCCGCTCTACAGCTTCTCGCGCTACACGCTCGTCTTCTTTCCCACCTTCATGGTCCTCGGCCGCCTGGGCCGCCGCCCCTGGCTGAACCGCCTCATCCTCTACCCGTCACTTGCCCTCTATCTCTACTTCAGCGGGCAATTCTTCCTATGGGGCTGGGTTGCTTGACCGTCGAGCCGCGAGCCCGCGAGCGCCTCTACGCTTCGCTGCGCACCACGTCGAGCACCTCGGCCGCCAGATCGTAGCGGCCAAACTGCGGGATCAGATACACGCCCTGTACATGTGGCCGCATCTCTTCCACAATCTCCTGCGCGATGCGCACCCCTTCAGCCTGGGGATCGGCAGCGCCGCGCATACGCTCGCGGTGCGCCGTGGAGATTGTGATGCCCGGCACCTCGTTGTGCAGGAACTCGGCGTTGTTGCTGTTGTACAGTGGCTGGATCCCGGCGATGACCGGCGCCATTTCCTCCCCCAGTTCCGCCCGGCAGCGCTCGATGAACGCGCGCGCTTCGGTTGGGTTGAACACGGGTTGTGTCAGCAGAAAATCGGCGCCGTTACGCAGCTTCTTGCGCAATAGCGTGATCTGCCGCGCTGGATCCTGCGCTTCCAGGTTGAGTGCCGCCCCCACAACGAAACTGGTCGGCCGGTCGATCGACGCGCCCGACTGCTCCACGCCCGCGTTGAGCCGCTGCTTGATCAGCTGGATCAGGCCTGTGGGCACGATGTCATAGTTATCCATCGCTTCCGGATAATCACCGATGTGTGTCGGGTCGCCCATGACCACGAACAGGTTGCGTACGTCCATCGCGTAAGCCGCCAGCAGGTCGCCCTGGATGCGTAGCAAGTTCCGCCCTCGCGTAGGGAAGTGCAGGATCGTTTCTAGCCCCACCGCGCGCTGGATCAGCTGCGCCGCGGCCCACGCACTCATGCGCATCCGCGCCAGCGGGCTGTCGGCGACGTCGAGGAAATTGGCGCCCGCTTCCTTGAGCATGTGCGCGCCGGCAAGCATCCGCTGCGTCGCGATCCCCTTGGGCGGCCGCATCTCGACCGTCGCAATGAACCGTCCATCCTGCAGATATTGTGCTAGTTTCGTCGGCTCCTCGGCCGGGAGCACCATCCCGCTGCTGCGCCGCCGCGCCGCGGGAGCGGCCGTTCGCGCCGGGTGCAGTTCAGGATGGTCGAGGGCTTCTCGCATCGCCGCAATGTGTGCTGCGTGCGTGCCGCAGCAGCCGCCGACGAGGGCAACCCCCAGCTCATGGAACGCTGTCGCGTAGCTCGCAAAATAGGCCGGCGTCGCCGGATAGAGGACCCGCCCCCCTTCCGTCTGCTCCGGCCAGCCGGCGTTCGGCGCCGCCGAGAGCCGCAGGTCAGGCGCGACGCCGTGCATCTCGTTGACCAGACGCAGCACCTGGGCCGGCCCGCTGCTGCAGTTCGCCCCGGCCACGTCTACCTCTAGCTCCGCCAGCTTCTGCGCTGCCTCCGCGGCTGTCTCGCCCAGCACCGTGACATCGTCGCGCGTAAACGAGATCTGCGCCACGAGCGGCACGTCTGGCGCCACTTGCCGCGCCGCGCGGACCGCTGCCTCCACCTCACTAAGGTCGCTGATCGTCTCGATGACCAGCAAATCGACGCCGGTCACGTCGCCGTCCGGCGCGACCAGCGCCGCGATTTGCTCGGCGAAAGCCGCTATCGCGTCTGGCTGGCTCACCCGCCCTAATGGCGCCAACCGCACCCCGAGCGGCCCTACCGACCCGGCCAACAGGACCGGACGGTAACTGCTGGCAATCACCCGGCGCGCGACCTCCACGGCTGCCGTGTTGATCGCCCGCACCTGGTCCTCCAGCCCGTGTTCCGCGAGCTTATAATGGTTCGCGCCGAAGCTGTTCGTCTCTAGGATATCGGCGCCGGCGGCGATATAGTCACGGTGGATCTCGGCGACGATTGCCGGTTGCGAGATGTTGAGGGCATCAAAGCATTCGTCGATGGCGATACCCCGGCCGTGCAGCAAGGTCCCCATCGCCCCGTCCAGGAGCAGGGGACCCTCTGCCAATCTTTGCCGGAAGCTCTCGCGATCCATTCCAATCCCATCAACGAGACCTGCAGGTCTCCAACATTCGTCAGGTCTGGTTCGCACTGTCCGCGACGGACTCGGCTCGCCACTACGATCTAGTCGTAAAACAGCTTCTCAATCAGCGGAGCCGCGCGTTCGTTAACCAGCACCAGCACCGCCGCGCCTCCAGGCGTCGTGTGGCTCGTCACGTACTCATGATCGAGCACCGCACGGTTGATATTCTCTGCCGGGATGTTCTTCGTGAAGTTAGCGAGCTGGATCAACTGCTCCAGGCTGAGATCGGTGCGCACGCCGTCGCGGAACTGCTGGTAGAGAACGGGCGCTCTCAGGATCATATCGTCGATCCCCTGGCGGACAACCTTCTCGCGGATGGCGAGCAACACCTGTTGCTGCCGCTGCGCCCGGTGAAAATCGCTATCCTGATGGCGGGTCCGCGCATATTTGAGCGCTGTCTCACCATCGAACTCGTGTACCCCCGCTTCGATGTACAGCGGATCGTAGCCGTAGTTCATGTCCGGATATAGCGGATCATAGATATTCTTAGGCACGTCGACGGTGATGCCGCCCAGGGTATCGACCACACCGGTAAACGCCTGGAAATCGACCATGAAGTAATGCTCTACTGGCACGCCCAGATTATAGGCCACGGTGGCCATTGCCAGTTGCGCGCCGCCCGCCGGGTTGTTGCCCTGTGCCCCGTAAACGAACGCCGTGTTGATCCGGTCGCGCCCGCGGTCGGGGATAACTACGTAGAGATCGCGCGGTATCGAGAGCAGAGATGCCGTATTGTCGTCGGTGTCGATCGACAGCAACATCATCGTATCCGTGCGCGAGATAAACGGCTCACCCGGGCGCCGGTCGATGCCCAGCAACAGCACATTGAAGCGCCCATCTGGTAGGCTCCCACCACTTGGCATTATCGTGGACGCCGGCTCGCCTGGCGGGAGGGTTGCCACCTCGACAACGCCCTCCTGCACCAGTGGTGGCAGCATCGTCGCCGCTGCCGCCGCTGCCGCCTCTTCAAGCGGGTTAAACGGCTCCCGCGCCGCCGCTACCACGGCCTCAATGGTCAAGAAGGCAAACAGCGATACGGCGATACCGCTAAGCACAAAGGTGATAGCTAGGGCGATACTCAGCCACTTCGGCACGTTTCCGTTGGATCGATGTTGTTTTGACAAGCCAGTTCTCCTTCACAACGAAGTCAGCAACATTGCTCAGACGATTATAGTGCCCTCTTTGTTCCGCAACTTGACGCACTGCCCATCGCTTTACCTACTGTTAACCACCTCAAGACCCCTCGTAAGAATAAAACAGAAAAACATGATAAAAACTTTGACAAAAGCAGCGAGGCAGGGTAGAGTTGTAGGCAGCGGGCGCTGGAGCCGGCAACAACGATACCGCCGCATCGACTATTCGAGCAAACGACTATGTCCTTTGACCGCTTTGGGCGCAACATCAACTACCTTCGCATCAGCCTGACTGATCGCTGCAACTTGCGTTGCGTCTACTGCATGCCGGAGGACATGACTTTCCGCCCCCGTGCCGAGCTGCTGCAGGATGACGAAATCCTGCATCTCGTGCGCCTCTTTGCCGAGCTCGGCTTTCACAAATTCCGACTCACCGGTGGCGAGCCTACTGTGCGCGCCAACGTCGTCGGGCTCGTCGCGGGCATTGCGCAGACCCCCGGCGTGCGCACCGTCGCCATGACCACGAATGGCCTGCTTCTGTCGCGCCAGGCCGAGTCGCTCGCCGCTGCCGGGCTGCGCCGGGTCAACATCAGCATTGATACCGTCGATCCCGAGAAATTCCGCAAGCTCACCCGTTGGGGTGATGTCAAAGAGGTCTGGGGGGGCATTGAAGCCGCCGAAGCTGCCGGGCTGGAGATCAAGCTCAACGCCGTCGTCGTCCGCGGCTACAACGACCGCGAAGACGTCGTCGCCCTCGCTGCCCTCACCCGCGAGCGCCCGTGGCAGGTGCGCTTCATCGAAATGATGCCCTTCGGCGAAGTTGCCGATTTCCAGCAGGCCGGCATTGTGCCCGAAGCCGAGCTGCGCGAGACCATCGCCGCCGGCCTCGGCCCGCTGGAGCTGCAAAACGGCGGCCAACTAGACGGCGAGGCACGCCTCTACCGCCTTCACGACGGGCTCGGCAGCATCGGCTTCATCAGCAGCGTCACCGAGCCATTCTGCGCCGGCTGCTCGCGCGCCCGCCTCACCGCCGACGGCCGTTTGCGCCTATGTCTCCTACGTGAAAATGAAGTGAACTTATTGGCTCCCCTGCGCGCTGGCGCCACCGACGCAGAGATGAAAGCCCTCATCGAAGAGAGCATCTGGTGGAAGCCCTGGGGCCACCGCCTCGAGGAACACATCGTCCCCCTCAACCGCGTCATGTCCGAAATCGGCGGCTAACTACCGCTCCCGCGACACCTCAATCCCCCATGTCTCGTCAATCAAATACAACGGCCTCCCCTTCACCTCGTCATAAATCCGCCCTAGATACTCGCCGATAATCCCCAGGCTGATCAGCTGCACACCACCTAAGAAGAGCACGATAACCAGGGTGGTCGCCTGACCAGTGAGCGGGCTCGACGGCCCCAGCAGCCGCAGCAGGATGACGATGACAATCGCCAACCCGCTCAGGGCGGCGAGGCTGAACCCGAGATAGGTTGCGAGCTGCAGCGGCATGTAGGAGAAGCTCGTAATCGCGTCGAGCGCGAACGGCAGCATCTGCCTTACCCCGCCAAACTTCGACTCGCCGGCAAACCGCGGGCGCCGTTCATACGGCACCCCTGTCTGCCGGAATCCCAGCCAGGGGATCATGCCCCGCAAAAAGCGATTCCGTTCGGGCATACGCCGCAGCACGTTGATCACGCGCCGGTCCATCAGGCGGAAATCGCCTGTATCCAGCGGGATGTCGATGTCGGTAATGCGGTAGATCAGCCGGTAGAAGATCTTCGCCGTGACCAGTTTGAACCAGGTCTCGCCCTCGCGGCTGGCACGCACGCCGTAGACAACGTCGTAGCCCTCGCGCCAACGCGCGATCATCGCCGGAAAGACCTCCGGTGGATCCTGGAGATCGGCGTCGGTGAGGATCACGGCATCCCCTTGGACATGATCCAGCCCTGCCGTCACCGCGATTTGAAACCCGAAATTGCGCGAGAAACTTAGCCCTTTCACCCGCGCGTCTTGTTCGTGCAGCTCGGCAATCACTTCCGCCGACCGGTCGCGGCTACCGTCGTTCACCAGAACCAGCTCCCACGGCTCGCCCAACTCGTCCATCACGTCCCGCACGCGCCGGTATAGCTCGCGTAAGACCGGCTCTTCATTGTACACCGGCGCCAGGATGCTGATCACCGGCTTCTGCTCCGGGAATTCGTTCTTGCTTTCTTCTGTCTGAATCATCGTCTGCTGTTGCTGCATCGCGCTCCTGCTGACCTCCTGCCTCATTATATATACACGTGCCGGCAGGATGTGGCGCTAATTCTCATGTAGTTCCAGCGTCACCAACAGGCCCACGTGACTTGAGGGGTACAGCGTGTCGTCTTCGGCGGCGGCGCGGCGGCAGATTATCTCTGCCTGTGTCACGCTGATCCCGCGCGAGACAAACACGTAGTCAAGGCACTGGGCAAGGATACCCGCAGGGGCCAGCGCCGTCGGATACGTCGCCAGCGGCTCATGCCCGTGTGCGAGGGCAAAGGCAGAGCGGTATTGCTGTCGCATCTTCTCCGGCGCCGGGCCACCGGGCGTTTCGTTGAAATCGCCGGCAATCACCTGAAGTGGCACGCGCCCGATCGCGTTTAACCAGCCAACAAGGCGCATAGCCTGTTCTTCCCGCGTTTCCGGCAGCGCTGCGCCGGAGCGCAACCGGGTCGTGGCAAAGTCCAGTGCCTGCCCGTCGGGGAGCAAGACATTGGCGCGCAGCGCCACGTCACCCTCACCCAGGGCATAACCGTCACTCGAGAGGAGCGGCAGGCGGCTGAGAATGGCCACGCCCGCGAACAGGTCCCCGCTCGTGCGCCGCTGCTGGACCAGCCGGTAGGGCTCGCGCCGCGAGCGCCCGATACGCATGTTGACTTGCGCACGCAGCCAATGTCCCTGGCGCCGTAAAATCGCGACATCCTGCAGGGCAATCAAATCCGGCATGTGGTCAAGGATTTCGGCGACCAGCAGGTGGCGCCGCTCTCCCCAGCGATCATTGCGATGATTGATGTTGACCGTCGCGACCGTGAGACTGGTCATCGCCATGATTAGCGCGTGATGGTTGCGGACCCGGCGGCAACCGCCGTCTGCAGCGTCTCTTCACCATCGCGCACGATCAACGTGAAGGGCACATCGGTAACCAACTCGATCGTCTGCCGGTCGCCTACGAGGTCCATCGTTCCTTCCTGACCGAGTGGATAGTTCGTGACGCCATAGCTGTTGCCAGTTTCCAGTTGCCGGTCCCAGGTCACGCGCCGTAAGGGCCAATCGACCGAAAGGCCAATGATGTCTTCGAGTAAAACAGCGATGGGCGTCAAGCCTGTCCAACCCACAAAATCAGGCTTACTGGGGGCGCCAGGCGCTGGCGCTTCTGGAGCATAGTTCTCCCACAGCGTGTCAGTGTGCTCGAAAACGGCAGTGACTTGCTCAAGGTGGTTGCGGGCAATTTGGTGCGCCAATTTGCGGCGCCCGTGCCGCCGGAGGCCCTTGAGGACCATATAGTTGGTTGGTGGCCAGACGCCGCCGCGCCAATAATCGCCGCTCTCTCTGTCATAACCGGGGCTATCAGCCGACTGGCTGGGGATGCGGTGCGACCGGTTAAAGGCCTGTTCCTCATGTAGATGGCGCGTAAACGGGCTGATACGCTCCTCTGGAACGAGGTCATTGTCGAGTAGGCCCCAGTAGGCGCCGATGCTCTTCACTGCGCTAAAGCGCCCCAGCGAATCGATGTCGTGGTAGAAGCCGGTGCTCTCATTCCACATACGTGTATTAATCTCTCGTAGCAAGAAAGCATGCTCCTGGCTGAGCTCGCCGGCGACTTCTTCTTCGTCGAGCGCGCTTGCCATCTGGGCCAGAATCCGGCAGCTTAGCGCTGCCTGCATCGTGGCATCTACCCACGTCCAGTGTTGGTGGTAGAGCGAGCTATCGGGCACTCGTGTCTGGTTGTCCATTCCGCTGCTCAAGCCGGTCGCCCAGTAGAGGCCGCCTGGCCAAGTACGATGCGAGCGCATCCACCGGTGGTAGGCAAGGAGAGGCCAGAATACCAGTGCTAAGCGCTCCTCATCCCAGGTATGGCGGAAGATGCGCCACTCGGCCCAGGCAAGGATATTCGGGCCGGTGCTGTTCGGGTCGAACGGATAGAAGTAATCGTACCCTTCAAGAGTGTTAATCTCGCGGCAGATATAGCCATCGTCGTGCTGTTTGGCGTAGAAATTGTCGAGCGTGCCCATGAAGTTGAAGGCGCGCCGGGCATAGACGCCGAATTGCACCATAAATGCGCTATCCCACATGAACGTGTTGTCATTGAATGCCGGGTCGATGTAGTTGGCAATGAACCCGCTCTCGGCACGTGGTTGGCGCAGGTGGCGCCATGCAAGCTCCCAGGCGCGCCAGTAAAGCTCGGGCCACATCGGTTGCTCGGGAAGGACAGGAACCGGCAACAGGGAGCGGGCGCGGCTGAATGGGGGTATCTCGCGCAGTTGCCGCCGCATGCCACGGAACGTGTTGCGGGCCACCGCCGGCTCCAGGGGGCGGGGAAACGTGGGATGGCTCATCCTTCTTGCTATCCTTTGCAGTTACTTCACCACCCACAGCTCGGCTGTACCGCCGAGGTGGAGCCCATATTGATCTAAGCGGTTAACCCGCATATTGTAACGGACGGTGACATCTTGCCGCAGTTTGCCCAGCCAGAGCAGCGAGTCCTCTACCGAGAAGAACGGGTAACCGGCGGTGCCGGATAGCTCGGCCACGCCGTTACGCTGCCCTTCGTAGACGAGGCTCGTGCCGGGAATATTCGCCCCCTCCGGCACGACGTAGGTCACCGGAATGCCGCTAAAGTAAATGGTGCCGGCTGGCGTTTGTGTCGGCGGGATCTCGACTGGGATAGGGTTAAGGACGACCAACTGCACCTGCCCTTCGGCGCTCAGCTCGCCGCGAAAACTGCTTTGCAGGCGCAGCTGGTAGGTTCCCTGGACGCCCGGTGCGACGATGCCACGCCAGGTGATCGAGTCACCCACCTGGCGGTAGGCACGCAGACCGTCGATGAGCAGTTCGTGCACCTCGCCAGATGATTGCAGGTAGCCAATCTGTGTACCGGGGATGTAGGTGCCGGCGTGGAGTGGGGCGCGGAATGGCGCCGTGAAAAAGATCATGTCGCCCGGCGGCGTGGGATCCGGCGGTGGTGTGGGGTCGGAATCGAAGCCGGGAATCGCGCATGCCAGCGTCGCTGCCAGGATAAGGAGGAGCGGCGCCAGGAGCCGGATGGTACGATTCATATACGCACTCCGTGGTTGGGCTGCACCCGGCAGCATTCTGCGGGATGACGTGCGTGCAGAGCCGGGCGAAGGACCATAAGACGGCATTCTACCACGATGTCTGGCTTCAAGGTACAATGCCGGGACACCACTCCAGCACCAGTACAGGAGGAAGCCGATGACCCTTTCCGTTCTCAAGTTCCTGACGGCCGGCGAGTCCCACGGCCCGCGCCTTACAGCCATTCTCGAAGGTATGCCGGCAGGATTGCCCATCGACCGCGATGCGCTCAACCTCCAAATGGCGCGGCGTCAAAAAGGCTATGGGTCTGGCGGCCGTATGGCGATTGAAAAAGATGCGGCGACGATTACTGCTGGCGTGATGAACGGCATGACGACCGGCGCCCCGATCGCCCTGGATCTGCCAAACCGCGATTATGAGCGCTGGCGTGACCGGGAGATTGAGCCGCTGACGGTGCCCCGCCCGGGCCATGCCGACCTGACAGGTGCGATCAAATACGGCCACCGCGAGTTGCGCCTGTCGCTAGAGCGAGCGTCGGCGCGCGAGACGGCGGCGCGCGTGGCGGCAGGGGGTATCTGCCGGCAATTCTTAGCGGCTCTTGGCATCGAGATTGGCAGCTATGTCGTCAGCATTGGCCCGGTCGTGGCCGATATTCCGGCAGAGATGAGCTATGCACAGCGGTTCGCGGCGGCAGAGCAAAACGACGTACGCTGCCCGCTGCCGGCCGCTGCCGACGCGATGCGCGAGCATATCCGCGAAATCATGCAGGCCAAGGATACGGCTGGAGGCGTGTTTGAGGTTGTCGCCCTTGGCGTGCCGCCAGGCTTGGGCAGCTACGCACAATGGGACCGCCGTCTCGACGCACGCCTCATCTTTGCCCTGGCTTCGATCCAGGCGATCAAGGGGGTGGAAGCAGGCAGCGCGTTCGCCAATGCAGCGCGCCCAGGGTCGGAGGTTCACGACGAGATCTTCCTCGGCACGGATGGGCAGATGTTAACCCGAAAGAGCAACCACGCCGGCGGGTTCGAGGGCGGTATCAGCACCGGAGCGCCGCTCGTCCTGCGTGCGGCGATGAAACCAATCTCTACGGTTCTCAATCCGCGCCGGTCCGTCGATCTGGCGACGGGCGAGGAAGCGGCTACTGTGTACGAGCGCTCCGACTTCTGTGCGGTGCCGCGCGCCGCCGTCGTCGGCGAGGCGATGGTGGCCCTTATGCTGGCCGATGCCCTGTTGGCCAAGGTGGGCGGCGACAGCATGGAAGAGATCCGGCCGCGCTTCGACGCGTTGCCGGCGGCCCGGCTGGACCAATTGCCGATGGATAACGAGCCGTGGCGCTTCGGGTATGAGTAGAACCGGTTACTCGACCGGTTGGCCGTCCGGCCCGCACAGGACAATCTGGTCTGACCGGTCGGTGTGGTATGTGTACTCCGTACCCCCGACCTCGAGGACGATCCGGTAGCCCGGCGTTAAGACCTGTAAGTACATCATATCTGGCGCCGGACAGCCGAGCGCGCTGTCAGGCCAGGTCACAGCTTCTACACTGCTCACGATCACATCGTCTGCTTCGAGGCCAAGCCGCTCTGCCAGGGCCACTCGCGCCTGCTCGACCAGCATTGTCTCAGGATCGCGCCCACCAGGGGCCGGAGCTTCCATTGGTTCCTCCTCTCTGTCATCACTGTCGATTTCGCTAAAATCAACAGTCGCCGGTTTCGCTGGTCGCTGGTCATCTGTTTCGTCTCCGGTTTGTTCACCCGTTTCGCCCGCCGTCCCGCTTTCAATGACCTGGGGGGCTGTCTGGCTATCGAGGGCTGGAGCCGTGGGTTCGAGAGGTGACCCGCCGCAGCCGCTCATCACCGCCAGCAGCCCGCCTGTCAGGAGAACAAGAATTATTCGAATCATCGCCGATCTCTCCTTGTGTCACCTACTATTCACCAGACGCGCTGCGCAACGGTTCTGTTCCCGTTGACAGTGGCGCGGCTGGCTCCTACACTTGCGCCGATGGCCAGACCACAGACCGCCGTTCGCCTCTCCTATCATACACGCCTGCGGCTGATGTTGCTTCCCTACGGGCTGGGAACGGTGGCGCTCGTTATCGTGCCAGCCGCTCTCGCCTTCGTCCTCGCCTTTTTCCGCTATGACGGGCTACAGCCGCCGCGGTGGGCCGGCTCCCTCAACTTTGCACTGGCGGTGACGGACGAGCTTTTTGCCCTCAGCATCCAGAACACGCTGGCCCTGATCATACTGCCCGTACCGCTGCGCGTTGCCGGCGCCTTTCTCCTGGCGCGGCTCATGCTGCGTGGGGGGCGCTTTCTACGCTGGTCCCGCGTTGCCATCTACCTACCCACGGCGACGCCAGTGGTCGCTTACGCCGTAGCCTGGCTGTGGATACTAAACCCCCTGTACGGCCCTGTTAACTGGCTGCTACGCGTAGTTGGCCTGGCGGCGCCGGGCTGGTTGGCAGATCCACTATGGGCGCGCCCGGCGATTGCCCTGATCAGCCTCTGGACCCTGGGTGAAGGGTTTCTGATTATGCTTGCGGCGCTGCATGACATACCCGCCGTGCTCGAGGACGCCGCGCGTGTTGACGGCGCCGGCGGCTGGGCGTTCCTCCGCTACGTTACGCTGCCGCTGCTCGCGCCGGTGCTCCTCCTACTGACGCTGCGCGACGCTATCCTAATGCTGCAGGAAAGCTTCACGACGGTGCTGCTGGCAACGGGCGGCGGTCCCTACTACGCCACCTACACGCTGCCCATGTTCATCTTTGAGCAGGGGTTTGACCTGCTGCAATTCGGCGTTGCCAGCGCGGCGTTGTGGTTTCTTTACCTGCTAACGGGCGTTATTGTCGTCCTCGTTCTGCTCGTGGCGTGGCAATGGCGCATTGGCCTGGACGATGAAGGTCTCTTACTCTAGCCGGGTAGGGCGGGCGCTCGCCAGGATTCTCGCCGCGGCCCTCTTTCTGCTGCCGCTATGGTGGCTGTTGGCTACCTCCCTGACCCGACCGAGCGGGAGCTTGTTAACGGCTGGCTTCTGGCCGGCCGAGCCTACGGTGGAGAATTACCGTCGTCTTTGGGTGCTGCTGCCTCTGGCGCGGTATACGTTCAATTCTGTGCGCGTCGTGCTGGTTGCCGTGCCAGTGACCCTCGTCGTCGCTTCGTGGGCCGGGCTGGCCCTGGCCCTCCTCCCGCGGGCCAGCCGCTATCGCTGGATTGTCTTCTCGCTGGCTGTGCTGATGGTGCCGGCAGCCGCGCTCTGGCTGCCGCGCTTCTTCCTGTACCGGCTCTTGGGTTGGCATGGCTCCCTGTGGGCGCTGGTCGCGCCAGCCTGGATGGGCACGTCACCCTTTTTCGTGCTCGTCTACTTCCGCTCCTTCAGACGGCTTGCACCGGCGTTGTTTGATGCGGCGCGCATCGACGGCGCCGGCGTCTTTCAGCTCTGGTGGCGCGTTGGCCTACCCCTGGTCCGGCCAACTACGCTTGGCTCTGGCTTACTGGCCGTTCTGTTCTATTGGGGCGATTTCGTTAGCCCGCTCCTTTACCTCAATAGCGAGGCAGCCTACACACTTCCCGTCGCCCTTCAGCTCCTGCAGCAGCTCGCGCGTGCTGACTGGCCACTACTCATGGCCGGCGCCGTCTGGACAGCGGCATTACCGGTCGCCCTCTTTCTGCTCGTGCAGCCGTGGCTGCAGCAGGAACGGTAGGTCCTAATGTGCGCCCGGCGCTACCTCCTTCTCTTGCTATTACTCGCTCTTGTTGCTTGTGCGCGGCAGCAGCCAGAGCCGGTGAGTCTGATGGTGTTTGGCGATCCGGCCGAGCGAGCCGCTTACGCCGAGCTGGTCAGCGCCTTCCACGATGCCCATCCGGCGATCGAGGTGACGTTACGACACGTCCCGGCAGCCGCTGCCTACCGTACGCGCCTGGCCACCGATTTTGCCGCGGGCACGCCGCCTGACGTTTTCTTGATCAACTATCGCCGCTACGCGGCCTTTGCTGCCGCCGATCTTCTGGAACCGGTAGAATCTTACGCAGCCGCGAGCCCGCGTGTCGACCTCGACGCCTTCTACCCGGCTGCTCTAGCTGCCTTTCGCTGGCAGGGGGAATTGACTTGCCTGCCGCAGAATATCTCCAGCCTGGTTGTCTACTATAACGCGGATCTCTTTCGCGCTGCCGCTCTTCCGCTGCCCAGCGACGACTGGACGTGGGACGACTTCGTCGCCGCCGCACGCGCGTTGACGCAGGATCATGATGGCGATGGCAGGGTCGACCAGTATGGCCTGGGCGTGGAGCCGTCCCTTTACCGCCTGGCACCGTTCATCTGGATGAAC
>JAVVFG010000067.1:0-14229 GCA_032260445.1 Anaerolineae bacterium | reverse complement strand
GGCGGCATCTATGCCTCGCCTGCCATGGGCGGCACGCGCCCGGGCGGCGCTATCGCCGCTGCTTGGGCAATCCTGAATTACCTCGGCGAAAGCGGTTATCTAGAGCTCGCCGGTGCCGTGATGGAAGCCGTCGCGCGCATTCGCGCCGGTGTCGAAGCCATAGATGGCGTCGAGGTACTGGGGGAACCGGTGATGAGCATCCTAGCCCTTGCCTCGCACACGCGCGACATCTATGAGGTAGGAGACGAGCTCGGCGTGCGCGGCTGGCACCTCGACCGCCAGCAGTATCCGCCGTCGCTACATCTCACCGTTACTCCGGCCCATGTGCCGCACGTGGACACCTTTCTTGCCGATCTGCAGGTGGCCGTCCGTACTGCGCGCCGGCCCTCATTCCGCCGCTTCCTGGCAGGAACTGCGGTTACCGCCGCGCGTGCGGCGACCCATCTCCTGCCGGCGCCACTGGTCAGCCGCTTAATGGCGGGCGCGTCGGAGCGGCTTGCCGGCGCTGCGGGGCTGCCGGGGCGCAGCGCAGCGATGTATGGTATGATGGGCGCGCTTCCGAACCGGGGAGATTTGCACGAGCTGGTGCTGGATCTTGTCGAGCAGTTCACACAACCACAGGAAGCAGGTTAGCGGACTGGGCCAATCGCGAGGATAATCGCCGCTATCAAGGAGCGCACTATGTCCGGAACCACCATCTCCTTTGTACGTCACGGCCAGTTTGAAAACCCCGATGGCGTCTACCACGGTCGCCTTCCGGGTTTCCCGCTGAGTGAGGAGGGCCGTCGCGAGGTAGAGGCGGTCGCCGCAGCGCTCTCGGCGGACGAGGGCGAGCCTGTCTCTGCCATCTACACGAGCCCCATGGTGCGCACGCGCCAGACGGCAGAAATCATCCAGGCCGCTTTCGACCCGCCGCCACCGCTCCATGTGATTTCGCTACTCAACGAGATCCACTCGCCGTTCGACGGCAGCCCGCGCGAACAAATGGATGAACGCGACTGGGACTTCTACACGGGCACGAGTTTCCCTTTTGAACAGCCGCAAGACGTGCTCCAGCGCGTGCTCTCCTTTATCCAACGCGCACGGCGCCTGCATCCCGGCGAGCATGTGGTTGCCGTCAGTCACGCCGACCCCATTGCCTTTCTCTGGCTCTGGCTCTTTGACGAAGAGCCGTCTGTCGACAATCGCAAGCGGCTTGAGGAGTTCGGGGTTCCGGTCTCGTATCCTGAAACTGCCTCTATCTCAACGTTGCGCTTTCGCTCCGTTGCTATTGAGGAAAAACCGCGTCATAGTTACCGGCGACCGTACCCGATCCCGGCAGAATGAGGAGGTGGGAAATCGAAGGAAATTCATTTCGGGCGATTTGGAGACCACTTACATCAACGAAAGGAGTCTAGTGATGAAGAAGATATCAGTTGTCCTGCTCGTGCTGCTGGCGTTAAGCGCTTTGCTTGTCGCCTGCGGTGGTGAGGCGGAACTTGGCACCGAAGAAAACCCGATCGTCATGTCATTTGTTCCGTCTGGCGACACCGAAGAGATCGTTGCCAGCGGCGAGCAGCTTGCAGAGATGATCAGCGAGCGGACCGGTCTTGTGATCGACGCCACGGTTGGCACCGACTTCGCCGCCGTGCGCGAGGCGATGGGCGCGGAACAGGCCCACATCGGCTGGCTCAACACCTTCAACTATGTCCTCGCCAATGAGCAATACAACGTTGACGTTGGCCTCGTGACTGAGCGCTTTGGCTCCAGCACCTACACGGGCCAGATCAATGTGCGCGCCGACAGCGGCATTGAGACCCTCGAGGACCTCCGTGGTACGGTGATGTGCTGGGTCGATCCCAACTCGACCTCCGGCTACATCATCCCCCGCATCATGCTCGCCGCCAACGGCGTCGATCCGGATACTGACTTCGCCAACCAGATCGAGGCCGGCAGCCACCCCAACGTCATCATCTCCGTCTACAACGGCGACTGTGACGCTGGCGCCACCTTCGCCGACGCGCGCAGCAACGTCGAAGAGGACTTCCCCGATGTAACCGAGCAGGTGGTTGTGCTTGCCGAAACCACGGCCATCCCCAATGATAGCGTCGCGTTCATCGAGGAATTTCCTGAGGAGACGCGTACTGAAATCGTCAATGCGCTGCTGGAAATTGCTGCGACTGAGGAAGGAGCGGAGGCGCTGAACCAGCTCTACTCGATCAGCGGCCTGGTGGAGGCGGACGACTCATTCTACGATGCGTTCCGTGCGGACCTGAGCCGCGCCGGCATCGACATCGAAGAGCTTGCCCAGTAACAACCAACCATAACTTAGCTAAGACGGGGAGGGGCGACGGCCCCTCCCCGCTTATCGGGAGGCACGACGGTGCTGCGCATTGAAAACCTGACGAAAGTATTCGAAGATGGAACCGTCGCTCTCAACGACGTCAGCTTTACGGTCGAGGAAGGGGAGTTCCTGGCGATCATTGGCCTGTCCGGTTCCGGAAAGTCGACGCTGCTCCGCTGCATCAACCGGCTAATCGAGCCAACTTCCGGACGGGTAATCTGGGACGACGTGGACGTTACGGCCGCCAGCTCTGGCGAGCTGCGGCGTATCCGGCGCCAGATTGGCATGGTCTTCCAGCAGTTTAACCTCGTGAAACGCAGCTCTGTCCTTACCAACGTGCTTTCCGGCCGGCTCGGTTATGCGCACCCGGTCTTGAGCCTCTTTCACCAGTTCTCGCCGGCCGATCGCAATCGCGCCGTCGCCGCGCTGGACCGTGTTGGCATAGCCGAAAAAACAGACAATCGTGCCGACCAGCTGTCGGGCGGGCAGCAACAACGCGTCGCCATCGCTCGCGCCTTAATGCAGGAGCCGCGGCTGATGCTCGCCGATGAGCCTGTCGCCAGCCTTGACCCTGTGCTCTCCCACTCAATCATGCAATACCTCGAGCTGCTCAACCAGCAAGACGGGATTACCGTGCTCTGCAGCCTGCACTTTCTTGACCTTGTCCACCGTTACGCCACACGCGTCGTGGGCCTGAAAGACGGCTTCGTCGTTTTTGATGGCGCCCCTGAGGAGTTGACTCCTCAGCGCTTTAAGGAAGTCTACGGCGAAGAAGCAGAAATGGTAACTGTCGGTGGGCAGGCCCTTTAACCGGCAAAACCAACCACCGATGGACGAACGACCCTCACCGTCCCTGTCTCCCTGGCGGGCTGCAGTAATCTCCCTCATCATTCCTGGAAGCGGGCAGTTCCTGCTGGGTAGGCGCACCCGCGCCATTGTTCTTCTCGCCGGCGTTGTCCTGTTAGCGGCGCTTGTTGCCTGGTGGCAGGCGCCTGTCCTCTATCTACCGGTTGTTGCCCTCTGGCTCTGGAATGTCTGGGATGCATACCGCCTGGCTCAAGGCTGGGAACCGCGCCTGACCTTACCTGCCCTGTTAGCGCTTCTCGTCATCTATACTATCGCCCTGGACGCCATCGATGTCCGGCCGGGCCGGCTTCTGCGGGACTGGCGTCGTGTCGAGCCGTATGTCACGGCACTCGCTAATCCCGAGCTGTTCACCTATCAGACCGAGGACAAGATCGGCATCGTACCGGTCCAGGTTCCCTGCATCGATCCGCTCCCGGAGCCCGATCGCGCCGGCTCGACCGACCCGCTTCTCCGGGTCAGTGAACCTTGTGGTGCGGTGGGTGATACGGTCACCGTCGCCGGCGAAGGCTTCTTTCCGGAAGCAGAGGGCGAGCTCCGCTGGATTAACCCCATCGGCGATATCCAGCGCGTCTTACGCGATCGGCAACAAGTAACCTTTGTTCCTGACGAGAACGGCACATTTACGGAAACCGTCACGATTCCTCAGGCCGTGCCGCTCACCCAGCGTCCAGGTCCGGGCGAAACACAGACACATGCTATCCGTGCCATCCAGCAGCGTCCCTACGGCAACCCGATCATGACGGAGACGCTGAGCTTAGTGCTAGAGAAGATGGGCGAAACGATCGCCCTGGCCTTTATTGCCACGGTGCTCGGCGTTATCTTTGCCGTGCCTTTCAGCTTCCTCGCCGCCCGCAACCTGATGGATGCCAACGCGCTCACCCGCGCCATCTATTACGTCGTGCGCACGCTCCTCAACATCATCCGTTCGATCGAAACGCTGATGTGGGCGATCATTTTTGCCGTCTGGGTCGGCCTGGGTCCCTTTGCCGGCACGCTTGCACTATGGTTGCATACCGTCGCAGCCCTCGGCAAGCTCTACTCCGAGGCGATCGAAAGCATCGATCCCGGCCCCATCGAAGCCATTCGTGCCACCGGCGCGCGCTGGCCGCAGATCGTTACCTACGCCGTCCTGCCCCAGATTCTGCCCACTTTCACCAGCTTTACGGTTTACCGCTGGGACATCAATGTGCGGCTATCGACGGTCATCGGTCTCGTCAGCGATGCCGGCATCGGCTTCCTCGTCGTTCAATGGATCCGCCTCAACCGCTTCTCCAGCATGGCGACGGCACTTATTGCCATTGTGCTCGTCGTGGCCTCCCTTGACTATTTTTCCGGCTGGGTACGGCAACGCATTATCGAAGGCGCGCCCGTTGTCGAGGTGCCCCGCTGGCGCAAGATTGTCACCCGGGTAGGCTTTACGGTCATCTTCGTCGCCGCCTTTATGTGGTCGTGGAACATCGCCCAGATTAGCTTCGTGGAGCTGATCAGGGGCGCGCCAGAAGGGTTGCGCATCGCCAGAGCGTTTGCTGTACCCGATATGTTTGATCGGCCCCAGGAACGCACGACCTATAGCCAGCCGCTTCCTGTTCCCTGTGACAGCGGCGATACCGGTGGCGGCGATTCCAATCTTATTCTCACGCCTGCGTGCGGCGAGCCGGGTACCCCACTACTCATTCAAGCGACCGGCTTACCGCCTAACCAGCTCGTCTCGGTGCGTTGGCAGTTCGAGGAAGGGGCCTATCTCCGCGTTCGCTCCAATTGTTGTACTAGCGACGCAGACGGTAATCTCGAGGTAGAGACGACGATCAGCCCGCTGATGGACGTGGGTGAAGCCAACCAGATGGATTCGCCCGGTTCCGTGGTTATCACCTGGGAAGAGGTTGCCGGGTCGCTCCAGTTCAGCGATTCGTTTAAGACGGTCGTCGATCTGTCGATCGTTACGCTACTTATGGCGCTACTGGCGACGACGCTGGGCTCTCTCTTCGCCATCCCACTTAGCTTCTTCGCGGCACGTAACATCATGGGCAACTCCCTGCCGGGCCGCACGGTCTACTACCTGTTCCGTACCTTCTTCAACGTCACCCGGTCTATTGAGCCGCTGATCCTCGTGCTCATCGCCGGCGTCTGGGTTGGCCTCGGCCCGTTCGCGGGCATGCTGGCGCTTGCCCTCAACAACATTCCCAATCTCGGCAAGCTCTTCTCCGAATCGATCGAGGAGATCGATACCGGCCCTGTCGACGCCGTGCGTGCCACCGGCGCCACGCGCATGCAGACGCTCGTCTACGCCATTGTGCCCCAGCTGGTACCCCGCTTTCTGGCCTTTATCCTCTACCAGTGGGACATCAACATCCGTATGTCCACTGTCATCGGCTTTGTCGGCGGCGGCGGCATCGGCCAGCAGTTCCGCCTCTGGGTCAGCATGAACCAGTATGCAGCCGCCGGTATGGCGACCTGGGCTATCGTCGCCATGGTCTGGAGTATGGACTACCTGAGCGCCCGCGCGCGTGAAAAGATGGTCTAGGCTGGGGGCTGCCTGCGTCACGGGTGCTCCCGCCTCGACTGTCTCTGGATTGAAGAGGGAAACTGACCCGTGCAGTCAGGGCTGCGGGAGGTGCACCGGCAGCCGGCCGGGGGTGGGGATCTGGCCCCAGAGGGCGGATGCCAACGCCTCCAGCGACGGCGGCTGGATGCTGTAGGTGCAGAGATGGGTGCGCGCTGCCGGATAGGCGAGGATGTCGTACGGGGTGCGGGCAGCGACGGTAACGGTGGGGCGTCCTAGCGCCAGCAGCTCGCGGGCCAGAACGGCCTGTGCCGGCTGCAAGCTGGCGCTGAGGGTGACCAATATGATGAGATCGTAATCGCCAAGCCGTTCGCGTAGCGCCGCAATATCATTGTCGCCTGGTGCCTGCGCTACGATGAATTCGTCCACGTGGCGGTGGTAGCGGCGCATGGCCTGCGCCAGGCAGGGAGTCACGTAAGAAGAGGTATCTGCTGGCGTCAGGTCCTCTGGCTGCGGCATGACGGCGGCGACCCGCTCCTCGCTGCCTAACCGCAAGGGCAGCAGGCCATCGTCCCGTACAAGCGTCAACGCTTTTTCGGCAACCTCGCGCGCCAGCAGGCGATGTTCGGCACAGCCGACTACCTCCAGGGGCGGCTGGGGCCAGCCGGTCAACCAGCGTCTGAGCGCGCGCACGCGCTGCACAGACGTGTCCACGGCGACCTGGTCCAGTAATCGACGGCTCAAAGCCAGCTCAAGACCGTGGTAGAGCCGCTCCTGGCCTTCGGGGTCGTCGGTCAGCAGGAGTAGATCCACACCTGCCCGCAGCGCGGCAATGGCATCGACGATCTGGCCGGCGCCCTGGCTGATGGCGCCCATGTCCATTGCGTCGGTGATGATCACGCCCTCGAAACCTAGCTCCTGCCGCAATAAGTCGTGCATGATGGCCCGCTGCACGGTCGCCGGCAGGTCGCTGCGGCCGGTAAGTGCCGGGAGCGCTACATGGGCCGACATGATAAGCTTGGCCCCGGCGGCAATCGCCGCACGGAATGGCCGGAGCGCGCCTTCATCGAGCTCGCGGCGGTCCTGCGGGACCACGGGAACACCGTAGTGGGGGTCGAGACCAGACTCGCCGTTGCCGGGGAAATGTTTGGCGGTAGCGGCCACGCCGGCGCTCTGCAAGCCCTCGATCATCGCCGCCGCCAGCTCTGCAACCAGCGTGGGGTCATCGCCAAACGCGCGCACGCCCACGTTGGGGTTGAGCGGGTTGCTATTGACGTCGCAGACGGGTGCGTAGTTGAGGTTAACGCCGAGGGCTGCCAGCTCGCTGCCGAGCGCCAGGCCAACGCGGCGTGCCAGGGCGCCATCGCCGGTAGCGCCGAGGGCCATGTTGCCGGGGAATGGGGTTGTCTCCTCACCGAGGCCGATGAGCTGCCCGCCTTCCTGGTCCGCAGCGATGAGCAGTGGCGGGCGACGGGCGCGCGCAGCCGCTTCCTGCAAGCTGGCCGTTAAGCGGCGTAGCTGAGCTGCGCTGTCAACATTCAGCTTTCGGAAGAGGGTGAAGCCGCCCAGCGGCCGCGCGGAGAGCCAGTGCAGAATGTGCTCGGGTGGTTTGTACCCGCTGAAGGCCAGCATCAGCTGGTCGCCAGTCAGGCCAGCAGGGGGTGGGTTCTTGTCCACGCGCGGCTATCCCTTAACCGAGCCGGCGAGAATGCCGCGCACGAAGAAGCGCTGCAGGGAGAAGAAGACGAGCAGCGGAATGACCATCGTGATGAAAGCGCCTGCCGTCAGCAGGTGCCAGGCCTCGCCTTTGGTCCCGACCATGGCCGTCAGGCGCGCCGTAACGATGGCAACGTCTGGGTTCGTGCCGAGGAAGACGAGGGCCACCAGCAAGTCATTCCATACCCAGAGGAACTGGAAGATGGCAAAGGAGGCGATGGCGGGCACGGATAGCGGCAGCACCAGGCGCACGAAGGCGGTATAGTGCGAGGCGCCGTCTATCCAGGCGGATTCAAACAGCTCGTGCGGCAGTTGGGAGATGTAACCATATAGCAGGTAGACGGCCAAAGGCAGACCGAAGCCGGTGTGCGCCAGCCAGGTACCGAGAAAGGTGCCGTTTAGCTGCAGGCCGGTGTACATACGCAGGATGGGAATAAGCGCCATCTGCAGCGGCACGACGAGTAGGGCGACGACCAGGGTAAAGAGTAGATCGCGGCCGGGGAAGCGCATCCAGGCAAAGGCGTAGGCGGCAAAGGCGGCGATGGTGATAGGGATGACTGTGGAAGGCAGGGTGACGATCAGGCTGTTGGCAAAAGCGTTGGCCATGCCGTCAGCGGTCAATACCGTGGCATAGTTCTCCAGGGTCCATTGCGCTGTTTCGAACGGGTGGACTAGCGTTGTCCACCAGCCAGAGCTGCGAATGGCATTGGCCGAGCGAAATGAGCTGACGAACATGCCCGCCGTCGGCATCGTCCAGAGTACGCAGAGGAGAATAACCGTCAGACGTACGGGTGCGCGCTGTAAGAAGCGATGAAGCCGCTGCACGGGCGCCCTGGTTGGATGGTAGACAGCACGCATGCTCTCCTCGCTTACCGGTTAATTCCCTGGCGGCGCAGATTGCGGATATTGAGGACCATGACAGGGATAGTCACGACCAGCAGAATAACCGCCAGCGAACTGGCCCGGCCGAAGTTACGGAAAGTAAACATCTCGACAAACATACGGTTGGCGATGACTTCGGTCTCAAACTTACCGTTGGTCATGACGTAGACGATATCGAAGACCTTAAGGATGGCAATAAAGACAGTGGTGGTTACCGTCAGCAACGTTCCCCGGATCATGGGAATGACGATGCCGAAGAAGATTTGCCACTCCGCGGCGCCGTCAATGCGGGCGGCTTCAATGAATTCATTGGGAATGCTCTTCAGGGCGGCAGAGAGGATGACCATGGCAAAGCCGGTCTGCAGCCAGACCATGATGAGAATGAGGCCATAGGTATTGAGCGGCGACTCGATCAACCAGGGGATAGGCTCAATGTCAAAGAGGCGCGTCACCACGGCATTGAGCAGACCGATCTGGGCGCGACCGGGTGGCTGCCAGGCGTAGACGAAGCGCCAGATCACGCTGGCGCCGACGAAGGAGATGGCCAGGGGCATGAAGATGAACGACTTGGCCAGCGCCTCCCGCTTGACGCGATCCACCGTGGTGGCAATGAGAAGGCCGAGCACCACGCTACCGGTCGTGCCAACCAGCAGCCAGGTCACATTGTTGCGGAAGGCAATGCGCATAGCGGGGCTGGTGAAGGCGAACTTGTAGTTGTGCAGGCCGAGCGGCGTGATGGTAAAGACCCGCTCTGCCTCGCCGTCACGGCTGGTAACGGTTTCCGTGCGCACCAGCAGCAAGGCGCTTTCATCGCGGACGCGTACGCGGGCAATTTCGAAGAGATCGAGGTTAAGCAGGTAGCCGGTAAAGGTGATGCCGGCGCGTTCTCCCAGCTCAGCTGCGAGGTAACTGGCGGCAATGTCGTCGGCGGCCCAATATTGCTCGGGCACCACCCTGGGCACGGAGGCCACGTCTTCGGTGAGGCTGGTGTAAATGGTATTGAACGCCGGGTAGACGAGATAGGTACCGAGGAGGAGCACGGCCGGGCCGACGAAAAGCCAGGGGCGCAGCGCGCGGCGCGCCGTGACGGGCAGCCGGTCTGCCAGGTCGTTGACCATCCAGAAGATAATCCAGACCCCGGCGACGCCGACGACCAGGGCGACAGCCATGATCATCAGCTTGCCGCCCATGGGGCTGAGTCCGGTTTCCTGGAGGCGAGTGGCAGGGCCGTCTAGGCCGAGCGCCGTATACAGCTCCAGGAGTATTCGTTGGGGCGCCGTACGGTCCCGCATGAAGGCCACGCTCCAGCGGAGCGCATAATAAAGGCCCGCCGCCACCACGAGCGACAGCAACAGGCGCAACAACCCATTGAGCCGCGTACTGCGGTGTTTGCTTGCATCGACGGCGATCGCCGGTTGGGCCATGATCGTGCTTTCTCTCCCGGAGGGGTGGCGACCCGGATCCGGTCACCACCCCACCTGGATATAGTTTACTGCGATCGCCGCAGAGGAGGTAGGGCGACCAGAACCGCTACTCTTCTGGCCAGCTATCCTCGATCTGCTGGAAGACGGTCTCTGTATCGGCGCCGCCGACCCAGTCGATCATGCCCTGCCAGAAAGTGCCAGCGCCGACTTCGGCGGGCATCAGGTCCGAGGCATCGAAGCGTAGGGTGGTGGCGTTGCGCAGGATGTCGGCCTGCGCCTTGTCGACGTAGTTGCCGTACCATTCGTCCGGTACCCGGTTGTTCGGCGAGATGAAGCCGCCGGCTTTCACCCACACCTCAGCTCCCTCGGGAGACGCGAGATACTGCATGACTGCGGCGGTCTCCGGTCTGTCATTGAAGGCAGCGAAGACATCACCGGCGCCGAGGACGGGGCTGCCGAACTGCTCGTCGATGGGCGGGAGGTAGAAGAAGGAGCTATCGACACCTGCTTCCGTTCCCTCGGGCCAGAAGTCGGGGATCCAGCCGGCCTGGCGGTGAAGCCAGCAGGCGGGCGGGTCCTCGAACATGGGCGTCTGCGTGTCGCCGACCCAGATGGTGAGGATGGCGGTGGTGCCACCGTAGACGTAGTCGGGGTTGAACCAGACGTCGGACATGATGTCAGCCGCTTCGAGGATCTCCGGGCTGTTGAAGGGGATCTCGTGGGCGACCCACTGGTCGTAGACCTCGGGCGGGGCGGTGCGCAGGAGGATGTCCTCCAGCCAGTCGGTAGCAACCCAGCCGGTGACGCCACCGTGCTCCATGCTGATGCACCAGGGCGTGCCGCCGTCGTTGACGATCTGGTCGCTGAGGGCAATGAGCTCATCCCAGGTTTCGGGGATCTCGTAGCCAGCTTCCTCGAAGGGGGCGACGGGATACCAGACGATGCTCTTGGTGCTGGCGCGGTAGAAGACGCCGGAGAGCTGCCCGTCGACCGTCGCCAGGTTGATCCACGCATCGCTGTAATCCGCCTCTAGCTGCTCGACGTTAGTGTAGGCGCCGAAGTCGATCACCGCATCCTGCCGCACAAACTCAGCCAGGAGGCCGGGCTGGGGGAAGCCGGCGATGTCGGGTGCGTCGCCGCCTTCGACGCGGACGGTGATGAGGGTTTCGAACTCGGAAGAGCCTTCGAACTGGACGTCGATGCCGGTGGCTTCGCGGAAGGGTTCGAGGGCGTTGACGAAGTTCTCCCCTTCTGCTTCCGTCCATTTGCCGAAGATGGTCACCGCGGTGCCGCTGTATTCGCCGGCATAAGCCCGGTCCATGAAATTGCCGGCAACCTCCGTCGTCGCTGTTGCCGCCGGAGGCGCCTCCTCCACCGTCTCAACGGGCTGCTCATCCGCTGGAGTCGGTGCCGGTGTCGCAGCCTGTGGCCGTTCCCCACAGGCGGCCAGCGCCACGAATAGCGCTAGCGTGAGTAAAAGTAAGACCTGTCGCTTCATCGTTTACCTCCTCCTCTATGGATTGGTAACTGCCGATAACACATCGCCGGCGGCCTTTTGCGCCAGCGCCAAAGCACCAAACGCACCTGGGTTGACTGTCATGGCAAGTAACATGACCCGCTCTGCCGGCAGCAACGTCGCTGCCAGGGTCGACTGCGCCCGTAATTTCTCCAGTTGTGCTGTAAGTGGCTCCCAGAGGGCGGCACCCGCTCGGCTCACCCCGCCCCCGACAACAATGCGCTCCACGTCATAGGTCATGGCCAGCCAGTGAAGGGTCTGGCCGAGATATTTAGCGACCTCTTCCACCACGATCACGGCCCGCGGCTCTCCGCGCGCTGCCGCGCTAAAGACAGCCGCCGTGTCAGGCTGCGTGCCGTCTTTGCCGGGGAGGCCGGCCCGGGCAGCAATAGCCGGGCCGGAGGCAACCGTCTCCAGGCAACCCCGCAGGCCGCAGTTGCAGGTTGTCCCCCCGGGGTCTACGACCACGTGGCCGATCTCGCCGGCCATGCCATGGGCGCCGCGGTAGAGCTGTCCATCGACGACGATGCCGGCGGCGATGCCGGTGCCGACGCTGAGGTAAGCCAGGCTGCGCACGGGATCATGATTCTGCAGATCGTGATAGACGCCCAGCGCCGCCAGGCGGACGTCGTTTTCCACGATTACGGGGGCGTCACCAAAGACGGCGCCAAGCTCGCGCCGCAGCGGGTAAGAGAGCAGGCTAAGGTTAACGGCGTGGTGAACGATGCCCGTTTCGGCATCTACCTGTCCGGGGATTCCGACCCCAGCGGCCAGCACGGCGCTCCCGGCACAACCCGATTGCGCAATCGCCTCATTTACTGCCTGCTCGATGGCGCGCAGCACACCTGTTGCGCCGGCCATGCCCGTCGCCACTATCGCCTGACCAACAATCGTGCCATCGACAGCGGCTACCACCGCTTCGGTCTTACTGCCGCCCACGTCAATCCCGACTAGCACCTCGTTCATCGTTCCCCTCCTTGCTAGACGACGCCGAGCTCGTGTTTGAGGACGAGCGCGGCGGCGCCGCGGATAACGATGTCTGGACCGAGGAGGGAGTAGCTGAGAACGGTCTCGTCAACCAGCGCGGGCAGCGCGCGCCGCCGGGCCTCCGTATGCGCCACCTGCAGCAGCCCTTCACCCAGCTGGCTGATGCGGCCCGCCACCACGATGTGGTGGACATTCAACGAGGAGATGAGGCTGGCGATGGCCACGCCCAGATAGCGTCCGGAGCGCACCGCCTGCTCCCGCGCCGCCTCGTCACCCGCCTCGTATGCTGCAACGTAGTCCTCCCAGGCAGGTTCGCTCCCAGCCACCGTTACGGCGCTTAGAAAGGCGCGCGTAGAGGCAACAGTTTCCAGGCAGCCACGATTACCGCAGCTGCAGAGCGGGCCATCCTCGGCCACGACGACGTGCCCAATCTCGCCGGCGGCAAATCCTTCCCCGTACAGCGGTTGACCATCAAGCACGATGCCGGCGCCGATACCTTGCCCGACGCGAATGAGAATCAGGTTGCGGTTATCACGTCCGGCGCCAAAGGTGAACTCCCCGAGCGCCGCAGCCTGGCTGTCGTTGACGACGTGAGCTGGCAGGCTATAACGTGCCTGGAGGAGCTCCTTCAGCGGCAAGCGCTGCCAGGCGAGGTTGACTGCCTGGCGCACCATACCGTCTCGCGGATCGACGAGACCGGGCGTGCCTATGCCGATACCGAGCAGCGGGGTAGGGGAGGCGGCGACGAGCTGATCGACCAGCTCATAGACAAGAGATAGGGCTTCATCTCCAGTGCAGCCGAGCGCCGGCAGTTGCGTCTGGCTGGTCATCTCGCCACGGAGGTTAACCAGGGCGCCGCGGAAGCGTCGGCTGCCCAGGTCGATGCACAGCATGCGGTAAGCATCCGTCTCGACTTCGAGGAGAGTCGGCGGCTTCCCACCCGCCGAAGGGCCGAGTCCTGTCTCGACGACGAGGTTGCCGTCGATCAGGTCTTGGACGATGGTAGAGACAGTGGGGCGTGCCAGGTGAGTGACCCGGGCGATATCCGCGCGGCTGATACCATTTTTCTCGTAAATGGTTTTGAGTACGAACCGCATATTGTGATTGCGTGTCTGTTGGCGGGTCGCCTTTTTCATAGCTGGCACGAACTATGTTAGTAAAGTTAACTTACAAAGCATGATAATCCTAACTAACGGACATGTCAAGCAAGTCAGTCAGATCGCCTTGACAGTCTCTTGATCCATGCACAATAATGGAGGCGTGTGCTCCCGACCGGTGTATTAGCAACCGCCAGAGGATGAGAGTCGTGCACCGATGAACGAGCTGGCGTGGCTTGCAGATAGCCTGCGATCAGGCGAGCTGCCACTTCACGATTACCTGGATCATCTGGAAAACCGTTTCCAGCAGGTGGAGCCCGACGTTCTGGCTTTCCTCCCTGAAGCCGGTCGCTTTGCCCGGCTGCACCGTGACGCCGAGCAGTTGCTGGCACGCTATCCCCAGCCAGAGAGCCGTCCACCGCTCTTTGGCATCCTGGTCGCGGTAAAAGACATCTTTCACGTGCGCGGCTTCACAACGCGAGCCGGGAGCAACCTGCCGCCCGAGCTGCTCCAGGGCGCGGAGGCAGCCGTCGTCACCGCTCTCCGCAAGGCTGGGGTGCTCATTCTTGGCAAGACTGTTACCGCCGAGTTTGCCTATCTCGCTCCTGGCCCAACGCGCAACCCGCGCAACCTGGCACACACGCCGGGAGGCTCCAGCAGCGGCTCGGCTGCCGCGGTCGCCGCCGGCCTCGCGCCGCTCGCCCTGGGCAGCCAGACGATTGGCTCCGTGATCCGCCCTGCTGCCTTTTGCGGCGTCGTCGGCTTCAAGCCAAGTTATGACCGCGTCGCGCGCGATGGCGTGATTCCCCTCGCACCCTCGCTCGACCATATCGGCTTCTTCACCACCCGTGTCACCGGCATGCTGCGCATCGCTGCCCTTGTCTGTGCCGAGTGGCACACGCCCGTCTTGCCCTCCC
>JAVVFG010000066.1:9730-14272 GCA_032260445.1 Anaerolineae bacterium | reverse complement strand
GTTCTGGGTATCGGCCGCAAAGTTCAACCCGGCATAGCCACGCAACCGCGACGCATGGCGCACAATGGCCTCGTAGTCATCAAGCAAGGCCCGGAAGGCCGTGCCCGCCATATCGGGCGCCAGTTGCTCGCGGTAGGCCGCAAAGGCGTCTGCCTGCCGCTCGAGCTCGGCGATTGCCTCGTCGATCGCGGGACTATCGACGGCGGAGAAGAGCTCTTCGAGGCGCCACGGGCCCAGTTCGTACCCATTTTCGTTCATTGTTTACTCCTTTACACTCACAGACGTTGATTAGCGCCGCCGCACTTCCTGCGTTTCCTGGTGCAACTTGATGATCGTACCGGCGGGATAGATGCCCTTGCGCAGGCTGAGATTGGCGTAGATCAGGCTGCGCGGCCCCACCAGAGAGCCAGGGTTGAGGACAGCATTACAGCCGGTCTGCACCTCATCGCCGAGAATGGCACCCAACTTCGCCAGACCGGTGTCCAGTTGTTTGCCTTCCCAGGACAAGACGATCGTCGGGCGTTCTCCGCTGAGCGGGTCTTTCTCGCTGAGCACGGTGAGGTTGCTCAGCTTGGTGCCGGCGCCGAGATTAACGCGATGGCCAAGGATGCTATCGCCGACGTAATTAAAGTGCGGCGCGTGCGCGTGCGGCAGGAACAGGCTGTTCTTGGCCTCGCTGGCATGCCCCAGGACGCTGCCTGCCAACAGGATCACATTTTCGCGCACAAGCGCGCCGTGGCGCACGACAGCACCCGGCCCAATGTAAGCGGGTCCCAGCACATAGGCGCCGGGTTCGATCCGCGCCCCGGCGGCGATGAAAACGTTGCGGTCGCTGACCACAGCGCCAGGCATGATCTCCCCCAGTGACGCACGGCCTGCATTGAGGCGTTCCACCCGGGAGGAAAGCGCCGGCAACAGATCCCAGACGTAGGTAATGTCCTCAAAGAGAGCCGCCACCTCGGGATCGGTCAGGTCAAAGTAGTCAGAGGGAAAGAGCATCGACGGCCTTCCTGTGCGCTGCACAAAACACTCCTCAGAGTCCTAGCGCCGCAGCAATAGCGGGGGTGATGGCGACGAGAAAATCGTGCACCGGCTCCAGCGCCAGCCCCACCATGGCCCAGACCGGGAAATAATCCCAGCGGATGTAGGCGTTGATCGCCCAGCGCCGCCGGGAATAATCCCAGGGACAACGGCCGGTCAAACGCGCAATCAGCCAGCCGGTCGTTAGCTCAACCGCCGTAAATCCGAGCGACCAGACGACGGCACGCGGCAACCAGGGATAGTCACGGATGGCGTCATGGACAGGCTCGTAGAGTGGGGCGAGCAGGCCGTAAATCGGGAACATCCACAGATAGCTGTGGCCGACGAGGCGCCAGTCGCGCTGCGCCAGGCTTTCGGTTAGGGCAGTCCAGACGACCTCGCCGCACCAGCCGCCGAGGCCGTAGAGTACAAAACGGATCCACATACTGTTGCGCCGGCCGGTCAGGACACGGTCACGCAGGCCACTATCTTATGCGCAAGCGTCATGGTGAACAAATAGCGAGGTCTGCGGCAACAAAAGAGAGGTAACCGAAAGTTACCTCCCCTTACCTCTATCCAGACGTAACCGACCGGCGGCGATTAGTCGCCCGTGTTCCAGAGGGCGCCGCGATAGTCGTCCGGATTCACTTCAGTCAGATTGTCGCGGGATTCGACGAGGAAGCGGATGGCGGTCCGTTCCTGATCGTCGATAGTCACCTCGACGAATGAGGGGACACAGGCAATATACGTGCCCTCTTCGGCGAGGTATCCTCCGGCGATGATGATCGCTTTGACGGCCTGGTTCACCGCGCCAGCCCCAATGGCCTGAACTTCGGCGCGACCTGCCTCTCGCATCACACCGGCGACTGCGCCGGCCACCGACGCCGTACGAGAACGGGCGGATACCTTGATAATGCTCATGATGTTGCCTCCCGTGTTGTTACAGCAGGTTTTCTCAGCAGAGCTTGGTGATAAGATGTTCGCATGATAGTCCTTATGCCGGGAGTTTGTCAAGATAGCTGTGGATAACCCTCACTAAATTGTGGAAAACGAGCCTGTTTGGTGGATAACGGCCGGAAAGCACCCCAATATGTGGCCCATAGATACAGGGTGAGCATCCTGTGAGACTTCCATATGTTCGGGTCTGCTCGTTAAGACGACATAATCCAGCCCAGACTTGTCATAAAGTTTGCAGCTATTGTGCACTCACTTATCCACAGTTTACGCCGCTGCGCCGCTCACTGCCACCCATCAGATGGAAGCTGATCGGGTGCGACCACCCCCAAATGTGGGGTCAAAAGGCCGAATTGCGCGATCTTGTACACATATCAACAGCCCTACTAAGAATACTAAAATAAAGATCAATAAAATGATTCTGATCTGGATAGTGAGTGGAAAAGAAATCTACAGCGCATGTGCGGGGAAAGCGATGCGATATCTGGACCGGTGAGGGTACAATTGGCCTTGCCGTAAGCAACCTTGGTGACACCATGAGTATCGGAACTGTACTCGACCAATTACGCCGGAACAAGGAGTTTATCTCGCAGGTGATGGCCTGGGAGCGTATCCCGGCACGGTCGCCGCGGCTGGCAGAGCCGGCTGTCACCCTCTCGCCCGAGCTGCGCCAGGCCATGGCCTCTCATGGTATCTCCACGCTCTACAGCCACCAGGCCGCGGCCATCGACGCGGCGCTGCGCGGGGACAATGTCGTCATCGCCACGGGAACCGCATCGGGCAAGACGCTGGCGTACAATGTGCCGGTAATTGAGACGTTGCTGGCCGAGCCACAGGCACAGGCGCTCTATATCTTCCCGACAAAAGCGCTGGCGCACGATCAGGTTGCCGAAGCGGCAGCCTTGATCAATGCTGGCGGCTTTCCAATCGCCGTCAACACCTATGATGGCGATACGCCGCGCGGGCAGCGCCGCCAGGCGCGCACGGCGACCGGCATTGTGATCACTAACCCCGATATGTTGCACGCGGGGATCCTGCCGTATCACACGAGCTGGCGCCAGCTCTTCGCCAACCTGCGCCTCGTCGTCGTGGACGAGATCCACACCTATCGCGGCGTGTTCGGCAGCCACGTGGCCAACGTGATGCGCCGTCTGCGCCGGCTATGCCACTTTTACGGCAGCGAGCCGCGCTTCATCTGCAGCTCGGCGACGATCGCCAATCCG
This sequence comes from Anaerolineae bacterium, assembly GCA_032260445.1. Classification (GTDB taxonomy): domain Bacteria; phylum Chloroflexota; class Anaerolineae; order Promineifilales; family Promineifilaceae; genus JAAYYY01. The sequence goes on along the minus strand of JAVVFG010000066.1, from coordinate 11,075 downwards.
AAAGAGCATGCCGAACGGCTCGTCGAGGTGCCGTTCACGCTGATCGACGAGGAGAGTAACGGCGCGCCCCAGGGCGAAAAGCATTTTATTCTCTACAATCCGCCGCTGATTGACGAGGAGCTGGGCATGCGCCGCAGCAGTGTGCTCATGGCCAAGGATGCCGCGGCAACTTTCCTGGCCCAGGACGTCCAAACGGTTGTCTTTGCCCGCGCGCGGCAGACGGTCGAGTTGCTCCTGAGCTATCTGCGCGACGAGATGGGCTATCTCGGGCGCGATCCCGAGACGATTGCCGGTTACCGTGGCGGTTACCTGCCGCTCGAGCGGCGCGCCATCGAAAGCGGGCTGCGCGACGGGGATGTACGCGGTGTTGTGGCTACGAACGCGCTCGAGCTGGGGGTGGACATTGGGCAGCTAAGCGCGGCTGTGCTCACCGGCTATCCGGGCTCGATAGCCTCCACCTGGCAGCAGGCAGGGCGCGCCGGCCGGCGCAACGAGCTCTCGGCGGTGATTATGGTTGCCAGCAGCAACCCGATCGACCAGTACATCTGCCAGCACCCGCGCTTTTTGTTCGGGCGCTCGCCGGAACATGCGCTGATGAATCCCGACAACCTGCGCATCCTGACGCGCCATCTGTTGTGTGCTGCCTTTGAGCTCCCGTTCCGCGACGGCGAAACGTTCGGCAACTTCGACGGCACCGGCGAGCTACTGCAGCTCCTGGTGCAGGAAGGAGCCCTGCACTATACACGCAGCCAGTACCACTGGCTGGGAACCGGGGTGCCGGCGAGCGACGTCTCCCTGCGCACAAGTGGCAGCGATACGGTCGTGATTCAGACGGCCGGGGAGGCGGGCGTGGAGGTGATCGGACAGCTTGACCTGGAAAGCGTGCCCTTCCTGGCTTACGAGGGCGCGGTATACATGCACCAGGCGCGCACCTTCATTGTGGAACATCTCGACTGGGAGAACCGGCTCGCCCTCGTCAGCCCGGTGGAGGTCGACTACTACACGCGGGCCACGGTCGGCAGCACGGTGCGCAACCTGGTGCCGGAAGCGGAAACGATGGACGGCGACCTCAGCCATGCCTATGGTGACGTTCTGGTTGTCAGCAAGGCCACCGGCTACCGTAAGATAAAGCGCTACAGCCATGAAACAGTCGGATATGGCGAGATCGATCTGCCGGAGGTAGAGCTGGATACGTCTGGTTATTGGCTGGTGTTTGGCGACCGTCTGACCGCACGGCTGCAGGAAGCGGGAATTCTCCTGAAGCCGAACGATTATGGTCCGAATTGGGCGCAGCAGCGCGCCGAGGCGCTGGAACGCGACGGGCAGCGCTGCCGTACCTGCGGCG
>JAVVFG010000066.1:1576-9720 GCA_032260445.1 Anaerolineae bacterium | reverse complement strand
ACGTGCGCCCGTTCCGCGAGTTCGGTTACCTGCCGGGCCGCAATGAGAATTACCGGCAGGCGAACCGGCTGAGCAACCTGGTCACCCTCTGTGCCGCGTGCCATCGCCGCGCCGAGGAGGGGCAGCGTACCCGTTCGGCGCTGGGGGGCCTGGCCTACGTCCTGCGCAATCTGGCTCCGATCTTTCTGATGTGTGACCCGGCCGATATCGAAGTGCTCGCCGAGCTGCGCAACCCGCTGACGCGGGCGCCCACGGTGCTGATCTACGAGCAGGTGCCTGCTGGCGTCGGTTTTAGCCAGCGGCTGTATGAATTGCGCGACGAGTTGTTAGGGGCGGCTCTGGAGCTGGTGCAGGCGTGCCGCTGCCGGGATGGCTGCCCGGCGTGCGTCGGGCCTCCGGGCGATATCGGTCCGGATACGCGGCAGATCACTGTCCGGCTTCTATCGCTTCTGCAACAGGAGAGAAGATGATCGTTACAGTCTGCCAACTGCGAGTCGAGCGCGCTGCCGGGCCACTTGAAGACTGGCCCCTGTTGGTTGCCCATGCGCGCGCGCATCACAGTGATCTCGTGCTGTTGCCCGAAATGGCCTTCTACCCCTGGCCGTTTGGTCGGCGGCGGTTCGACCAGGCAACGTGGGACGCGGCGGAAGCGGCGCATAAAAGCTGGCTGCCGCGGCTGGGGGAGCTGGCCCCGGCCGTGGTTGCCGGCTCGCGGCCCGTCACACGTAACGGCGAGCACTACAATGAAGCATTCCTCTGGTCGGTCCAGGACGGCTACACGGCTGTACACGACAAATATTACCTGCCCGACGAGGCTGGTTTCTGGGAGGGGAGCTGGTACAGGCGGGGCGACGGTCGCTTTGAGGTAGCCGCGGTGCCGGCGGTGGCGGGCGAGCCGGTCGCCGGTTTCTTGATCTGCACGGAGCTGTGGTTCCTCGAGCGGGCGCGCGCCTATGGGCAGGCGGGTGCCTCCCTGCTCCTGGTGCCGCGCGCCACGGAGAGACACACCGTGGACAAATGGCTGGCCGCGGGGCGCGTAGCGGCCATGGCCAGCGGCGCATACGCGCTTTCTTCGAATCACTATCACGCCCACGACGAGCCGTTCGCGCTGGGCGGGCAGGGATGGGTCGCTGACCCGGAGGGTGAAGTCCTGGCGCTCACCAGCCCCTCACGCCCTTTCGCCAGCGTGGAGATCGACCTCGGCCGGGCGCTGGAGGCGCGCACGACCTACCCGCGCTACGTGGAGGAGTGAGAGTCTAGGGGGATTCACCGCAACCCCTGTCCAGCGGTGATGGGGGCATTGTGTGCGAGAAGGCCGCCGCTCGTTATACTCGTGGCACTGTGAAAGAGATCCCCTATCTTGAGTTCGGTGCCGGGCCGTTGCTTCATTTCGCCCACGCCAACGGTTTTCCGCCCGGCACCTATCGCCAGTTCTTAGGCCATCTCGGCGCCAGCTACCGCGTCCTGGCCATGGCACAGCGTCCCCTGTGGCCTGACGAGCCGCCGGAACAGCTCGACGGCTGGCACCAATTGGCCGGTGATCTGATCCGTTTTCTCGACGAGCATGGCGCGCAGGGTATCGTCGGCGCTGGGCACTCTCTGGGGGCGGTGGTGACGATGGTCGCCGCGCTGGAACGACCGGATCTGTTCCGCAAGCTGGTGCTCATCGAGCCGGTCTTCTTGCCGCCGCCGCTGCTCGCCGCCGCGGCGGCACACCCAGAGAAGGCGTTTGAGATCCCCCTGGTGCACATCGCACGCCGCCGGCGCCACCGTTGGCCCAGCCGCGAGGCGGCCTTTGCTCATTTCCGTAAGAAAGCGGTTTTCGCGCGCTTCTCGGATACGGCTCTCGGCGACTACGTCGAATATGGTCTGGAGGAGTGCAGCGACGGCGTGGAACTGCGCTACAGCCGCGAGTGGGAGGCGCGCTTCTACGGCACGCCGCCATTGCAGGTCTGGGAACAGATCCCGCGAATCGAGCATCCGACGCTGGCGGTACGCGGGGAGGCGACCGATACGCTGATGGCGCCGGCCTGGGAGCTATGGCAGGAGCTGCAGCCAGGCGCGCACTTCGTGGAAATCGGGGATGCCGGCCATCTCGCTCCCATGGAAAAACCGGCAAAGTTAACCACAGTTGTCGCCGCGTTCCTGGATAACGTGTAGCGGTGTGGACGAGTCTGTGGACAGTGTGGATAAGCTCGAACCAGGCCGTCGTGGCAGACTGCCAACTTTCTCTTATAATGCTCCTCAGGTGTTCTGGTAATGTTGCTTACAGCTACGAGTAGCACCAATCGTTACGATGGAACGGTTTTACAGATGGGACCCCTTCAAGGAGGAAGAAATGCGTCTCGCAGGAACGAATTTCCGCTTGCACAACAAACGTCTGAGTATCCTGATTGCTGCCCTGTTGTTGTCCACCCTGGTGCTTGCCGCTTGCGGCAGCCCCAACAATGAGACCTCTGTCGATACGCCCGCTGCCGTAGAACCTTCCGAAAGCGAATCCCCGACCGAAACTGTAACTGAACCCGAGCAAGAGGCTGCTGAAGCCGAGAGTGTGCTGCGTGTGGCCATGCAGCCGATTGTCCAGACCGATCCCGCTTTGATCAGTAGCGATAGCGAGATCCTGGTTGCATCGCATGTCTATGACTATCTGGTCGACATCGACCCTGAGTCGAATCCCATCCCGCGGCTGGCTCATAGTTGGGACATAAGCCCCGATGGTCTGAGCTATATCTTCTATCTTGAGGAGGGCGTCACCTGGCATGATGGCACGCCGCTGACGGCGGATGACGTCGTTTGGACGTTTGAGCGGCTGCGCGACCCGGATAGTGGCCTGCCGACGGCCGACCTGTACAGCGGCGTCGAGAGCGTTGAGGCTACTGGCGACCTGGAGGTCACCTTCACGCTGGCCGACCCGAGCCCGTTCTTCCTCTACGATGTCAGCGATAACCACGCGCTGATCGTCAAGAACGGCACCGAAGAGGCGACAGACTTCATGGGCACTGGACCATTCCGGGTGACCAACTATAGCGCGGAAGATCGCGTCGAGATGGAGGCGAACCGGGACTATTTCCTTGAAGGCCTGCCGCAGCTCGATCGCCTGGAAATTATCTTTTTTAACGACGAAACGGCGTCAATCGACGCCTTACGCAGCGGGCAAATCGATCTCGCCATGCGGATGTCGACGAGTCTCTTCGAGAGCCTGCAGGGACAGCCGGGCATCAATACCGTGTCCATTCCGACCAACGGCTTTGACCTCGTGCGGCTGCGCGCCGACCGGCCGCCGGGCGATGATCCGCTGGTACGCCAGGCGTTGAAGCTGGCGACAGACCGCGAGGCAATCCTGGGCCTCGTGCAACAGGGATACGGTGCCATAGGTAATGACTCGCCGATCGGGCCGCTTTACGAGGCGTACCACGATCCTAGCGCCACACCACCGGATTATGACGTGGCCGAGGCGCGCCGCCTGCTGGAGGAAGCTGGCTATGAGGACGGCTTTGAGATGGTTCTGCACGTACCGGACACCGGCGGTCGCCCGGACCTGGCTACCGTCCTGCAGTCGCAGTGGCAGGAGATAGGGATCAACGTCGAGGTCAGCGTCGAGCCGGAGAGTGTCTACTACGGCGACGATGGTTGGCTCGAAGTTGATCTCGGCATCACTGGCTGGGGCTCGCGCCCCTACCCGCAGTTCTATCTGGAGACGATGGTCGCCTGTGACGCGGTATGGAACGAAGCACACTTCTGCGCTGAAGAGCTCGACGAACTGATCGCCACGGCCGGCACGACGCTGGACGAGGAGGAGCGGGTACAGGCTTACGCCGAGATCCAGCAGTATCTGGCGGCTGAAGGCCCGTATATTATTCCCTACTACTTCGCCCAGTTTGCGGCTATCAATGACGCCTTTGAGAACTTCGAGCTCAAGGCGTTCGCCGGACGCAGCGATTTCCGCAACGTGTCGCTAGCTGACTGACCTGAACATGGAGGACAGGCTCGCGCTGCGCTGCGCAGCGCGAGCCTGTTCATGTGTCGTGGCGACTCCGTCCCTTTCCTCCGAACCACTCGTCACCGGCCGGCGCAGCCTGGTCTCGGCGCTACGCCAGCTCTATGCGCGCCCGACGGCCACCTTTGGCGTGGCCGTCGTCCTTTTTTTTCTGTTCCTTGCCGTCTTTGGGCCGCTTATCGTGCCTTACGGCGTCAACGAGCAGATCTTTAGCGACGCGCGCCAGGCCCCTTCGGCAACCCATCTCTTCGGTACCGACCGGCTGGGAAGAGATGTCTTCAGCCGTGTCATTCTCGGCGCGCGGGATATCTTTAGCCTGGCAGGGGCGGGGACGCTGCTGGCGGTTGCCAGCGGCACCACGTTCGGCCTCATCAGCGGGTATCTCGGCGGGCGCGTTGACGAGATCATCATGCGCTTCTTCGACAGTTTGCTGGCGATGCCGGCGCTGCTGCTCGCGCTCCTTCTGCTTGGCACCATCGGCCCCTCACGCAATAGCGTGCTCCTGGTTATCCTCATCGTCTATACACCCATTGTCGCCAGGGTGGTGCGCAGCGTGGTGCTGGGGGTAAAGAACCAGGGCTTCATTGAAGCGGCCCGGACCCAGGGCGAGAGCCTACCCGTCATCCTCTTCCGCGAAATTTTGCCCAGCGTCTTGCCGGCGTTGGCGGTCGAAGCGGCGCTGCGCTTCTCGTACGCCATCTTCCTCGTCGCCTCCCTGGGTTTTCTCGGCGTTGGCGTGCAGCCGCCCAACCCTGATTGGGGGCTGATGGTCAACGAAGCTCGGCATAATGTGCAACAGACGCCGTGGGCCCTCTACTTCCCGGCCGGGGCGATCGCCCTGCTGGTCGTCGGCGTCAACCTGATGGCCGATGGCCTGCGCCGCCTGTTGCAGGGGCAGGAGGGCTGACGTGGCGGCCGCTTACGTCCTGGAGGTCAACAACCTTACCGTAGCCTACCCGCACGGGCAGCGCTGGCTGCCGGCCGTGCGTGACTTCTCGCTGCGCGTTGCGCCCGGGCAGACATACGGGCTCGTCGGCGAGAGCGGTTCAGGGAAGTCAACCATCGCGCTGGCGGTCATGCGCTACCTGGGCAAGGGGCGCGTGCTGAGCGGCGACATCGACTTCCAGGGCTACTCGCTACTGCCGCTTGCGCGCGAAGCGATGGAGACGCTATGGGGGAACGAGATAGCGCTCGTACCCCAGGATCCGCTTTCGGCGCTCAACCCCTCCCTGCGCGTTGGCGAGCAACTGGCTGAGGGGCTGCGCATCCATCTTGGCCTGCGCCCGGAGGAGGCGGCTGCCCGCGCCGTCGAGCTGCTGGACATGGTTCGCGTGCCTGACCCGGCGCGCACGGCGGCCAGTTACCCGCACCAGCTCAGCGGTGGCATGCAGCAGCGGGTGATGATCGCCATGGCCTTGAGCCTGGAGCCGGCCCTTCTTGTCCTCGACGAGCCGACGACGGCGCTGGACGTCACCACGCAGGCGACGATCCTCGACCTCTTTGCCGAGCTCATTCGCGAGCGGGATACGGCGGCGCTGTACGTGACCCACAATCTCGGCGTCGTCTCGAAAATCTGTGACCGCGTGGCCGTTCTCTATGCTGGCGAGCTTGTCGAAGATGCCCCGACACGCGCGCTCTTCAGCCAACCGCTTCATCCGTATACGCGTGGCCTGATCGACAGTGTGCCGCGGCTGCAGCCACAAAAGAGCGCGGTACAGATCCAGCCCATTCCCGGGCAGATCCCGCCGTTGGGGCAGCGACCGCCGGCCTGTATTTACGCCGATCGCTGCCCGCTGGCAATCGAGATCTGCCACGAGGAGCGCCCGCCGCTGGACGAGCCCGAGCCCGGCCGCTACGTGCGTTGCCACCGCTGGCCTGAAATCCTCGCTGGCGAGATCTCGGCGCGGATCGGCGCTGGAGCGGAACAGGACATGGTAGCGCCGCAGGAGGCAGAACCACTGCTGGCCCTGCGCGATGTCTCCGTCGAGTTCACCGCGAACCGGACGCTCTGGGATTGGCTGCGCCGGCGCCCGTCGCGCCGGATCCGGGCGGTACATCAGGTTGACCTGAGCGTGCCCGCGCGGCGCACCCTGGGGGTTGTCGGCGAGAGCGGCAGCGGCAAGACGACGCTGGCCCGGGCGATCGTCGGCCTGGAGGAGCTGAGCGATGGCGAAATGGCGCTTTTCGGCGTTGACTTACCCTCCGGGCTGGACGACCGCTCCCTGGATCTGCTCAAGCAACTCCAGATCGTGTTCCAGAACCCGGAAGAGGCGCTGAACCCGTTTCTCACCGTCGGGCAGACGTTGCGCCGGCCGCTGATGCGCCTGCGCGGGTTGTCGCGGGCAGAGGCTAACGAGGCGGTGGCCATGCTGCTTGCGGACGTCCGGCTGCCGGCGAGCTATGGGCGCCGCCTGCCCGGGCAGTTGAGCGGTGGCGAGAAGCAGCGCGTCGCCCTGGCGCGCGCCTTTGCCGTCAATCCCGCCCTGCTGGTTGCCGACGAACCGGTCAGCAGTCTGGACGTCTCCGTACAGGCCTCGATCCTCAACTTGATCGGCAGCCTGCAGGCCGAGCATCACAGCAGCGTCTTCTTCATCAGCCACGATCTGGCTGTGGTCGCCTACCTCGCTGACGAGATCGCCGTGATCTATGCCGGCGAGCTGATGGAAGTGGCCGGCGCCGAGACGCTCTTGCAGCCTCCGTTCCACCCTTACACCGAGGCGCTGCTGGCGGCTATCCCGCGCCTGGACCCCGGCGACCAACCGCCGCGCATTCGCCTTGAAGGGGACGTGAGCAGCCAGATGGAAGCGCCCCGCGGCTGCCCGTTCCACCGGCGCTGCCCTCGCTTTCTCGGCGCCATCTGTGTGGAAGAGCGCCCGCCCTGGCGCGAGACACCGGCAGGCGACCGCATCTTCTGTCACATTCCGTTAGAAACGCTCGTGGCCGAGCAGGAAGGGATCTTCCGCGCGCGGGGTGAGGAGGGCCAGTAGCATGGCTCGCTATTTGCTGCGACGTGTCCTCTTCCTTCTGCTCACCCTGCTGGTGACGTCGCTCATCGTCTTTGCCGTGACGCAGCTGCTGCCAGGTGACGTCTGCCGCGTCATCCTCGGACGCGAGGTGGGCGCCGATGCCCTCGCCGCCTGCCGCGAGCGCCTCGGCCTGAACGATCCGGTGGTAACGCAGTATGTGCGCTGGCTGGGCGATTTCATTCAAGGCGATTGGGGCGAGTCGTTCAGCACGCGCTCGGACATCCGCCCGCTAGTCATCGAGCGCGTCTCGAATTCGCTGCGCCTCGCCCTGGTGACGATGGTCATCGCCGTCCCCCTGGCTGTTTTTCTCGGGGTTATCGCCGGCCTGAATGCCGGGCGGCCCGTCGACAGCGTGATCAGTATCGGCTCACTTGCCGTCGTCGGCCTGCCCGAGTTCGTGACCGGTCTGGTACTCATCGAGCTCTTTGCCTTTCGCCTCAATGGCTGGCTGCAGCAGCGCTTTGGGATCAGTCCTTTCCGCGCCAACAGCTCTGTCCGGCCGGACGCGAGCTTTGCCGAGGCGCTGCCGATGCTCGTCTTGCCGGCGCTGACGGCAACGCTCGTCCTGCTAGCTTATATTGCCCGCCTGACGCGAGCCGGGGTAGTCGAGGAGCTGCGCCGCCCGTATGTGCGCACCGCCGTGCTCAAGGGGTTGCCGCGCCGCACGGTCGTCGTGCGCCACGTCTTACGCAACGCGCTCATGCCGACGATCACCGTGGTCGCCATCAGCTTCGGCTGGCTGATCAGTGGCCTGATCGTCATCGAGAATGTCTTCAACTATCCCGGCCTGGGCCGCCTGCTGCTCTTTGCCATTGACCGCCGCGACCTGCCTGTGTTGCAGGCGGTGACAATGGTGACGGTACTTGGCTTCGCGCTGGCGAACCTCGTTGCCGACCTGCTCTACGCCTGGCTTAATCCGCGCATTCGCCTGGGCGGCTGACCGCGCCGCACAGATGAAGAAGTCCGTATCTCGCGCTGCTCCCTCTTTACTCGCACCATTTTGCGATTACAATAAAGACTGTGTCACGATGGAGTCGCGTGCTTTCGTTGCTCGGTCCGCTCGTCGTTGCCGTGCTGGGACTGTTGTTCCTGGCAGGCATCGCCGGCGCGTCAGCGTGGGA
>JAVVFG010000066.1:0-1476 GCA_032260445.1 Anaerolineae bacterium | reverse complement strand
ATCGGCTTCCACGTCGGGCCGGATGACGGCGACACGGATCCGGTCCTGTTGCAGTGGATGGCGGCGCTCGATGCAGCCGGGATTCCCTTTGTGCTGAAGAGCGTGGACAACGCCGAGCCAATCCTGCAGGCGCAGGAGATGATGGCGCAGAGCGGCGTGCCGCACGTCCTGATTTACCGCCGTTCTGGGACGTTCTGGGACGTTCCGCGCTACGATTTGCCGCCAGAAGAAGCGGCGGTCATTCACTGGGAGCGCCATCGCGACGCTTTCCCCCCAGAGCTAGATCCGGCGCGCGTCTGGCTGGAGACGGTGAATGAGGTCGACAAACACAGGGCCGAGTGGCTGGGACTTTTCGCCATGAAGACAGCCGAGCTGGCCATGAATGACGGCTTCAACTGGGCAGCGTTTGGCTGGTCTTCAGGTGAACCGGAACCCTATCACTGGCGTGGGCCCGCCATGCTTGACTTCCTCAGGCTGGCAGCCGAACATCCCGACCGGATCGCCATTGCCCTCCACGAGTACAGTCTCAATGCTACCGACATTTCCACGATTTACCCGTGGCGCGTCGGCCGCTTCCAACTGCTATTTGAGGCCGTCGATGAGGCGCGTATCCCCCGGCCCACCGTGCTGATTACCGAATGGGGTTGGACGCACGAGGTAGTTCCAGCGCCGGAGGTGGCGCTGCCGCAGATCGCCTGGGCGAACTGGCTCTACAGCGCGTATCCCGAGGTGCAGGGTGCAGCTATCTGGTATCTCGGCGTAGGCTCACAATTTGGCGATATTGCCGCCCTGACACGGCTGCTGATCGAGCCGGTACACGCGTACACCTTGCACAACTACTTTGCGGCGGAGCCGGGCTGGGGGCGGGTCAACACAATCCCGTTTATGCCCCCAGACTGGTAGGCACGGCGGGCCTATTCGTTCGCTTCTGGTTTAAAATCCAGCGCGGCCGAGTTGATGCAGTAGCGCAGGCCGGTCGGGCGCGGGCCGTCGGTGAAGACGTGGCCGAGATGCGCGCCGCATGAATCGCAGACGACCTCGACGCGGCGCATCCCGTGGCTCAAATCTTCGTGCTCTTCGATGTTGTTTTCCTCGAGGGGCGCGTAAAAGCTGGGCCAGCCGCAGCCCGAGTCATATTTCGTCTCCGAACTAAAGAGCGGCTCGCCGCAGGCGACACAGGTGTAGGTACCTTCGTCTTTGTGATCCCAATATTGGCCGGTAAAGGGGCGCTCGGTCCCTTTCAGCCGCGTCACGCGATATTGCTCTGGCGTGAGCTGCTCCCGCCATTCCGTTTCGCTTTTTTCAACTTTGCGATTGGCCATAACCTTCTCCTTCCATCGCTCGCCATAGGCCGGCTCACCAGCCGCGGGTACCTGGTTCCCCTTTGAACGGGCCGGCGATGTCATCCGTGATCCAGCCGCCGTAGAACGAACCGGGCTGCGGCCGCGCTTCCTCGCCGTCGACGAGACAGCGATC
>JAVVFG010000065.1:0-14406 GCA_032260445.1 Anaerolineae bacterium | reverse complement strand
CAAGTGCGTAGAGGAGGCCGGCAGCACCGCTGGCAAGCAGAGGCAGACGCCACGACAGGCCACTCCAGAGCGCCGCCGTGACTAACAGCGGGGAGAGCAGAGCACCGGTCGTATCGAGCATTGTCGCACGCGCGAAGATGCGGTCCGGTGCCTCGGGATGCGCCTCAACGAGGACTACGTCGGCGGTGTGCGCCAGCGGGCCAGAGCCAAGCCCGTAAACGGCGAAGGCCAGTGATAACAGGAGAAAGGTAGGCGCGAGTCCCATCAAAATGACGGAGAGGGCGGTGAAGAAGGCACCCCACGCCAAAAGCCAGCGCCGCTGCAACACGTCGATGAGCAGGCCAGCTATGGGCTCAATGACGAACGCGACGTAGTCGAGCGCCAGCCGCAGTAGACTGATCTGCGCGTAGCTCAGCCCGAGCGTGGCGCGGAAGGTGGGCATGAGCACGCCGGGCAGACCGCTCAGGACCTCGTCGGCGAAGCGGCCCCCGAAGCCAAGACGTACGGCGCGATCTGAGACGGTGGCGTCCCGGGGAATTGGTTTAAACAGGGTGTGGAAGTGGCGTTGCCACAACGTAGCCATCTTTTTCTCCTTTCGAATCGGGTGAAGTCAATGCGCGGCAGCCGGAGACCGCCCGGAGAAAAAGCATGGCGGGGGAGAACGAGCCTAACGGGGTACGGTTTTCGCGAGCATCACAACGTAACCTTCCAGAAATGGCACTTGGCAGATATTAAGCGGTTTGCAGCTCCGTTGTCAAGCGCTGCAGCGCCTCGCGGCGCGCGTCTGCCGCCTCCGCAGCCTGAAGCGCGACCGGTGGGGCGGCGCGCACCGTGCATACCTCTGGTGGCAGCGGGCACCGCTCGCAGGTCTCGTTGATCACGACGGTAGCAATGGCAGGATCGGTAGCGAAGCGGATCGCACCGGGGAGGTGGCTGTCGAGGCGGAAGCCGACGATAACGCTGCTCATCGTTTCAGGAGAAAGCACGAGACGGCGCGCGAAACCCATGCATAGGAAGCGCTCCTGCGTCTCGTAGAATTCGGAGATCTGCACACCCGCCAGCGGCTCCTCCCGCGTTGCCTGCGCTTCGAATTCGCGCAGCAGGCGCCCGGTGAGCCAGCGCCGGCAGAACTGCTCGTCGAGGGCGCTGCCGCCAGGCAGCAACAGCCGGCTCATGTTCAGTTGTTTGACCAGGTAGTAGCGCTGACCATTGCTGTGGAAGCGCAGAAAGTGAAGCGGAACGCCATAGAACTGGGGGATCAGTTCGCTGAAGCGGTAGAGCAACATCTCCGGCGTGACGTCGTACCTGGCGAGAAGCTGCAGCAGCCCGGCCGGGTCCCATCGCTCGTGGGTAAAAAAGGCGTGAATATCGGCGAGTAGCAGCGTCTGGGGCATGAGCAGTGCCCCGCCGAAATAAGAGGCGCGGAAGTCATTGAGCACCTGCTGGAAGCTATCAACCTGATCCGGCGCCGACGTCATGGCGCGCTCCTGTAGCCCCAGTACCTGGTAACCTATCTCGCGCGCGAGCAAGAACTTGATCTGGTTCTTCTGTAGCCTGTTGTTGAGCAGGAGGACGCGCGGCCCCCCTTCGAGCAAGACCGAGCGGTAGCCGGCAAGCTGCGGCTCGCGGCTCAGCCGCTCCCATTCCAGTGTGTAGTTAAATCGAGTCGTGAGCAGCGCCTCAAGCGACTCGATGTCTACTGGTATCGCTCCGGCGAGACCCGTCTCTTCCAGGAAATCGCGCGCGGCCTCCTCGATATCCTCGAAGTAGTTGTCGTGAATCTCCTGGTAGGAACGCAGCGCGGCGCGCAAGAAATGTTCTTCGTTCAGGTTGTACTGCCGGCCGATTTCTAGCAAGGCGTGCAGCAGGGCGCTCGCCTTCGCCGGGACGCGTGTCAGCAGCGCCACCAGGTCGGCGAGGTCAAGGCCGAACTCTTCAAAGGGGAACTCCTGCAGCAGCGGCGAGCCCAGCGCCGTCTCGAGGTAGTTGAGGCCGGGCGCGAGCTTGATAGAGACGAGATCGTCGTAGCTCTTATCGAGCACTTCCGCCATGCGCAGGATTTTGTCAGCCTTGGGATACTTGCGCCCCTTTTCGATTTCAGTGACGTAGGACGGCGATAGCTCGCTGCGCTCGGCGAACTCCGTCAGGGTTATCCCTTTCGCCGTCCGTGCCTGCCGCACTTTCATCCCAAAGATAATGTTTACGAAGTCCTGATTCATCGTTTCCTTTTACGCCAGTAGCGGGTTTGACTGCCGTTTATACCCGAATTTGTATCTTGGCGCGTCACACAGTTACTTGACAGTGATTGTATCGTATGTTACAAAGTTAGCGAATTTTCGCTAAAAGCGTGAATTCACTGCGATCCAGTAACGCTGTGAAAGGAGAATAGATGACGATCCCTGACGGAGTTGATCTGGCAGCGGCTGTACCTGCCGCTTACGAGCAGGTGTTGAGCCCGGAGGCTCTTGCCTTTCTGGCAACCCTTGAGCGCGCCTTTCGCCAGCGGCGGCACGCGCTCCTACACAAGCGGGAACGGCGCCAGGCGGCCATTGATGCCGGGACGATGCCCACGTTTCTGGCGGAGACGCGGCAGATTCGCGAGGGAACGTGGCAGGTCGCCCCGGTTCCGCCCGATCTGCAGAAGCGCTGGGTGGAGATCACCGGCCCGACAGAGCGCAAGATGATGATTAACGCCCTCAACTCCGGCGCGGACGTCTTCATGGCCGATTTTGAGGACGCCAACTCGCCCACGTGGGAAAACATGGTCGAGGGGCAGATCAATCTCATCGACGCCGTCGACGGCACGATCAGTTTCACCAATCCCGACGGCAAGCAGTACGAGCTGAACGAGGAGATCGCCACGCTCCTCGTCCGCCCGCGCGGCTGGCACCTGGACGAGAAACATCTCCTGGTCGACGGCGAGCCAATATCTGGTTCTCTCTTCGACTTTGGCCTCTACTTCTTTCACAACGCGCGCAAGCTGCTTGACCAGGGGACGGGCCCCTACTTTTACCTCGCCAAGCTTGAAGGTCACGAAGAGGCACGGCTGTGGAATGACGTCTTCAACCTGGCCCAGGACGAGCGGGAGATTCCGCGCGGTAGCATCAAGGCGACGGTTCTCATCGAGAACGTGCTCGCCGCCTTCGAGATGGAGGAAATCCTCTATGAGTTGCGCGAGCATATGGCCGGCCTGAACGCCGGGCGCTGGGACTATATCTTCAGCGTCATCAAGAAGTTCCGCAACGTTCCCGGCTTTCTGCTGCCAGATCGGGCGCAGATCACGATGACTGTGCCTTTTATGCGCAGTTACACGGATCAACTGGTGCGCGCCTGCCACCGCCGCGGCGCACATGCCATCGGCGGCATGGCGGCCTACATCCCGCGCAAGGATGAAGCGGCAAACCGCCTCGCCTTCGAAAAGGTGACAGAAGACAAGGTGCGCGAGTCACGCGACGGCTTTGACGGCACCTGGGTAGCGCATCCCGGGCTAGTGCCCGTCGCCCATCGTGTCTTTGAGGAGGTGCTGGGCGAGCGCCCGCACCAGAAAGAGCGTATGCGCGAGGACGTCCAGCCGGATGCGGGCGCGCTGACCAACTTCGCCGTTGAGGGCGGCACGATCACCGAAGACGGCTTGCGCACGAACATCAACGTGGCGCTGCTTTACCTGGAGTCATGGCTGCGCGGCGTGGGTGCCGCCGCCCTGTATGACCTTATGGAAGACACGGCAACGGCCGAGATCTCGCGCGCCCAGGTGTGGCAGTGGATCAACAATCCCGATGCTCACCTCGAAGATGGGCGCGATATCAGCCTGGAACTGGTGCGCAGCATGATCCCGGAGGAGATGGAGAAGATTCTCACGCTGGTGGGGGAAGCCGCCTACGAGCAAGGCCGCTTCCAGGATGCGCGTGAAATCTTTGAGCAGCTGGTCGCTGCCGACCGCTTCGTCGGCTTCCTGACGCTGCTCGCCTACGACTATCTGACGTAACGAAAAGCTATTGTCGTCCGCACCCGATTGGCAAGGCCCTGCGCTTGCCCGCTTGCCGGAGGTTGAATGATCCAAGAAACCAGTGTGAAGGGAGAATCAGGAAGATGATGAGACAGGAAATTATGGCAGAGATAGAGCAGTCGTGGCAGGATGAGGAACGCTGGCAGGGTATCCAGCGGCCCTACAGCGCCGAAGATGTCGTGCGGCTGCGCGGCACGGTGCAGGTTGAGCACACATTGGCGCGGCGCGGCGCCGAGCGCCTGTGGCGCCTGATGAGCACGGAGCCGTTTGTGCGCGCGCTGGGCGCTATCACCGGCAACCAGGCCGTACAGATGGTTCACGCCGGCCTGCAGGCGATCTATCTCAGCGGCTGGCAGGTGGCAGCGGACGGCAATACCATCGGCCACACTTACCCGGACCAGAGCCTCTATCCGGTGGACAGTGCGCCGGAGATGACGCGGCGCCTCAACAACGCGATGTTGCGCGCCGACCAGATTGCCGCCATGGAGGGACGTGGGAACGTCGATTACGTCGTGCCCATTGTCGCCGACGCCGAGTCAGGGTTTGGCGGCCCGCTGAACACCTTTGAGCTGATCAAGAATATGATCGGCGCCGGGGCTGCCGGCGTGCACCTCGAAGACCAGCTTTCGAGCGCGAAGAAATGCGGGCACATGGGCGGCAAAGTGCTCGTGCCCGTACAGGAATTCGTTGTCAAGCTTGGCGCGGCTCGCCTGGCCGCGGATGTACTTGGCGTGCCCACGGTGCTCATTGCGCGCACCGACGCCGATTCGGCGACCCTCATTCGCAGCGACATTGACTCCATTGATCAGCGCTTCCTGACGGGCGAGCGCAGCTTCGAAGGCTATTTTTATGTCAACGGTGGTGTCGAGTACGCCATCGAGCGCGGGCTGGCGTATGCGCCCTACGCCGACGTCGTGTGGTGCGAGACAGCGAAGCCAGATCTTGGCGAAGCGCGCGCATTCGCGCAGGCGATCCACGAGCAGTTCCCCGGCAAGTTCCTCGCCTACAACTGCTCGCCATCGTTCAACTGGCGCCGCAACCTGGACGAAAAGGCGATTGCCACCTTCCAGGAAGAGCTGGGGGCGATGGGCTACAAGTTCCAGTTCGTGACTTTAGCAGGCTTCCACGCGCTCAACCTGAGCATGTTCGAGCTGGCGAATGGTTACCGCGACCAGGGCATGGCGGCGTACGCGCAGCTGCAGGAGCGCGAGTTTGCGATGGAGCGCGAGCATGGCTACGCCGCCGCCAAACACCAGAGCTTTGTCGGCGCCGGCTATTTCGACGAGGTGCAGCTCATTTTGACTCAGGGCCAGTCGTCGACGACGGCGCTAAGCGGCAGCACGGAGGAGGCGCAGTTCGAGCCGGCGAGCGCCGGCTAGCTGTAGCGAGGATAGGTATGGCCTCGCCGTGTCATGCGACGCGGCGAGGCTTTCTTATTCCTCGGCGCCCTGCTGGGAGTAAGCGTAATAGTAAGGGGCTGCCGCTTCAGGTTGGTAGAACCAGCCGCGCAGCCAGCGCTGCTCGTAGCGGGTCTGCGCTGGCTGTGGTAACGGAAGGAACGGCAGGTCCTCGTGCCACAGAAGTTCGAACTGCTGGTACTGCTCGCGTCTCGCCTCTGCGGTTGTCGCCGCCAGCCCGCCGCTGACGAATGCGGTCAGGGTCTCCTGGAGTCTGTCCGGCAGCCGCTGGTAGTCCTGGATCTCGTCGGCGAGCAGGGGCACGACGTAATAGTGGGGATCGACCAGGGGCGGCTGCCAGCGGATGAAGGCGAGAGGGAGCTGGCGCTCTTCGAAGGCCTGCGTGTAAGCTGCCGGCGGCAGGCCCACAATTTCAATCTGGTAGTCAGGGTTGAGGGCCTGAAGGCGTTCCTGCAGTAGCGCCGCTGCCGCCCGCTGCCCGGCGTCTCCGGCGAGGAAAGGAATTTGCAGGCGGAAGCCGGTCGCCGCGAGCTCGCCACCCAACGCTTGCTGGAGCTCTTCAGCGCACCGCTGGGCGTCGTACGGATAGGGGTACTCCGCCGCCGCCCACCCGGCCGGCAGCACGCTTCCGGTTGCCGCCCCCTCGCCGGCGAGGGCCATATCAATATAGGCTGCCTCATCCAGACAGAAAGCAAACGCGCGCCGCACGTTGGCATCGGCGAAGAAGGTGGCGGGCACGCCATTGCCGTCGAGCTCGCCGCTGCCGAGATAGGGGTTAGCGGCGCTGGCGATGTTAAAGTTAAAGACGAGAGCGAGGAAATCGGGCGGCAGCAGCTCTTCAATGCGCCGTAAGGGTCCATCGGGCGCGGGGCCGGACACGCAGCCGTCCCCAGGCCGGGCGCAGACTTCGCCGACCAGTTGGTCGGCGAGAATGGCCTGCGACAGCGATAGTGGCGCGGTCGCCACCTGGCGATCGCGCAGCAGGTTCCAGCGCAGGTGATCTTCGGCAACTTCCAGAACGCGAACTGCCTGTAGCGCTGGGCTCCCAGCCGGCCCGCCGTCCCACATCGGGTTAAGATTGTTGCGCCAATAGTTGTTGTTCGCCGTGAGCACGTACTCGCGGCCCGGCGTCCAGTGGTCGAGCACGTAGGGGCCGCTGCCGAGAATCGCCGTCGCCAGGGCTGTCTCCCCCAGGGCCGGCGCGTACCACGCCGCCCAGTTCTCGCAGCTGCCGTCCCAGTCACCACGCGCGGCTGCCCATTCCTGGCTGATGATCCCGGCCCACGGCTGGCTGAGGAGCATGAGAAGCGGGGCCCAGGGCTGCTCCAGGGTAATCGTTACGGTGCCGGCGACCGGGTCGGCCCGGACCGCCTCCTGTACACGCTCGCAGATGGCGCTGAGCTCGCGCTCGGTCGCGTTCTCGCGCAGCGCCGCCTGGTTACCGGCGAAAGCGCCATCGGCGACTTCCTCGGTTACGTCGCCGGATTCATAACCAAGCAGCGGCGCCAGCAGCAGCCCTTGCGGCCCGCCGGTCGTCGATTGCAGCAGGAGCCGCTGCAGGGAGTAGGCGACGTCACTCACGCTGAGCACTGTGCCGTTGCTGAAGCTGACGCCGCGGCGGATCGTAAACACGTAGCGCTGCCCGCCCTCTTCGATTTGCCAGCGCAAGGCCAGCAGGGGCAGAAACTCGCCGACATTGCGCGGGTCAGGGTAGACGAGGGTCTCCAGGACATTGCGAACGACGGCCGCGCTAGCCGCATCGGTCGCCTGCGCCGGGTCGAGGGTGATGGGGCCGGACACGGCCGCTTCCTGCAGTGTTGGCGGATCGGGGCTGACGGCCGGGGAGGTGGCCGGGGGCGTAGCCGTCACGACGACGATACGCGTCACTTCCTGGACCGGTTCGGCCGGCATGGTGACAGAGACGAGGCGCGTGACCTCGATGACCTCGGGGTCGCTGTCCCCAGCAACGCGACCGCCGAGCCACAGGGCGCCGAGCACGAGCAGGGCACCAGCCGCGACGGCAAGCAGCCGGTTACGCCGCAGCCAGGCGTTCAGGTCGCTGCCACTCATGGCGAAGGATCCCGTACAGAATCATGTCATAACGTTGCCCATCGCGCTGCAGATGCTCGCGGTATACTCCTTCACGGACGAAGCCGAGGCTCTCGTAGAGAGCGATAGCGGCTTCATTGTAGGAAAAAACAGTCAGGGAGAGGCGATGGAGGTTTAGCTCGTCAAAGGCAAAGCGGAGCAGTAAGTTCATCGCCTCGCGGCCGTAGCCCTGCCCGCGGTGGCGCGCCTCACCAATGCCAATTGAGAGGAAGGAGGTACCGTGAGGCCAGGAAATGCCGTCGAGCTCGACCAGGCCAATGAGCAGGTCATCCTCCAGCCGGCGCAGGCCAAAGATATAGCCAGTCTTGCTGCCCTGCGCTTCCTTGATCTCTGCCGTCACCTCGGCGATGGTGCGCGGTCCGGCAGCGCGGCTGTCGTAGAGGCGAAGGTAGTCGCTGTCCTGGGTCCAGCGGCTAATCGTCTCCATGTTGGCCTCACCGAGGGCAGCCAGGTAGACGCGCTCGCCACGCAGTAGGCCCGGTTGCAGGGTCATGGCATCCTCCGCAAGGGTCGCCGCAGCAGCGCCCAGACGGCGAAGGCGACCAGCCCACCGGCGAGGGAGGCGAAGAGGTTGACCAGGTCGTTGTTCAGCCAGGTCCAGCCGCGCAACGGGCGGGTCGGGTTGCCGCACTTATGCAGGCGGCGCTCGGTGTCTTTCTGGCAGACGTCGCAATAGTAGATCTGCTGCACCGTGGCGCCCAGGAGGCTGTCGAAGAGCGAGCCGGCGAGCCCGCCTGCCAGCCCGGCCAAGGCCATGACGCGCGGATGCTCGCGGCGCTGCAGCAGCCCGGCGACGAGCCCGATAAGCAGGCCGCCGAGCGCCGACACAGCCGTTCCCAGCCCCGACACGCCGCCACTCGTGCCGACGGCAACGACCTGGCCATTGGTGATCAGCCGCGGCGGGCGTGGGCTGAGCGTACCCAGCTCGGTAGCCCAGGTGTCGGCGTTGACCGTGGCCATGGCGCCGACGAAGAAGGGAAACCAGGCCGGCGAAGGGCGCACGATGCTGAGGAGGGAGATCAGCGCACCCACGCCGCCGTTGGCCAGCGCCTGGCCGAAGTCGCGCCGGTGGCCTTTATCAAACTTCTCGGCGGCGACCTGCTTCTCCTGTTTCCTGAACTGGGAGAGCAGGCTGGAGGAAATAAAGAAAATGGCGAGCAGAAGGCCCCAGAGCCAGCCGCCAAGGCCAAAGGTGAGAATGCCGACGACGAGCGCGCCAGCAACGCCGGAACGAGAGAGCGCGCCGCGCCGGTAGCCAATGCCGCTGATGATGATGCTGAGCGCGATGCCGGAAATGAGCTGCACGACCATGATGCCTTCTAAGCTACTCCAGAGTTTCAGGTAATAAGAAGCAAGACGGCGACCCAGGCGACGGCTTGCAGCAGCGTGCCGGCCGCCCACACGAGGAGGGCCACCGCGCGCTGGCCGCCACGGTAAAAGGCGGCGCCGAGCACGCCGTCGACCAGCCACCACAGGAAGCCCGCGACCGGCAGCAACAGGAGCGACGTGCCGCTGCCGCTGCGTATCACGTTGCCCGCCGTGTCGAAGTGCAGGGGAACGGTTGCCGGCAGGGAGCCAACCGTCGCCGCGAGCAGGGCGAACAGGGCCAGGTTGAGGACGAGACCGGCGTTGAGCAGTGCCAGTGCGGCGCGATCGAACCAGATCGGGCTGTGGCGCGGGCCAAGCGTCGCCCGCACCGGCCCGGCCGGCACACCACTGGCGCGCGCGGCATCGACCAGCGGCTGTAGCTGTTGGGCGAAGGCAGGATCGGCTGGCGACAGCCCGAAGGCCTCTGTCTCCGTGAAGAGGAGCTGCTGCTCGGCAAGCGGGCGCGTCGCGTACGTAGTCAGCGGCCGGGCCGTGCCGTCCGGCTGGAGGAGCTGGCCGACGCCCAGGGCATGCCCGGGCCAGCGCACCCCGCGCCAGGAAGCCAGCCGGTAGCCCTCGCCGCGATCTAGATGGGTGATCGCCGCCAGCGGAATGGTATGCTGCCGGCGGCCCCAGGAGAGATGTAGCGCGTCCCCTTCGACGGCATAGCGGGCCACGCCGAGCGCCGACGTCCAGAAGCTGACGGCGAAAAAGGCGAGTACAGAGAGCAAGAGGGCTACGCCCCAGAAGAAGCTGAGCCAACTCCACGGCGCCGATACGAGCAGCAACAGGAGGGTAAGGATCAGCAGGAGCAGGAGCCCGATCAAGAGATAGCCGAGCGCGATGCCAGGGGAGCGCAGAGGGGTTGTGAAGGGCATGGCGAGCCGGCCCGCCGCGGCGGCAGTGGCTACAGCTGCTGGCGCCCTTCCAGCGCCCGCGTCAGGGTAATCTCGTCCGTATATTCCAGATCGCCGCCGACAGAGAGGCCGCGCGCCAATCGCGACAGGCGCAGCCCGGGGATATCGGCCAGGCGCCGCTGCAGGTAGAGGGTGGTGGCGTCGCCTTCCAGCGTGGCGTTGGTGGCGATGATCACTTCCTCGAACTCACCGCGTTGCAGCCGGTGGACGAGTTCGTCGATCTTCAAATCTTCCGGGCCGATCCCCTCGACGGGCGAGATGGCGCCGTGGAGGACATGGTAGCGCCCTTTGAAAGCACGCGAGCGCTCGAGGGCGACGATGTCGAGCGGCTCTTCGACGACGCAGAGCAGCGCGGCGTCTCGTTCGTCGCTGCTGCAGATGGCGCAGGGGTTCTGCTCGGTGATGTGGAAGCAGACAGAGCAGAGCTGCGTCTGCTCCTTGAGATCCTGCAGCGCCGTCGCCAGGTCAAGGGCCTGTTCGTTGGCGGCGCGCAACAGGTAAAAGGTCAGCCGGGCGGCTGACTTCGGGCCGACGCCTGGGAGGCGGGCAAACTCGTCGATGAGCCGTTGCACCGGCCGCGGTAAGCTGTTACTGGCCACCCGCTACATTCCCATGCCGCCGAGCAGGCTGTTGACGTCGAGCCCACCGGTCAGCCCTTCCATGCGCTCGGCGGCCATCGCCTGCGACTGCTCGATGGCTGCGTTGACGGCGGCGACCAGCATATCCTGCAGCATCTCCACGTCATCAGGATCGATAACCTCCGGGTCGATGGTGATGGTCTTAACGCGCTGTTGTCCGGTGATCTCCACGGTGATCACGCCGCCCGCGGCGGTTACCGAGACCGTCTCGTCGGCAAGCGCCTCTTGCTGCGCGGCCATTTCTTCCTGCATCTTCTGCACTTGCTGCATCAGGTTGCCGGGATCCATGCCGCCCTTACTCTTCTTCGGATATCCAATAGGACGTTTGGCCATAACTTTGCCTCAATCTGTTTCCTGCACCTGGCCGCCTAACTCCTCGGCCAGGGCGTAAAATTCGTCGACCAGCGTTGGCTGTGGTGGCGGTGTGTACTGCTTGGTGACCACGCAGCGCACCTTGCAGCGTGTCTCCAGCAGTGCGGTGAGCGCCTTGCCTACAATGGCGCGTGCTTCCGGCTTGCTTTCAAACTTCTCTTTGAGCACAGGGAAATCGAAGCCGAGCACGAGGGTATCGCCTTCCACGCCCAGCGGCTTGCACATTGCCAGCAGCGGCGGCAGGTTTTTGTCTTCCTGGCCAGCGCGCTCGATCATCGCGGGCCAGCGCGCCTGCACCGCTTTGACGGAGAGCTGGGCGGGCTGCGGCCCTGGTTCCTCTCTCGCTTCTGCCGGCGGCGCGCTGTCACCTTCTGTCGCCAGCTCCTCCACCTCTGCTGCTGGCTCGGCGCCGGCCTGCTCATCCTCGGGAGCTGGTGCCACCGCCGGTGGCGCCGGCTCTGCAGGCTCGACAGGCGCCGCCTTCTCAATGGCACCTTTTGGGCGCGCGGTGGCCTGGGCTGGCTGTGCCGCCTCTTCCGGCAGCAGCTCGATGAAAGCCAGCTCCAGCGGGAGCTGCGGCTGCCAACTGCTGCTCGTGGTAAGGGCGGCCTCGCTGTAGCGGCGCACTGCCTGCACGAGCCCATCGCGCGTCGCGCGCTGCGCCTGCCCGGCCATCAGCTCGGCCTGTTCCGCGGGTATGTCGAGCACGATCGCCTCGCCGGCTGCCGCTAGCAGCAGGAGCTGGCGCAGATAATCAACCATCTGCCGCGCAAACTGGCGCGCGTCGGCGCCGCTGGCCAGGCTGTCATGGATGATCGCCAGGCCGCGCCTGCCGTCGCCGTCCAACCAGGCCGTAGCCAGCGCGCTGACCGCTTCGACCGGCGCCGTACCCAACACGAGCTGAGCTTGTTCCAGGGTAATCGTCTGGCCCGGCCCTGTCACGAGCTGGTCCAGCAGGCTTTCGGCATCGCGGATGCTGCCCGCGCCCTGGCGCGCCATCAGGGCCAGCGCCTCGGGCTCGATCTCCAGCGATTCCTGCGCGGCGATCCAGCGCAGCCGGCCCATGATCTCTTGCTGGCTGAGCAGGCGGAAGTTGAACTGCTGGCAGCGCGACTTGATCGTCGCCAGTACCTTGTGTTCTTCGGTTGTGGCCAGCACGAACTTGGCGTGGGGCGGGGGCTCTTCCAGCGTCTTCAGCAGCGCGTTGAAGGCTGCCGTGGAGAGCATATGCACTTCGTCGATGATGTAGACCTTAAAGCGCCCCTCGCTGGGGGAGAAGTTGATCTTGTCGCGCAGGGCGCGGATGTCGTCAACGCCGGTATTGGAGGCGGCGTCGATCTCGATCAGGTCGAGAAAGCGGCTCTCGTTAATCGCCCGGCAGTTGGCGCAGGCATTACAGGGGCGTTCTACCTCGTCCTCGGTCAGGCAGTTGACCGCCTTGGCGAGCAGCCGCGCGACCGTCGTCTTGCCCGTGCCGCGCGGGCCGCAAAAGAGGTAGGCATGGCCGACGCGGCCCGCCGCCACGGCATTGCGCAGCGTGCGGGTGACGTGTTCCTGGCCGACGACACCGTCGAAGCGGGCCGGGCGCCATTTGCGGTAGAGGGCTTGTGACATCGTGGGCGTAGTGTAACATTGAGACAGGTGTCGGGCAACCGCCACGGCGCCGCTGCCAGAGGTGGTCAGGCCGGTTGCTACCCCCTCTCAGGGTGTTATAATGACCGTAGATAACGTGTACGGTGTACGTGTACGGCGTACGCGTGACTGCGTACAGGTAACTGCGTGGAAGCAGGGACCGGAAAGGAGTGAACACGATGCTGCCTGGTGGTTGGGAATGGATTGTCATTCTCGTCGTCGTGATTCTCGTCTTCGGGGTTGGCCGCATTAGCAAGATCGGAAGTGAATTAGGACAGGGCATCCGCAACTTCCGCGAAGGGGTGCGCGAGGGCCTGGAAGAAGAGAAAGACGAGGCTGAGAAGGCCGAAACGGTCGAAAAGCAATAGACTAGATAGACAGCGTGTGCGGGAGACAGAAAGGGGCGCCATCATGGGCGCCCTTTTGCTTTGGCGAGCGGGGGGTGGTGGGAGTGGGCGTCCGTCGTCAAGGTGGCCAAGGTGGCCAAGGTGGCCAAAAATACCACTTTTCTGCAGATGGCCATGTTGGGCGCCTGGACCGGAGTCCTTTTCGTGCGCCGTAGCGGCGACAGTGGGCAACGCTAGTGACCAGTGAGCATTATGGGTAGGAAGACATGATTGTCGTAGGGCAGGACGCGGATCGACACGGGAATCGTCGCGACCGCTAAGCTGGACTCAGGGCTGGAGAAGTGAAGGGCGGTCTCATAGGTGCCGGCGGCAAGGCCTTCCGTATCGAGGGTCACGGACAGCGCTTCGCCGGTTATCCCGTTCGTCTTGGAGAGCTCGGGCGATAACGTGCCGTCGGGGTTCAGACTTACTTCCCAACTGGTCTCAGGGTCGCACAGCCAGTTTGCGTTGATCGTCTTGGTCATCGAGGTTGGCAGATCGACCCCCGTCACTAACGACAACGGACCATCCGGCAGGACAGGCTCCACGCGGCGCAGGTTGGCGTCGTCCCAGTAGGCGTCGTTGTGTTTCATCGCCCATTCGGGTTGGGAGTAGGCATAGACCGTAATGGTGTCTGACTCTGCAGTCGCCGTGACCACAAACGGTTCGTAGAAGTCGTACTGGAGGCGGAGTGGGCCCCACACGATGTCGCTGCTCTGCCAATCCGTCCCGCCGGTGGGATTGATGCCTACCCGCTGCCTGAAGTTACCATAGTCAGGACCGGAGTAGGCATCGCCTCCGTCCTCCCCTGGGCTGTCCTTCGCAGACCACGAATGTCCCCAAATGCTGAAGCAGTACGCTTCACCAGCGGTTACACTTACCTGCTGGTAAAAGCCAGCCTCGTGCGTGCGCCAGAACGTAAAGTAGGCTTGTGCAGCCGTACCAGTACGCACACGTTTCGGATCTGTCCATACTGAGTCAGCTGGTTTGTACTCCGGCATGGCGATTATGTGTTCGGGGTCTGCGGGATTGTGTGAACGCCAGTAGGGGGTCCAGCCGGGGGCCATCAGCGCCGTCCCGCATTCACCCCAGGGACAATCGGGATGACCGCCAGGGGGAACGTACGGCCGGTAGTCGTTGTACCCCTCAAATGACGGATTGAAGAGTAGATTCTCGCCCACTTCGGCCGGCGCCGCTTGAGCCAGCGACGAAGCCCACAGCGCACCCGCTCCCGCCGCCACGAGAAACGCAAGAACCACAAACCAGGCACGACCTTTCATTGACCATCTTCTCCCGGCAGTTTTGGGTCACACTGCCACTATTGTACTGCAAAACCGCGCGAAAACGGTGGTCACAGTCAGATTCGCCGCGATCGGCGGGCAACACGCTGGGTCCATGGGCGACGTGAGGGAACGGGGAGCGTTAGCGGAGTCAGGCTCTCGCTCCAAGAGGCGGGCAGGATGCCCGCGGTCCGGCTGCCGGCGGTCCGAATGGCAGCAATTCTAAAAGTAAAGGATAGAGGGTTGCGCGCGCGTAAGGGATGAGTTAACCATACCAGAA
>JAVVFG010000064.1:0-14545 GCA_032260445.1 Anaerolineae bacterium | reverse complement strand
CCACCCATTCGGCGTGGCTGGTTGCGGGCCTCGCCCTCTGCCTCGCGGCGACGCTGTACAACTACCTGGCCGCCCGCGTCTGGTGGCTCCTGTTTCCCGCTTTTCTCCTCTATCTTGCAGCCACGCACCGCGCTACGTTCCGCCGTTTGTGGCGCCCGGTGCTCGGCGGTTTGCTGCTGGCTGCGCTGTTGGTCGTGCCGATGTTCGTCTATCTGCAGTTGCACCCAGAGGCACAGACGCGGCTGCAGATGCTGGACAGCACCCTCGGCCGGGCGCTGCGGGGTGAGCTGGCGCCGCTGCTGCGTAACGTCTCGAGCGGGCTGCTCGCCTTCGTCTGGCCCGGCGCCGGTGACCAATTCCTCGCCTACAACATACCCGGCCGGCCGGTGTTGAACGGCGCCAGCGCCGTCTTCTTCGTCACCGGGATCGTGGTCGCGCTGCGCCGCTGGCGGCAGCCGGCCTATGCCTTTCTTCTGCTCTGGTTCGCTATCGGTATCGTCCCCTCGCTCCTCACCGGCGCCACGGCGAACACGACGCGCAATGCCGGGGCGATGCCCGCCACTTACCTGCTGGCGGCAGCAGGTTTCGTCGCCATCGCGCAACTGGCACGGCAGCGACGCCCGGCTCTGGCGCCGCTGTATACGGGCCTCGCCGTTCTCTGGCTCTTGCTCAGCGCCGGCCTGACAGCCGACGCCTACTTCCGCCGCTGGGGCCAGAGCCCAGACGTGCGTGCCGCTTACCAGCACACGCTGGTCGCCCAGCTTGCCTACCTCAAGAGCGCGCCGCAGCCGGCCGTCATCTCCAGCGTCTATCCCGGTGCTGCGCACGACCCTGGCATCGGCCTGGTCCTCGCTGGGGAACAGCCGCAGTGGCGTTGGGTTGATGCGCGCACTGCGCTCGCCTTTCCGCATGGCGAACCGGCGCTGCTCGTGGCGCCCTCTTCGACACCGCTGCATCCGGTCTTCACGACCTGGAGCGAGCCACTGGAGACAATTGAGCTGCGGCCGGATGACCTCGATCCCTCGTTCACCGCCTACCACATGGTGCCGCCTGCTTGGCCTGGTGGCGCCAACGCGCAATTTGGCACAGAGCGGCCGGCGCTGGCCCTACTCGACGCTGGCTGGCGCGACACGGGCACGCAGCCGGGCGCTGTTGCTGAGATCGTCCTTGTTTGGCAGGTGCTCCACCCGGCCGGCGTGGGGCCACAGCAGCCCGGTATCGACGCGACGGACGTCGTCTTCTTCACCCACGTCATGGCTCCCGATGGCACCATCCTCGCGCAGCAAGATGCCATTGCCGCGCCGTCATGGGATTGGGAGGCAGGCGATATCGTCGTCCAGATCCACCAGATCCCCGTGGCAGCCGGCAGTGCGCCGGGCGAGTACGAGACACGCGTTGGCCTTTATGATCGCCAATCGCAAGGGCGCTTGCCGCGCTATAGACCCGGCGACGGCGCCCCGGCGGATACGGCACTAGTGGAATCGTTGCGGGTTATCCCTTAGAATAGGGAAGCGTCGCCCGCCACAGGTGCGGCGCCAGCCAGGTTAAGATGAGTGAACGAAGGCCAGCCGAAGAGCTTTCCGTCGAAGATCTAGAGCAAATGCTCTACCGCAAGAAGCGGGTTCAGCGCCAGCAACGGCTGCAGCGCCTCAAGCAGCAAGGCCGTGTTGTCGACGTAGCCGGCTTACAGCCGCCTGCGCCCGGGCCGCCGACCCTGCAGCGGCCTCAGGTCGCGCCCGGTGGTGCGCTGCGCCGCCTGACGCTGAACGGCACCGGCCCAGCGGAGACGAGCGCGACCGCCGGTACAGAAGAGCCCGCGCGCGGCATTGCCTGGCGCTGGGTAGCCAACAAGTTCCTGCTCCTGATTGAGATCGGCGTCGTCGCTGGTCTGGTCTGGGCGCTTCTGTCCTTGCTCCAGACGCGCCAGGAGCTGAACAATGAGCTGGCGGCTGTCCAAAAGGAAGAAGTCGCCGCAGTGGCGCTGCCTACCCCGACGGCGACGCCGGTCATCGACCTCGTCGTCCTGCCCGGCGGGCACAAGCCACCCGTCGCCGGCCGGCCACCGGAGCCAGGCGAAGCGGGCTACATCCCGGCACACTTGCTGCCGGCCGTGAGCAACTATGAGCCGCCGCCTATGCCTACCCCGGGCCCCGAGCAGGCGCGCCGCATCCAGATCCCGGCGATCAACGTCGACAGCAGCATTTATCAGGGGCAGGAATGGGAGCAGCTGCGCAAAGGCGTTGGGCAATATCTCGGCTCGCCTCCACCCGGCCGGGAGGGCAACCTTGTCCTTGCAGCACACAATGACATCTACGGCGAAATCTTCCGCGACCTGGATCAGCTCAGCCCTGGCGACGAAATTATCATCTCCACCGAGCGCCAGCGGTACGTGTACGTCGTGCGCAAGACCGAGATCGTCGAGCCAACGGATATTTGGGTGATGGCGTCGATTGAGTATCCCAGCACAACACTCATCTCCTGCTATCCCTACATGATTGACAACAAACGAATCGTCATCTTCGCCGACCTGGCGGACACGACGTCGTGAGGAAAGAATGGCCCGCAAAGTAAGACGTGTTAAGCCGGCCGCGCCGGCAGAGTCGGCAAAGCCAAACAACAAGGTAGCGGCTAAGGGAGCCACGACAGACGATACGCTGCGCGAGCAGTATACCTACGTGATCAAAGATTTGCGCCGCGTCTTCGTGCTGGCCGCCGTCATGTTCCTGCTCCTCATTGCCCTGAATATCCTTCTCTAGCGCCCGGCGTCACGAGTGCAGCCTGAGCGTTTGGCGGGAGCTGTTTGGCACCAGGCAGTTCCCCCGTCGGGTACCGGTATCCAGTTACGCTGTTACCTGTCATTGAAGGCGGGTGGCGAGAGTGCTGGCTTCGCCTCGCCAGCGCTGGCTGGCTGCGCTGGCTCACGCGAGCTGGTGGATTTGAGCGAGAAGATCATCCACTGCGCACCAAAGGCATTCTACCGGCGCAGCACCCTTTGGCCCGCCGGATCGTGGCCGATCCCAGTGCCCAAAATACGGCGTATAAAGAATCGAGAAGTAGGCCGCTTTCCTGAACACAGCGAACTGCCGGCATAGCAGGTAGAGCTCGCGTGCCCGTTCCTCTTTCCCGCGTTTCTTCAGGAGAAGCGCGGCAGCGGGGACCGCGAACAGAGCGGCGACAATATTGTGGCTGTTAGCGACAGACTGCAACCCGTCATAGAGATGCAACCGCATCGAAGACGGCCGGATCGCCGAGTCCTGGGTTGAGTGGGACAACATCGCTTTCCTGTCACAGCTCGGGTTGTTCCCACCTCCTAGCGCCGGTGGATAAAAAGGAGGTGACCGGCTGGAAGAAGCTAACGAAGCCTTTGGAACAAGATGCGTACATTCGAAGGTTCAAACACGCTGTTAGCCAAGGCGAGTCTGCCCGGTTACGGCGAGTTTCAGGGGCAGTTGGCGCGCCTGGAGCTCACCTCTCTGCCGGAAAGCCCGGGAGACCGAGAAAATTGTGAAGATCCCGCCGACTACTTTGGCACAACCCTATGGGAAGGTTCTATCCAGAGCCATGAATGACGCCTCGTTGCCTGCCGCAGGGCCGCAGGCAATTCGTAACCGCTAATTCCCCCATAATCGAGATCGTTGCTTCCACCCGCTGGGACTGCTGCGCTGCGACAATGACGGCGCAGCAGTCCCGGCGCTCCTACTCATAGGTTTCGATCCGCTACGCCCCGCGTAGCCCTACCAGCACTCGGGTTGGCGGCAGTTGTATGCGGTTGACGCTCGAGAGGAGATGTGCTATCATTCGCTTCGCTCCGGAGTCTATCCGGAGGTTTTGTTTAGCATGCCACCGGGGTGGCGCAGAACACCAACAAAAGGATAGGGTCGACCATAAGTACTGATTACCGCGTAAACAATCGAATTCGTGCTCGCGAAGTTCGTCTGATTGACGATACTGGGAACAACCGGGGGGTCGTTTCCATTGAGGAAGCACAAGATGTGGCCAGCCTCGCCGGCCTCGATTTAGTGGAAGTAGCCCCCAACGCGCGCCCCCCTGTGGTACGCGTCATGGATTACGGCAAGTTCCAGTACGAGCAGACCAAGAAAGAACGCGAGGCGCGCAAACATCACAAGCAGATCGAGATCAAGACGATCAAGCTGAGCCCGAAGACGGCGGATTTCCACCGGGATATCAACGTCCGCCGGGCACGCGGATGGCTAGAAGAAGGGAAGAAGGTCAAAGTCGTCGTCAAGTTTAAGGGACGCGAGATCCATTACCCTGAGATCGGCCGGGACATTATGGACGGCATTATCGAGGAGTTGAGCGACGTCGGTGCTGTGGAACAGCAGCCCAATTTGGAGGGCTGGACCATGGTGATGATGCTCACACCCGAGAGCCACTAAACGTTCGCTGGCGTCACAGCCCGGGCGGTGTGGCGGTGGGCCGCAGCTGGCAAAACAAGTGGTAATTGAACAGGAAGCCCTTCCGGGGCTTTTCTATGTGAGGTGAGGCAGATGGCGAAAAGGAAGACCAAGAAGTATAAGCTGAAGACGTATAAGGCAGCCGCCAAGCGATTTAAGATCACGAAGACCGGAAAGATCATGCGCACCAAAGGTGGGAAGAGCCACCTTCGGCGCAAGAAGTCGGCCCGGACCAAGCGTCTCTTTAGCGAGATGATCGAAGTGACCACGCCTGGCGACAAGCGGCGTATTAGGCGTCTCGCGCCCTATCTGAAGAAGTACAGTTAACCGATCCATCCACATTCGCTGCCTGGCCTCTACGGAGTGTCCAGGCCAGTCAAACGCGAGGTATAGAAGATGCGAGTAAAAGGCGGGACGGTCACGCGCCGTCGCCACAAGAAGATTCTTAGAATGACCAAGGGGCAGTGGGGGACGCGTAGCAAGCTCTTCCGCCGCGCCAACGAAGCGATGATGAAGTCGTACTGGTATGCTTACCGCGACCGGCGCACTCGTCGCCGCGAGTTGCGCCGGCTGTGGATTGCGCGCATCAACGCCGCCGCCCGTCTGAACGGGTTGAGCTACAGCCAGTTCATTCACGGGCTCAAGCAGGCCAACGTGCGCCTCGACCGCAAGATCCTGGCCGACATTGCCATCCGCGACCCGCAAGCTTTCGCCCAGATCGTGGAGACCGCGAAAGCAGCGATTGCCTAAGCGCCACAACTTGTTTTCGCCAGCAACGCCACACCGGCATGGCCCGGTGTGGCGTTTCCGTTTATGATCGTGCCATGCTAGTCGGGCAAGGCCATCTGCGTTATCGTCTCCTCCTTGTCATCGTCATGCTGGTCGCCGCTGGGTTGCGCTTCCACGCCCTGACTGACGTCCCGCCGGGCATGACCCACGACGAAGCCGATCACGGCCTCGACGCCTGGCGCGTGGTGCAGGGAGAACGGCCCCTCTACTTCACCGTGGGCTACGGGCGCGAGCCGCTCTTCGACTACAGCACGGCCGTATTGATGTCCTTCCTCGGCCCCACCTATCTCGCCGGCCGGCTCACCGCGGTCTTTTTCAGCCTCTTCCTCATCGCCGGCACCGCAGCCTGGGCACGCCGCGCTTTTGATGCGCCCACAGCGCTTCTGGCGGCAGCCGGTCTGGCCGTCGCCTTCTGGCCGCTGATGACGGCACGCCATGCCCTACGCACAGTCACCATGCCCGCGTTGCTTGTCGCCGGCCTGGCTAGCTTCTGGCGCGGCAAAGATGCCGCACAGCGTGGGCAACGGGCCTGGCCTGCCTGGCTTGCCGCCGCGCTCTGGCTTGGGCTCAGCTTCTATGCCTACATCCCGGCGCGCATTACCTGGCTGCTTCTGCCCGCAGCCGGGCTCTACCTCTGGCTACGCCGGGCGCCTGGCGCGCGCCGGATCGTAATCGCGGCAGCGGGGATCTCGCTGCTCGCGCTTCTCATCGGCCTGCCGCTCTTTGCCTACCTCCGCAGCCATCCCGGCGCCGAAGTGCGCATCGACCAGCTCGCCGCGCCCCTGCGCCAGGCCGCCGAAGGAAGTTTCGAACCGCTGTTCGGCAACGCATGGCAGGCGCTTGGCCTCTTCAGCGTACGCGGCGACGGCGCGTGGCGCTACAACATTGCCGGCCGGCCCTGGCTGCCCCTACTGCCTTCCCTCCTCTTCTACGCCGGGCTGCTCGTCGCCGTCGGACAGGCTGTTCGCGCCAAAGCGCACCAGGGCGTAGCGGCCTTCACCGCGCTTCTCTGGCTCCTGCTCGGACTGGCGCCCGCGCTGGTGACCGGGCCCGAGCTGAGCACGACGCAGGCAATCGCCCTGCAGCCCGTTCTCTTTATCTTCCCGGCGCTCGCCCTCAGCGGCGCCGCGCGCTGGGCGGCGCCGCGCGTGCGCCAGCCAGCGCTCCTCCTTCTCGCGGTCGTCGCCTTCCCCCTGTTCGCCGGCTGGTCGCTGCTAACTTACCATGCCTATTTTGGCGTATGGGCACGCCAGCCCGAGGTTGCCATGCAATACGAGGCGGAACTCGTCGCTGCCGTGCGCTATCTCGACAGCCAGGAACCACAGACCGTAGCTATCGCCACCGACGCACCCGGCCGTTTCCACGACCCGGCGACAGCCCGGCTGTTCCGCCAGGGCGATGCGCTTTCGCTGCGTTGGTTCGACGGCCGCCACAGCCTGCTGCTGCCCGCAGCCGCCGGCGACAGCAGCCTCTTCTACATGAACGTGTCGGCGCCGGCGCCGGCCCTGGCCCCTTTTCTCGACGCTGTCACCGACCGCGTCTCTGTTTTACCACAGGGTAGCCACTACCATGTGGACAAAGAAGCCGGTTTTCAACGCCTTTATCCACAGTTTTCCCCCTCAATACACACTTTATCCACAGAGTTATCCACAGTTCCCGTCTTTGGTGGACTCGTGCGCTTTGCTGGGGTCCACACAAGCGCAACGGCGCGGCCCGGCGATACGCTGCTCGTGGCCACGCTGTGGGAAGTCACCGGCACGGCACCGCCCGATCTTGTCCTATTTACGCATCTGCTCGATACCCAGGGGCAATCGATCGCCCAGGCTGACCGGCTGGACGTTCCCAGTGACCAGTGGCAACCCGGCGACATATTTGTACAACTACACGAACTAGTCGTGCCGGCAGACATCGAGGGGAGGGGCTACCAACTGGTCGCCGGCTTCTATCCCGCCGCCGACTGGCGGCAGCGCCTCCCCCTGGTCGCCGCTGGAGAAGTCACCGGCGACCTCCTGCCTATCGCCCTCCTGGAGATCGGCCCGTGAATCTGCGCCATTGCTCGTGGCCCTCAGCACGGCAGGCACGCTGGCTCATCCTCGGCCTGACCCTCGCCGCCTTCTTCTTACGCGTCTGGCGCCTGGGCGACGTGCCGCCAGGATGGAGTGATGACGAGCTTAGCGATATCCTGGTGCTCACCCAGAAGATCGCGCAGGGCGACTACAGCGTCTATTACGTCGATGCCACCGGCCAGGAAGCACTCTACTTCGTCGTCTCCCACTTTTTCTTGCGCCTGCTCGGCTACAACGCCTTTGGTATCCGTCTCTTGTCGGCCACGCTCGGCACCCTCGCCGTGCCGCTCATCTACCAGGCCGGCCGGCGCCTCTTCGCACGGCGCGCCGGGTTGCTCGCCGCAGCGCTACTGGCGACGAGCTTCTGGGCTCTTATCTACGCGCGCATCAGCCTGCGCCAGGTAACCCTCCCGGTCTTCGTGCTGGGCACCATCTACTTCTTCTGGACGGGCGTGCAAGGCGAGAAGCGGCGCGCCTTCCTCATTGCTGGACTCTGGATGGGGATCGGCTTCTACACCTATTTTGCCGCGCGCGGCATGCCCCTCATCCTCATCGCCGCCAGCGCCTACGTGTGGCTCGCCGACCGCCCGCGCTGGCGCCGCACCTGGCGTGGGCAGCTGCTCACCCTGCTCGTCGCGCTCCTCCTCGCGATTCCGCTCGTCGTCACCCTGCAGCGTATGGAGGGCGCCGATGCCCGCGTTGCCGAAGTAGCTGTACCCATCGTTGCCGCCCGCGACGGCGATTTCGCGCCACTGCGCACCCATATCGTGCGCACGCTCAGCATGTTCCACGCCGACGGCGACGACGAATTCCTCTATAACATCCCCGGCCGGCCTGTCTTCGGGCCCACCGGCGCCATCGCCTTCTGGGCGGGTGTTCTGCTCGCCGTCTGGTACGCGCTCCGCCCGTTGTACCGGCGCGACGCCCCTCAGCCCGCCGATCTCGCCGCCGGCTTCTTGCTCCTCTGGTGGCTCGCTGGCATCACCCCGGGCTTTCTCAGTGTGCCGCCTGCCAGCCTGGGCCACACCATCGTCGCCCAGCCAGCGACCTATTTGTTGGCGGCCCTGCCGTTACGAGCGTTGGCGGTGCTGCCGCAACGGCGCTGGTTGCTCCCAGCCTTCGCTTTCCTCTTGTTCGCCGCTGGCACCGCCCGCAACCTGCCCGACTACTTCATCACCTGGCCCCAGCGCGGCAACACCCGCTTCCTCTATCACGCCGACATGCGCGACGTTGCCCAGTTTGTAAGGGAAAATGGAGAGTCGCGAGATTTCGCCATCAGCGGCCTACTCGCCGGTCCCTGGGCACGCGAGGCGCTGCGCATTGATCTCGAAAACGCGGGGGTTAGCCGCGCGCAGCCGCGCTGGTACAACCCGCAGCGCGCCGTCGTGCTGGCCCTCGGCGGCGAACCCGCCGTGGCCTTTGCCGGCTACCCGCGCGTCGAGACGGTTTACGACGCCTATTACCAGCCGCTGCCAATTGAAGCCGGCGGCTACCGGCTCTTCCAGATAGCGCCACCACCCACTCCGTCGCTAGTCAACCCGGTTTGCTTTACGAATGGCCTCTGTCTAGTTGCCGCCAGGTACGAGCCGGAGACCGGAACATTGCACTTGACCTGGGAGGTAGGGGACCAGTTCGACCTGCCGCCGCAACCGATCGTGAGCAAGCCGCCCCCGCCCGGCGTCAACGACCAGCCGCGCCTCGCCGTGTTCGCCCACCTCCTCGATAGCCAGGGGGACCTCATCACCGGCGACGATGGCTTGTGGGTCGATCCGCAGACGTTACGGCCGGGCGACGTCTTCCGGCAGCAACATCATCTGAACCCCCCGCCTGGGGCTGTTGGGGCGACAATTGCCACCGGCCTCTACGACCCGCACACCGGCGAGCGCCTACTCACGGAAACGGGGCGTGACGCCGTGTCAATACCACTGGAGTGAGCCGCACCCCTCACATGCTGGGGGCCGGCATTATGGCGTCGCCACCACCGTCATCGTCCCCTCGCCGATGACAACGCTAGACACGCTGTAGTTGTCGGGCAGGTTTTGCAGCGCACGCTGCAGCTCCTGATTGAGTGCCGTCTCGACCGGCGCCAGCGTTGCCGACGGCAGCGGCAGCCCGGCAACTGTCACCCGTTCCAGCTCTAACTCGAGTTCGCCATCGACGGCAGCAGCGCTGAACGTGGCCACCAGGTTCGTCGCCAGCGGCTGGGTCAGGGCGCCGCTTAAGACAACGTTGCCGCCGGTAAACTGCACGCTGATGTCCTCGATCGCCGGCTGTCCATCGGCTTCCGGGTTAACGCGCACCGCGCGGTTGAGCTCCTCGTCGGTGAGCACCACAGTGATCGCGCCGCTGGCGTCCGGCCGGGCGCTCTCGACCTTGTCCCGGAGCGCGTCGCCGTCGACCACAACTTCCGTAGAGAAGTCAGTTGCCTGCAAGGTGGCCACCGCGTCTCCGCCAATGGCCTCGGCACCAGACACGACCGTGCCCGCCGCGGCAGCCACCGTCTCCTGAATCCCTGCTTCTGCGGCAGCGGTCGCCGCCCCTCGCGCGGCTGCACCCGCGGTCGCGGCCGCCCCTTCGGGGATATTCACGTCAGGAAGGTCAATGCCGCCCACGCCGCAGGCGAGGGTTGCCAGCAACAGTACACCAAAAAAGAAACTGAGGGCAATCTTTCCCTGCTCGTTCATCGTGTTCCTCACTCCTCGTCGGCCCATGACCGCCATCGATCGCCACCAGCGGTCAGTGCCGTTTGACCGGCCTCGCGCTCTCGGGTAGCATACCGGCACATGCACTCCAGTATACCCGCCGCGTCCTTTTGCGCGCATCCTACTGGCGTACCATACCTGAGGAGTTATCCCCACGCTTGCCATTCTTTTCGATTGCTAAGCCGGGAATCCGATGAAAACCAGTGCATTTATCGCCACCCTACTGACTTTCCTCATGGTTCTCCTCGTCCTCGCGGCGGCCGTCCTCTTCCTCTGGCAGGGCCGGCAACGTCTCGAAGAGCAGGTAACCGGCCTGGAAACCGGCGTTGCCAGCGCTGCCAGCACGGCAACGGCCGTGCGCGCCTATGCCGATGCGCGTGAAGCAGCAGCCGGAACCAGCGAAGCGCTGCTTGCCACCAGCGAAGCGGCCCTCGCGACCAGCCAGGCGGAGTATGACACAAGCATAATGACCAGTGAAGCCGTCTCGCACTCCCGGGCCACGCTGGCCGCACAGAGTGCCACCCAGGAAGCCGTGCTGGCACCGCTCGCCGCCCCCTATGTGAGCTTCGCCTATCCCAACGACGGCACGGTCTTCACCACGAACAGCAGAGTCCAGCTCGTGATTGCCGTCGGCCATCCCTACGGCATCGATCGCCTGGCGCTCTACGGCCTTGGCGATACGGTCCTCCTGCCAGGCGGCAGCGACCCCTATCGCGTCTATAACCACCAGCTAGACCCGCCTCTCAGCCAGGGAAGCTACACGGTTACAGCCACCATCACCAGTCGCAACCAGCTTTCGGCCAGCGACACGCTGAGCTTCTCCGTCGTGCCCAGCGCTACCGATTCGGTGCAGGAAGAGACAGAAGGCAACTTGTGGGAACAGGTTCTTCTGGATCCAATCGCCGCCTACTGGCCACGGCAGCGCTAGCTAGCCCGTATTCTTCAACCCGGCTGCAATACCATTTATCGTCAGGAAGATCGCGTTAAGGAGCGGAGCCGCTTCAGGCCCTTCCGGATCGTCCAGCGCACGTAGGCGGCGCAGCAACGTCACCTGGATGAAGTTAAGGGGATCGACGTACGGGTCGCGGAGGCGGATAGCGCGCTGCAGCGTCGGCTGGTTGTCCAGCAGCGCGCGCTGCCCGCTGACCTCCAAGATCCAGCGCCGTGTGCGATCGAAGGCGGCGACCACATGGTCATAGACTTCATCGCGCAGCGCCGCGTCGTCGACGAGGCCCGCGTACAGGCGGGCAATACCCATATCCGCCTTGCCCAGTGCCACCTGCGCGTTGTCCACCACATCGTGGAAGAAAGGCCACTCGCGGTACATCTCCTGCAAGCGGGCCAGTTGGCCATCCCCCATGACGTATGACTCCAGTGCCTCGCCAACGCCGTACCAGCCGGGCAGCACGTGGCGGCTCTGCATCCAGCTGAAGCCCCAGGGGATCGCACGCAGGCTGGCGAGTATGTCGTCGGTCGCGCGCCGTGCCGGCCGGGAGCCAATGTGCAGTAGGCTGATTTCGTGCAGCGGCGTCGCTTGCTGCCAGTAGCGCAGGAGCGCCGGCGTCTCGTAGATAAACGCACGGTAGGCGCGGTGCGATAGCGCGGCGAGCTCATCCATCGTCTCCCGCCACGCCGGCAGCGGCGTGTGGGCCGCTTCATAGCCCGGCGTGCTGGTCACCAACACCGCATGGATCACCTGTTCCAGATGGCGGCGGGCAATCGCCGGATGCCCGTAGCGCTCGTTGATCACCTCGCCCTGTTCGGTGAGACGGATACGCCCCCCGACACTGCGCGGCGGTTGCGCTAGGATTGCCTCGTGCGCCGGGCCCCCGCCGCGGGCGATCGTGCCGCCCCGGCCGTGAAATAACGTGAGCACCACATCATGCTCTGCACAAACATCTGCCAGCCGCTCCTGCGCCTGGTACAGCTCCCAGCGCGCCGCCAGATAACCCGCATCCTTGTTACTGTCCGAGTAACCGATCATGATCGTCTGCTGGCGGTCCAGCCGCTCTAGATGTCGCCGGTAGACAGGATGGGTGAAGAGAGTCTGCATCGTCGCCGTTGCCCCCGCAAGGTCATCGCGTGTCTCAAAGAGGGGAACAATCGGCAGAAACTCGCGCTCGCTCCCCTCCTGCAAATTGAGACCGGCCCAGCGCGCCAGCAGGAGAACGGCAAGTACGTCCGCCGCGCTGCGCGTCATGCTAATGATATACGGGCCGATGAGATTCGGGCCGTAAAGGGTAACGGCGCGATTCAGCAGCTTGAACAGACTCCATAATTCTCGGCTCTGGTCCGATAGCCCGCCGAGGCTGTCCACATCGGGCGGAGTTCCCTGCAGTAGCTGAGTCAGTAGCCCGGCGCGTGCCTCGGAGTCCAGTCGCTGGTAATCGTCATGTACACCCAACCGGCGCAGCAGCTCGGCCAACACCTCGTCATGCACCTCGCTGTACTGCCGCAGATCGAGCCGGGCCGTGTGCAGGCCAAAGACACGCGCCTGCACACGGAATGGCTCCAGCCCGGCAGCCGCAGCCGCAGCAGCGCTTGACTCGCGCAGGCTGGCCGCCATCAGATCGAGCGGCTCGGTGACATCCTCGCCGTCGCGCAACGGCGGAATGGGCGCATCGCGCTTGCCCTTCAGCCGCGCGACCATATCGCCCGCCGACGTCTCCGCCAGGTCGGCGGCCAGCATCGCCGCCCGCAAACGGTACGGCTCGTGCGGGTAGCGTTCTTGTAGATAGTCAAGATGCTGTGACGTCTCGTGCTCAGCCAACGAGCGCGCGAGCGCCTCGCTCACCGGGGCGAGCCGGTCGCTGATGCTCAATGACCGCGCGAGCCGCTGTGCCACCCGCCGGTGATGCTCCACCGCGAGGCCGCGATGCAGCCGCAGCGTTTCTGCCGTGACAGCCGTCGTCACGTTTGGGTTGCCGTCACGGTCACCGCCGATCCACGAGCCGAAGGCAAGGAACCGGCCGGGCGGCTCCAGACGCGGGTAATAGCGTGCCAGCGCACTGGCCATCGCCTCGTACACGGGCGGCACCACGTCCCAGATAACCGTGTCGAAGAAATGCAGGCCGGTGCGCACTTCGTCCGTTACCTGTGGCTTGCGCGTGCGCGTGCGCTCCGTCAGCCAGAGTGTCGTCACCTCGGCTAGGAGATCGGCTTCCATCGCTGCCGCTTCCGAGGGCAACAGATCGTGCACCTCGAGCTCGTAGAGCATGTCCGCGATCCGCCGCAACTTGGAGTGCACGGTTCGCCGCTTCGCCTCGGTGGGGTGCGCCGTGAACACCGGCTCCACATGCAGCCGGTCGAGAAGGCGAGCCAGCGCTATCTCGTCGACGTTTTGGTCCCATAGGCGGGCAATCGCCGCAGTGATCGACTCCGGCACCGGCTGGGGGTGTGACTGGCGCTCGCGCTGCCGTAGCACACGCACGCGGTGGTTCTCCTCAGCCACGTTGACGAGGTCGAAATAGGTCGTGAAGGCACGGGCCACGCTCTCTGCCTGTGCCAGGTCCAGCTCTTCGACGATGGCACAGAGATAGTCGTCAACGTCGGCGCCGGGGTCGCTGCGCCGTGTTTTGCTCAGCGCGCGGATCCGTTCTTCGAGATCAAAGACGGCGATCCCTGCTTGCTCACGGATCACCTTCCCCAGGGTGTCGCCCAACAGATGGATATCGGCGCTTAGCTGATCACGGCTGCTGTTTTGACCGGCCATAGACAATCCTTGCTCGCCGCTTACTGGACCATGCTCATTGTAGCATGGATAGCCTATCTGGGGTCACCTCGCCGGTCCCAGCGCACGGCATACTCCGGCCTGCGTTTGCTGGCGAACAGCCTGGCCAGGACCACACCGGCGACAAACCCGCCCGCGTGTGCCCAGAAGGCGACGCCACCGACATCTGGACCGCCCAGCGAAAAGAGCCCGCTGAACAGTTGTAGGATGAACCACAGGCCAAGCACGATGATCGCCGGAATCCAGGTCATACGGATGAAGTAACCGAGCGGGATGATCGTCAGGACGCGACTCTGTGGATAGAGAACGAGATAAGCGCCAAGGACGGCGGCGATGGCACCGCTGGCGCCGACGGTGGGGATCTGGGAGGTGGGGTTGGTGAGAATGTGGGCAGCGGAGGCGACGATGCCGCCGGCGAGATAGAAGGAGAAGTACTTGAGCTTGCCCATACTGTCTTCAACGTTATCGCCGAAGATCCACAGATAAAGCATGTTACCGAGGAGGTGTGCCAGGCCGGCATGCATAAACATACTTGTAAAGACGTCCCGGACGTCGCCCACATCCAGCCCGGCCGTGATCTGCGCCGGAATCAGGGCAAACTCGTAGACAAACGCCTCCTCGGCCGGGCCGGAGAACATCAAAAACTGCAAAACGAAGACGATGATGTTGGCGGCAATCAGCAGGTAGTTGACCACCGGCACGGTCTTCGTCGAAATCTCGTCCCTGATCGGAATCATTGTCTAGCCTCCTTTGAGCGGCGATCGACCGACGACCGGCCCTCTACTTGCCCTTGAACTCGGGTACTCGTCGCTCCATAAAGGCGCGGATCGCCTCCATGAAATC
>JAVVFG010000063.1:0-14722 GCA_032260445.1 Anaerolineae bacterium | reverse complement strand
GGCAAACTCTGCCACGCCCCCTGTTCGTTTTGGACGGCGCTAACCAGGAGCGGAGCGGGCGGTGCACCCTCGTTGGCGAGGGCGGCCAGCGCCAGCGCAACCTGCAGCGGCGAGACGGTTAATTCAGCCTGCCCAATCAGGGCGGACTCGACATCTGAAATTGTCGCGCTGGGCGGTTCGGACACCGCTAGCGGCACGTCCGGAGCCTGCATCAGGCCGAAGCTTGCGAGCACGGATTCAACCTCGCTTGCCGCCATCTCCTCGCCCAAAGTAAGCATCGGCGCCGGGCAGGCGTGCTGTAACACGTCGCGCCACGTGGCGGATTCTGGTGGCTCGGTCGCACACTGCCGGCTCTGCCTATGCACGACAATCGCCCTGTCTGCATTGTTTATGTCGTCTTCCAGGCGGATCAGGCCCGCGTCCAGCGCACCGGCCAGCAGGAATGGCTGTAGTGCGAGTCCGGGCTGGTACTGGCCCTGTGTCGCCCGGTTGAGCAGTGGAGCACCGGCGCTGCCGGCAAGGTCCTCAAACTGCTCGTCGAGCCGGTTGGGATCGTAACCGGGAGAGCTGGCCATGGCAGCGATTGCCCCTTCCGGCAGCGTGAGCAACACGATCGCCCCGCGGCGCTCACCGAGCAGCGCGCTGGCCTGCCGCTGCCAGTCTGCGTTGAGGGTCAGCCGGATGTCGCGCCCGCGCTGCACCTCATGTAGGCTGTGGCGCCAGAGCGCCCTCCAGGCGCTCTCGCTGTTGCCCCGCAAGATGGCGTCGAAGCCCTCCTCAACGCCGGCTGTGCCGTAGCGGAAGCTATAGTAACCTACCGCCGGGCCGATCGTGGAGACCGCATAAACGCGCTGTGGCGCCTGCAGCGGCCCAACCGTCTCCGCAAGCACCGCGCCTTCGCTGTCGAGGATACGCCCGCGCCGGATACGCAGCTCGGCTTCTACCCGGCGAGGATTGTCCTGGCGCTCGCTCAGCGCTGTGCCACGGAGCACCGTCCAGTAGGCAAGCGCCAGAAACACTGCCAGAAAGGCAGTGAGAACGGCCACACTCAGGTGCTGCAGCCGCCGGTTACGCCACTTGTGGTCCATTAGCCTGTCTGTCCCGGCGAACTTCCCGTCGCCGCCCGCGAGGAGAGGTACAGCAGCAAGCCGACCATCGCACTCGTCACCAGGAGCGAGCTGCCACCGTAGCTGACGAAGGGCAGGGTGACGCCAGTCAGCGGCAGCAGGCGAGCCACCCCCGCCATGATGAGGAAGGCCTGAACGCTGATCACCACCGTAATACCGGCCGCCAGGTACATGTCGAAGGCACGCCGTGCCCGGCCGGCAATACGGATCCCGCGATGTGCTAGCAACGCGAAGCTGGCAATGGCAGCCAGCGAGCCGACCAGACCATACTCCTCGGCGATTGCCGCGAAGACAAAATCTGAGTGCACCACCGGGACGTAGCCGGGAAAGCCCTGGCCGATACCCTGGCCGGTGATGCCGCCGGCACCGATCGCGTACAGCGACTGCACAATCTGGAACGCGCGATCGGTTGCATCAGGCCAGGGGTTCCACCAGGCATCGACACGCAGCTCGACAACGGCGAACGAGAAGTAACCGATGAGGGCGGCAATAAGAAGGAGCCCCAGTCCGGCCGCCACGTATTGCCATTGACCCGTCGCCAGGTATAGCAGGGCGAGAAAGACGAGGAAGAAGATGGCCGCGCCGCCGAGGTCTTGTTGCCAGACGAGGAGTAGGATGGAGAAACCCCACATGAGCAAGAGCGGGCCGAGAAAGGTCAGGTGGCTGCGCCAGCCGCGCGCCGGCGCTACCGTTGCCACCCGCTCGTGCTCGTCAAAGTAACTGGCGAGGAAGACGATGAGCAGAAGTTTGAGCAGCTCCGATGGCTGAAAGTAGACCCGTTCGACGAAGGGGAGCGGAAGCCATAACGTTGCGCCCTGACCTGACGGGTTGACGCCGAAAATCAGCGTCGCCAGCAAGAGCACGATCCCCAGAGTCAGCCACGTATAGCGGTAGCGCCTCAGAACACGTAACCGGCGCGGTAAGGCGGCGAGAAAAACCAATACGGCGGTGCCCAGGACAAGCCACAACAACTGCCGCCACAGAAAGTTTGGCGCGAGGCGGTCGATGAGGACTAGTCCCCACCCGGTCATCAGTGCGAACAGCGGCAGCAGCACGATGTCGCGCTGCGGGCGGTATCGTTGCAGGGTCGCGTGCGCCGCAGCCATGGCGACTGCCCAGACAGCCGGTGCCGCCAGATGCTGCCACCTGACTTGCCCAGACAGTGCCAGACTGAGTGTCACGGCGTTGAGGAGCACGAAGAGGACGGCAAGAAGCAGCAGCAGCCGTTCTTGCCAGACGCGCTCTTCGCGGAGCGCGACGACAACCATGGTCGTCACCGGACAACTCCCTCCCGGTGGTGTGTGTTCACGCCAGGTATCTACCGACCAGCGGCGCGAGTCTCGCGCGCGTCGACGCGTCGATATTGTCGTGGCTGGTAATCAGCGCGTCGCGCAGTGCATGGTGTACCGGCATATCGCCTTCCCAGTCCGCCATACGCTTTGCCATTTCGCCGATCGCTGCTTGTGCAATTGCCGTGTTGTGCTGTAACGTCCGAATCACCATCTCCACGGTGACCGGCGACTCGCTCTCGTGCCACACATCATAATCTGTAACGTGCGCCATGACCGCGTAGGCCATCTCAGCTTCCGCCGCCAGAAATGCCTCCGGGCTGGTCGTCATGCCGATCAGGCTCATCCCCCACTGGCGATAGGTGTTCGACTCGGCACGCGTGCTGAAACGCGGTCCCTCGATGGTGATGAACGTGCCGCCTTCGTGCACCGCGCCCCCAGCGGCACGCACCGCGTCCGCCAGTGCTGCGCTGAGGTCGGGCGAAAACGGGTCAGCGACGCTTACGTGAGCGGCGAGCCCATTGCCGAAGAACGACCGCTCCCGGTTGCGCGTCATGTCAAAGAGCTGGTCCGGGATCACGATATGGCCAGGGGCATAATCCTCGCGCAGCGAACCGCAGGCACTCACCGAAATGAGGTAGCGAGTACCCAGCTTCTTGAGCGCAAAGATGTTCGCACGGTACGGCACCTCGCTTGGCGTCAAGACGTGCCCGCGCCCGTGCCGCGGCAGGAAGGCCACACGACGTCCGTAGAGGCTGCCGATCATAATGGTATCGGATGGTGGGCCAAACGGGGTTTCAGGCATCACCGTTTCCACGTCCTGCAATCCAGCCATATCGTACAGGCCGCTACCCCCAATAACAGCCAACTCAACTGAACTCATGCGTTTTCTCCTCTGCCATTACGCTCGGACCAAATGCCCGCATCGTGTTCCGGATCAGCATATCGCCACCAGCAAAGGCCCGCAAACCGTGGCAGGGTCCCAATAATTAGCCCTCGGAACGTGCCCTGAGCAGACGTAGCTTCTCGTCTCTCTCGGCCAGCTCCGTCTGTAGCTCCTGAAACCGGTGGGCAGCCGCGGAGCGCAGCGTGGCCAGTTCCGCGCGCGCCTCGCTCATCTGCTCCTGCAGCGTTGAACGGACTTCGGCCAACGATGCCTGGGTCTCAGCCAGCTCCTGGCGCTGCCCGGCGATGTCCCGTTTCTGCCTCTCTATCTCGCGCTCGAGCGCTTCCTTCTCGGCCATTGCCTGCTGCAACTGTAGCCAGGCGGACAGCCTGCTCCAAGCCAGCTCCTCTTCGAGGACTCCGTTCTCGGCACGTGCAGCTTCAAGTTGCGCATCAAGACGTTCACTTCGAGCCTCCGCATCTGCCAACGCCTTGTCGTACTGGTCAGGAAGATCTGACCCCATCTGGTCAGCACGGAGCTCGTCGAGGGTACGGCGGACCTCGTCGCGCGTCTGTCCGGCCTCGGCAAGCCGCTCGCTAAGTTCGTCGTTGGAGCGCCGCAAGGTCTCTAGTCGCGCTGCCGCAATCGCAAGCTGGCTCTCAAGCTCGGCTACCCGGCGCTGGGACTCGTCGGCGAGTTCCTGCCAGCGCAACTGCGCATCCTCTTGTTCGGCGCCCCGCTGCACGCTCGCCTGCAGCGCGTTTTCCAGACTTTCCACCCTACCCTTGAGCCAATCCACCGGCTCGAGCGCCGCTGCCAGTTCCCGCTGGAGAGAGAGATTCTGCTCGTCCAATTGCGCCGCGCGCTCGCCAAGCGCTGCCAGTTCGTGTTCGGCTTCGTGCAGCGCTTCCGCCCGCTGCTGTAAGAGAGCGCGCACGCCGTCGAGCTCCTGGCGCTGCGTCGCCAACGCTTCCTCGCGTGCGGCGAGTCTGGTCGCCAACTCCGCGCGCCCAGCGGTTTCGGCTTCGAGCTGCGCTTGCGTCCTGCTATGGGCCTCCTCTACTTCACGGAGGCGCCGTGCCGTGTCGCCAGCAACCTCCTCAATGCGCTCCGCGAAGGTCTGTTCAAGAGCCGCACGCGCCATGAGTGCCTCGCCGAGCCTGTCCTGCACAAGCTGAAATAGCACCACATGCTCAGGCGACTCGCCTCCCCGCTGCCGCAGCTCTTGCAGCTCTGCAGGCATGACCTGCGCAGTGTACTCGTCGCCTTCCGGCATCGCTAATTCCCCAGGAGGGGCGCCGTTTCGCAGGCGCTCATAGCCGTCGTGTTCGAGGGAATAGACCAGGCCGTAGATTGCTCCTCCTGCCTCAACCGCGACGCTCGTCGCGTGAATATCGCCGACGATTTGCCCGCCGGGGGTGACCGTTACCGTGCGCGTGACGACGGCGCCGTGCAGCAAGCCGCTTACCACCACCTCTGGCGCCTGGATATTGCCCGCGACGGCGGCCCCCCTGGCGACAACCACGGGACCCGTCTCGACGATATCACCATTGTGCAAACCTCTGATAGTCAGGCGGCGCGGGCGGCGATTGAATAGACCTTTAAGGAAACCGTCCCCTTCGCTAACGTCCACGGTTCTCCTGTTGCCCCTGCTCGCTATC
The DNA here is from genome assembly GCA_032260445.1 of Anaerolineae bacterium. GTDB lineage: Bacteria > Chloroflexota > Anaerolineae > Promineifilales > Promineifilaceae > JAAYYY01. The sequence goes on along the minus strand of JAVVFG010000063.1, from coordinate 9,759 downwards.
GGGCTGCCAACGGTGACTGGCCCAGCTAGTAGCCGCTGTGGCTCCCCGCGGGAACTGAAGCGTTGCCTGCATGGGCGAATTGTAGCGTATCCGAGCGAGAATGCACCCTGTAGAAGGCGTCTGCAAACGACCCGGCGAGACACGGAGTGCAAGGGCAACCGGCAGCCTGCCAGGTTCGGGCGAGCAGGATGCTCGCGGTCCCGGGCAAGGATTTTCTTGAGCAGTATCGCCTTTCGGCAGAAATCGGATAGAATACGGGAGTAATAGGCGGTTCGACTATTCGGCATCCGCTAACTCTCTGCTAAACTAAAGGAGATGAACAGGAAGTTCCGCGCGGCCTGGCTCTTGCTGACAACGATCAGCCTCCTCAGCTTCTTGTTGGGGGGCGGCTTCATCTACGCCACCCCGTCTCACCCGGCGCTCTCTTCCCAGACAACGATTAGCGGTCCTCTTGAGCTCTCGCTGTCGGTTACCCCGGCCGTCGCCCGGCCCCGCGATCCGGTATCAGTCGAGATGGTGCTGGCGAACCATCAGGGGCATGTAGCCACGCCCGAGCTGGTCCTGCACCTGCCCGCGGCGCTATCCCCGCGTGGCAGCCACCTTCCAGGCGGCACGGTCTTCAACTTCCAGGAGAACACGCTTTCCTGGCTGCCCGTCGTCCCGGCAAACGGTGGGACGGTACGGCTAGAACTAGCCTTTGTCGCCAGCGTCGCCGATCTCAACCAGCCTGGGCAACCAGTGGCTGTGTCCCTGCGTTACGATGGGCAGGAGTATAGCAACGTGGCGGAGTTGTGGGTAGGTCTGCCGCCCTCGGTTGCCGTGCGCACGTCACCGGCCATGGTCAGCGCCGGGGCACCCGTCCAGCTAACCGCGATAACAGGCGGCTCTGGTCCCTTCGTCCAGCGCTGGAATCTCGGCGATGGCCGCCACCTTGTCGCCAGGGATCCCCAGGTCGTTTACGCTAACCCCGGCACCTACCGCGTCACGGTCAGCGTCGCCAATCCCCTGGCAAGTACGACGGCGACGGCCGGGATTACGGTCGTCGCGAGCCCCACCGCGGCCTTTACACTCGACGATCCGCTGCCGGTTGCCGGCCAGCCGGTGCAGTTCCTAAACCAGAGCGGTGGTCAACAACCGCAGACCTATCGCTGGGACTTCGGCGACGGCACGATCTCGAGCGAAGCCGATCCAACCCATGAATTCCAGGCGCCGGGCAGCTACACAGTTCGCTTACTCGTAGAGAGCGAATACGGCGTGGCTGAGACCAACCAGATCGTCACGGTGGGCGCCGGGCCGATTGTCGACTTTGTGATTGACGGCAGCGCGGGCACCGGTCGGCCCGTGCGCGGCCAGGCCTATAGCGACGATAGCGTCACGACGCTAACCTGGGACATGGGGGACGGGCGCCAGGTCGAGGGTGAACACGTCGAGCACGTCTACTTCGCACCCGGCGACTACCTGGTCACCGTGCGGGGCGACAACGAGTATGCCAGCGGCGAGGTAAGCCGCTGGATACAGATCAGCGCCGAGGACTTCTTTTCGTTCCTCCCGGTCTTAGGGTCGCCATCACGTTCCACTCCGGGCGAAGTCGTCATCGTGGCACCAGACGCGACCACCGTCCTCCCACCGGCCGCTCCCGCTCCAGCAAACTCGCCGAGTGCGCCAGCGACCGTCCTCGCACCAACCCCCCAGGCGAACATGGGGGCCATGGTGCAGCCCGGTGGCGCGGGAGCTCCGCCTGAACGGCCGGCAGACCTCATGGCGACAGATGGCGTTACTGCGCTGCAGCCCACCGAACCCGTTCTGCTGCCAGCGCAGCCCCCGCTAGCGGCTGGCGCCAGCCCCGCCGAAACGCTGCTATGGTACATCAATGAAGCGCGGCGCCTGCACAATCTGGCACCACTGAGCTACAGCTATGAGCTGAGCATCGCTGCGCAGATGCACAGCGAAGATATGGCGGGCAATCCTAACATCATGCACGACGGCTCTGATGGTTCCACGCCTATGGAGCGCCAGCGTCGCTTTGGTTACCAGGGATTCTACGGTGGAGAGGCTGTCGCCTGGGGCTGGGATAGTGCCGTGCCCGTCGTCGAGTTCTGGGTTAACAGCCCGCCGCACCGCGTCTTGCTCCTCGATCCGAACATCAGCGAAGTTGGTATCGGCTACCATGCCGATGGCCGCGCGCCAAACATCTGGTACTGGACGGCCGAATTCGGACTCTTGCCTGGTTCTGAACCCGAACAGCTCCCTTCTGATCAGAACTGATCACCCCAGATGACTTACCGGACACTAATAGCGCCCGCCGATCTTGCCGTACATCTCCATAGCCCTGGCTGGGTCGTCGTCGATTGTCGCTTCAGCCTCGCCGACCCCAAGGCGGGAGAAGCCGCCTACGAGACATCGCACATTCCGGGAGCGCGCTATGCCAACCTCGACGAGGTCCTGAGCAACCCGCCCTACCGTGACCATGGGCGCCATCCACTACCCGAACCTTCAGTTATGGCGCAGCGCTTTGGCGCGCTTGGCATCAGCAACACCAGCCAAGTCGTCGTGTACGACGACGCCGGCGGCATGGTTGCGGCCCGTCTCTGGTGGATGCTCCACTATCTCGGCCACGAAGCGGCCGCCGTGCTTGACGGCGGCTGGCACGCGTGGCTTGCGGCCGGTTTGCTCGTGGCATCCGAAGCGCCGCGCTACAGCGAGGCTGAGTTCAAAGGAGAACCTCAGGCAGGTTGGCTGGTAACCGCTAGCGACGTGCCTTCCGTTTCGTTTCTGGTCGATTCGCGCGCCCCTGAGCGTTTCCGCGGCGAAGTCGAGGATTACGATCCGGTGCGCGGCCACATCCCCGGAGCTGTGAACTACCATTACGCCCGCAATCTGGACGACGATGGCTTCTTCCTGTCGCCGCCCCGGCTACGCGCCCAGCTAGCCGCGCTGCACGGCGACACGCCAGCGGCCGAGGTAACCTATTATTGCGGCTCGGGAGTCAGCGCCTGCGTCAACCTGCTGGCCCAGGCCCACGCCGGGCTGCCACCCGGCCGCCTCTATGCCGGCTCGTGGAGCGATTGGATCAGCGAACCAGACCGGCCGGTCGCCCGCGATCCGTGACAAAAAAAGCCTCCCTGTTGGGAGGCCTTCCCATCTGGCGAATATCACATAACTCAGGCTTTCAGCCGCTTCTTCAGGATTGATTTCAGATCCGGCTGGCCGATGACTTGCAGCGAATAGCGCACCCGTTGGTAGGGCTTCTCGATGTCGATCAGCTGCCCGAGATCGATGGGCGTCGCAATGAGCACCATATCGGCCGGCGTGTTGTTGACCGTTTCCTCAAGATCTTTGATTTGCTCGTCGCCATAGCCCATCGCCGGCAGGATACCCCGGGCGTTAGGGTATTTCTCGTAGGTGGCGGCGATCGAGCGCACCGCGTGCGGCGCCGGATCGACGATCTCCGCGGCATCAAAATAGCGTGCGGCGACGTGCCCCGCCCCATAGGCCATCTCCCCGTGGGTCAGGGTTGGTCCATCCTCGATGACGAGCACCCGTTTGCCGCGGATCGCCTCGGGATCGTCGACGGCAATCGGCGAAGCGGCGCGCACGATCGTCGCATCTTGATTCACGCTGCGCACGTTTTGCTGCACGGTAATGACGTTCGCATTGTCAGCCGTGTCTATCTTGTTAATCACGACGACGTCCGCCATGCGTAGGTTTGTCTCCCCCGGATGGTAGCGGAGCTCGTGGCCGGGCCGGTGCGGATCGACGACGACGATGTGCAGGTCAGGCCGGTAGAACGGCAGGTCATTATTACCGCCGTCCCAGACGATGATGTCAGCTTCGGCTTCGGCGGCTTCCAGAATCCTGTGATAATCGACGCCTGCATAGATGACCGCACCCATATCGACGTAGGGCTCGTACTCCTCCCGCTCCTCGATGGTGCACTCGTACCGCTCCATGTCCTCGTAGCTGGCAAAACGCTGCACGGCCTGCTGCTCCAGGTTGCCGTAGGGCATGGGGTGGCGGACGGCGACGACTCGCTCGTAACCAAGCTCCTTCAGCGCGTTAACTACATAGCGAGAGGTCTGGCTCTTGCCGCTGCCGGTTCGCACCGCATTGATCGACACGACAGGTTTTTCCGACTCCAACATCATCTTATTCGGGCCCAGCATGCGGAAATCGGCCCCGGCAGCCAACACGCGTGAGGCGAGATGCATCACGTATTCGTGCGAGACATCAGAATACGAGAAGAGCACCTGGTCGATAGCTTCATCCTGGATCAGCTTCTCCAGCTCAGCTTCCGGGTAGATCGGAATCCCTTGCGGATACAGGTCACCAGCGAGCGCGGCCGGGTACTGCCGCCCTTCGATATTCGGGATCTGCGTGGCCGTAAAGGCCACGACCTGGTACGTCGGGTCACTGCGGAAGGCGCTATTAAAGTCATGAAAGTCACGTCCGGCTGCGCCGGCAATGAGCACTCGAATGCGAGCCTGTTGCGAATTCATTCATTCTCCTTTCAACGAATAGTTAGTTGGCGGATGCGACCTTTGAAAGGTACCAGCGTATGTTACCATAAACGGCCCGTACCACCACTTTCGTTTTTCGTATAGGATGAATCCGCACGTCCGGAGACGAGACGGGTTCCCTTTATCCAGACTAAGAAGCATGGGGTGAGTTTCACGCTCGCTTAACGCCAAAACCGTGAATATTATGTACATCTGGTTGATATTATGAAAAGTAATGCTATAATGCGGGATAACATAATCTAGTGAGATGTCCCTGTTTTAAGTACTATGCGTAAAATATGGTCTGGCTGGCTGTTGCAGCGCGATAGGAGTCGCTGGCAATGAAGGAACAGATTTCCGCCTTCCTCAAATACTTAAAGCACGAGTACGATTACTCGGAAAACACTATCGCCGCCTACAAGAACGACCTCGGCCAGTTCTATCGTTACTTCGCGAAGGAAGCGCCCGGACTAGAATCGTGGCAAGCGGTGTCGGAAAAAGAGGTCGGAGACTACGTCAGGTACATGAAGCAGCAGCCGTATGCATCATCCTCGGTTGCCCGCAAGGTTGCGGCGATTAAGTCGTTCTTCCACTATCTCTTTGCGCGCGATATTGTCTCTGAGGACCCGACGACAGAGATCGACTCGCCGAAAGTCAAGAAGCGGCTGCCGCGCACCCTGAGCGCGACGGACGTGAGTAACCTGCTCGCAACGCCGGCGCGCAGCCGCAATCCAAAGACCTTGCGCGATCTCGCCCTCCTCCACCTACTCTATGCGACCGGCATGCGCGTTACCGAGGTTGTGTCGCTGCAGTTGGGAGATCTCGACCTCGACGAATCCGTGCTCTACTGCCCGGGAAAGGATGGGCAGGTACGCCGCCTGCCCTATGACGCGGAAACCCGAGAGATCCTGACCGATTACCTGGAACACGGGCGGCCGCACCTGACTAAAGATGACAGCGAGCCTGCGCTGTTCTTGAATCACCGCGGGCGGCAGCTCACGCGCCAGGGACTGTGGCTGATTATCAAAGCGTATGCGCGCGATGCGGGACTTAGCGAGGACGTGACGCCGCATACCCTGCGCCACAGTTTCGCGGCCCACAAACTGGAGAGTGGCGCCGACCTGCAGCGCGTCCAGCAGCTTCTCGGCCACGCCAATATCTCGACAACGCAGGTCTATACGCAAATTGCAGAAGAGGAGTAGCTCGCTGATGGCCGAATTCGTCAGTCGCGAGCAGGTACAGGAAGCGGCTGCCTTCGTGCGGTCGCGCACGCAGCAGAAACCGCAGATCGGCCTGGTGCTCGGCTCGGGGCTCAGCGGGCTTGCCGAAGCCGTGAGCGACCCCGACGTCATTCCGGTCGAGGAGATCCCTTTCTGGCCCGTATCCACCGTCCCCGGGCACAGCGGGCAGCTAGTCATTGGAGAACTGGAGGGCCAGAGCGTGCTCGTGCAACAGGGGCGAGCCCACTTCTACGAGGGTTACAGCCCTGCCCAGATCACGCTGCCGGTACGGGTCATGCGCGCGCTGGGCATTGAGATGCTGATCGTCACCAACGCCGCGGGCGGCCTTAACCCTGAGTTCTCTGCCGGCGATCTGATGCTCATTAACGATCACCTCAATCTTCCGGGCCTAGCTGGGAACAATCCGTTACGAGGGCCTAACGACGATAGTGCCGGCGCCCGCTTCCCCGACATGACCTTCCCCTACGATTCCGAGCTGCGTGCCCTTGCACGTGAGGTTGCTGGCGACGAGGAGATCCCGCTGCAAGAGGGGGTCTACGCGTACGTGGGCGGCCCTAGCTACGAGACACCCGCCGAGCTGCGGCTGCTGCGCACGATTGGCGCCGATGCCGTGGGCATGTCCACTGTCCCCTCCGTCATTGTCGCCCGCCACGCCCGCCTGCGCGTGCTTGGCATTTCGACGATCACGAACATGACCACACCCGACCCGCAACCGGGCGCGATGACCACTCACGAGGAAGTGCTGGAAGTTGGCGCCCTCGTCGTTCCCCGGCTGACCCGCTTGTTGCACGCCCTGCTCCGCCGCATGGCCTGATCCGGCCACCGCGTCTGCTATGGAGCCAATCTACGTCTTTTTCATTCGCAACGACGTCTGGATCTACATCTTATCCGCTCTGGGCCTCCTCTGGTTCGGTACGGAGCTCCTGCGCACCGCGGGCACGGCGCGCCGCGCGGTATTCGGCCTCGAGCGTGAAACGGCCTTGCGCGCGCGTAACCGTGCCCTGCTCATCGTGCTCGCCCTTCTGGCAATCGTCCTTACCGTCACATACGTGAATCGGGAGATTGCGCCAAGTCTGCCCCCCTCACTGCTGAAGCCACCCACGCCCACGCCCGATCCGCTGTCGCTACCGGCAGCCCCCTTGCCGGGCACTGTGGAGGCGGAAGCAACGCCAACCTCGCCTGTGGCCGCGCCGACGGTGACGCTGCCTGGTGGCGCCGCGGCCGTGGCAACGGAGACGCCAGAGAGTGTACAGGATACCAGCGGCACCTCGACGCCCCAGTCCGAGCCAACGTTGCCGGTGCGGGTCTCTGGCTGTGCACCGGCCGCCAACATCGTCGAGCCGCGCAACGGCGCCCTCGTCGCCGGCATCCTCAACGTGTTTGGCAACGCCAGGACGGCTGATTTTGGCTACTACGAACTGGAGATAAGCGGGCCACAGACCAATGGCAGATGGGCGTCACTCCTTGGACGGCGTATCACGCAGACCGTGGACGATGGCTTCCTCGGCGGCAATATCAACCTAACCCAGTGGGAGCCTGGCTCTTATCTCGTACGGCTCACCGTCGTTAACAGCGACGGCAACACCACACACCAGTGTGCCGTGGATATCGTGCTGGACAACAGCTAAAGCCTATTCTTCCTCGTTTGTATCAGCCCGTTCGTAGAATTGCAGGGTCGTGTTGCCGTAGGTGCGCTCGTCGTAGAGCGCAAGCCCTTTGAGCGGAAGCTGCTCGCTCTCGCGCGGGTCAAGCTGCACGACAATGATGCCTGCCAGGTTAAGGTAGCGTTCCGGCCGTTCGTCGACAATCGCCAGAACCTCTTTCCACATCTCCCTGTACTGCGGCGGTGCGACGAAGATGACGTCGAACGGTGCGAACTGCTCCCCGCGCAGAAAGGTAAAAGCCTCCGTCCGGATCACCCGGGCCCCGTCCGTTAGCTGTGTGTGCTTGAGGTTGCGATGAATCGTGCCGATTGCCTCACGGGCCATGTCAATGAAAATCACCTCGCTTGCCCCCCGGCTCAACGCCTCAATGCCCACCTGCCCCGTCCCGGCAAAGAGATCGAGCCAGCGCGTACCGGGAATGAAGTACGGGCCGAGCAGATTGAACAGGTTCTCTTTGATACGGTCCATCATCGGCCGCGTCTTATCCCCGGGAACCGTCGCCAGTTTTCGCCCTTTTGCCCGGCCGCTAATCACGCGCATGTTGTTTTCTCCTCATCACTCGCTTACGGTCACGGTGCCCAGCGGTACGACGTCTCCGCTCACCTGGCCCTCGCCATCGAGTACCGGAAGGCGGCTTTGTTCGGACTGCAGCCACAATCCGGCACTTAGCAGATAGTCACCCGGAGCCAGATCCGGCGGCAAAGCCAGACGGTGCTGGTCACGAACATACTTCTCCAACGGCCAGCGCCTGGTCGGGAAGTCGCCGGGATTAAGTTTATCAGACTGGGCCACGAGTGCGCCATCGCCGTCGACCAGATGCACAAAGACCTGGTAGTTCTCATCCACCTCCTGCTGCGCTTTCCAATAGAGCGTAACCGGAATTGCCGTGCCGCGCGTGACACGCTCCGGCGCATCATAGCCAATCAGCGCGATTTCGCCGGAGAGGCTGGCGAATAGATCGTGTTCGGCGGGGATAGCCCGGTAGCCGGTTGACTCGATGTGTAGAACAGCCGACGCCGCCAGCAGCGCATAGAGCAGCGCGGCAGCGAGCACGACGAGCAACACAGTCCTGTTCGTAACCACCTCTTGCGGCGACGGCGCAGCTACCGGTGGCGCGGCCCTCCGCCGGCGGTGGATGATGGCGGCGACGACGCCGATGAAGAGCAGACTGACGCCGCTAACCGCCCAGGCCAGACGCTGCGCTGGCGTCGCCTCCAGGGCAACGTCCACGCGATACGTACCTGAGGGCAACGGCACGACGAGGAAACCCTCGGGCCGCCCCACTTCGGTAGCGACAGCTACGCCGTCCACACGCGCCACCCATCCCGGAAACGTGAACTGGTACAGGCGTAACGGGAATGGTTCTGTCGACGAAATGTGATAGCGCGTGTGCAGCGGGCTCAACGCCTCGTTGCGCACCGTGGTGCCGGCCGGCAGGGTAAAGCGGTTGACCCGGTCAGGCGGCTTACCTGCGCGAATACCGGCCAGCACCTGCTCGGTCGGCCGTGGAATGATGTCCACCGTGGCGGGTAGAAAATCGGCCGTCGAAGTGGTCCCCAGCCAGCGGCCACGCAGCTCCTCGGCCAGTACACCGGCAGCCGTGGTGTCCCAGGGAACGCCGGGCCACGGGGGAACCTGCAGTAATGGGAAGGCGGCGACAACGATCAGCACAACCAGGGCCGCAGGCAAGAAACGAGCCCCCGCCGCGCGCCAGGCGGACGCCATAGCGTCTGCGCCGGCGCCGGCCAGAACCGCTAATAGGGGTGCGATCGGGCCGAGTAGGCGCCAGGGGAACTGGAAGTAGGCCAATAGCGGGATCGCTTCCCACAGAGGCGTCGAGACCGGCAGCATCATCAGCAGCACCGCAATGGCAGCCACCGCGAAGAAAGATAGATGCCGCCGTTGTCGTGTCCTCCTCGCCAGCAGCAGAGCTATGCCCACCAGTGCCAGGAGCCATTGCGCAACGCCCAGCGTGAGCGGAAAGGCCGGTTCACTCGCGCCCCAGTCGAGGCGCGCCGGAGGCGTGAGCAGATGGGTAAGTGACAGAAAATGGTTGCGATAGTCAAAGTGGCCACCGGGACCAATGAGCGTGCTAAGGTTGACTGCATCTTGCTCGAGGGCCACCGGCAGCCAGAAGAAGGCGGACAGAGCGACGCCCGCGCCAAGCGCCCCGAGCCGGAGGACACAGAGATCCCTCCCTTCATCGCCGACAGCACACTGCCACCCGATCCAGGCAAGTAGCAGCGCGAAGGAGGCGAGCGCCAGCAGATTGTGACTGAGAATGACGGCGGCCACGGCTGCGGCAGCTATCAGCCAGGACGTGACGCTGTGCTGCCGCAGGCGATCCACGGCCCACAG
>JAVVFG010000062.1:0-14802 GCA_032260445.1 Anaerolineae bacterium | reverse complement strand
CAGCTCATCCCAGAAGGTATCATCGTTGTACTCGTCGAGGAACGCGCGCGCCTCGCCCTCGTCGAAGTCGCGCGTCGGGAAATATTGCTTGAATTCCTCATCGTAGTCGAGCAGATCGTCGGCCGGGTTGCCCGTCTCGCCGGCAAAGCCGTGCCGGGCCGCCAGGGCAAACAGCTTCTGCTCCAGCTCCTCGTAGGGCGCCGTCCGCGGGTCGTCGTCCGTCGTGTGCGAGGTCATCACCCAGGTGGCGCTGTGCCAGGTTCCGCACGGGGAGTAAGCGCGCCGGGCATCCACACCGGATAGGCGGCGAAGCCCTCGCTCTTCCCGAAAATGTGCGCAGCAAATCGTCGAGAACGAGCATGCGGGCTTCGCCTGCAGGGCTACCGGGTAGCGACGTTAGAACGGTGTCTGCTCGATATCCTCGGCGAACCAGATATCGGGCTGCCCGGCTACGCCGGCATCGTGCATCGCCGACCGCAGCTCCTCGGAGCCAGCAAACGCCTGGGCGGCGGCCAGATCCGTAAACCGGTGAGTGACCGTGATTCTGTCGCGATCACCGCTGTCGCGGTGGACGCTGGCGCCGGTGACGCCGAGCTTCTTGCGCGTGGGGGCAAATTCGTCGTAAGCGCGCTTCCAGTCACCATAATTCTTGACCATGTGTTTCACAAACAGGGTAACCATTTTCTGTGAACCTCCATTCGATTGCTATCTTAATAATCCTTGCGTCAGTGCCCGTCATTCTGGCGAGCGTAAGGCAATCAGCGCCGCATCACTGTTTACATGAAAATCACCTCCATACATCAGGACCGGGGGGCCCTAGGCCGGCAAATCACAGGCCATGAAGACAACCTCTGGCTTCAGGCTCGCGGGGAAATCGGCAGACGCGGGCACGCGCCAGAAGCCAACCGTCTCGTAGAGAGTGTGCGCTGTTTTCATGGAGACGTGGCTATCCAGAATGATTCGCCGGTAGCCGCTCTCGCGTGCTTCAGCCAGGAGCTGGTTGACGAGACGCCAGCCGATGTGTTGGCCGCGGAAGGCCGGGCGCACGTAGAGGCGCTTCAGCTCGGCCGTGGTGGCATCAATGCGCCTGAGGCAGACGCAGCCGGCGGCTTCTCCATTCTGCGTAGCCAAAAGCAGGCGTCCAGCGGGTAACCCGTAGATGCCGGGCAGACTTTCGAGTTCCGCTTCCAGGTCCTGGAAGGTGGGCGCCTTGTCGCTACCCTCGATGAGGGTGAAGGCCCAGGTGGTGTACTCGCGCATGAGCTCACGAGCGGCCGTAATTTGCGCTTCTGACTGGGCCTGGGAGATGGTCAACATGGCCGGACTTCCTCCTGGCGGGGTGGCTTGCGGAGCGTGCCGCAGCGCCCACTAACCGCCAAAGATCTCAGCGTAATCGCGGGCGAACTGCGCAAACGAGCGGGCCGGATGGCCGGTCAGAGCTGCTACGTTTTCTGTCGGCTGCCTGGCAAAGCCCTCACTGAAGCCCTCGGAAAGCTCGACGTAGCCCTGGGCCACCCATTCGGGCAAGCCCATGCTGACCATCGACTCGCATGCTGCCTCGCCGGGAACGTTCACGTAGCCGACCTCTTTGTTTAGCACCTCGGCCAAAGTAGCGGCTACATCATGGAAGGAAATGGCCTCGGGTCCGGTCAGAATGTAGCTCTTGCCCTCGTGTCCCTCGCCAGTGAGCACAGCTACCGCCACGTCGACGATGTCGCGCACATCGATCATCGCCAGCTCGCCATCACCCATATCCCAGTAGATCGTGCCGTCCGCGGCAACGGTCTGGGCGCCCATGACAACGTTTTGCATGAAGAAGGTGGGCTTGATTATCGTCCACGGTAAGCCGGACGCTTTGACAGCCTCTTCGGCCTGCGCGATCTGCGTGATGATCCGGCTCTTTGGCGAACCCCATGCAGAATGGCGGACCAGGTGGGGCCTGCCCGCCTGGCACGCAGCATCGATCACATTTCGTACCTGCCGCGCCTGGCTTGGCCCATTCCAGGTGAGGAGATAGATCTTGTCGATGCCTTCCACGGCCGGAGCAATCGTCTCGGGCCGGTCGAGGTCGCCGACGACGATCTCGGCGCCGGCCTGCTTGAGTAATCCGGCTTTCATCTCGTCGCGCACCAGGGCGCGCACAGCGACACCCGCCCGGCACAGCGCCGGGACCAGCCCGTAGCCAGTATTCCCCGTCGCTCCCGTCACCAACACCTTCGTACCGTTTACGTTTGCCATCTCTGGACCTCCTTGGTGGTCATCTACCGTTCACAAGGCATAAGCTAACAGGACAGCGACAGCAGATCGTCAGCAGCCGGCGGTAGATCGTCAGCAGCCGAGCAAGAGGGCGAGCGGTTCCACCGCCCGGTTTACATCCGGTTGACAAGGCTGCTATACTGGGGAAGCACTTACATGCCAGTCTGTATACCGCCATCATCCAAAACGATGACTCATCTCTCGCTGACATTTCTCGGCTGCTTTCACGCCGCGCGCGGCGAGCGGGCGCTCACCGCATTTCGCTCCACCAGGGTCCAGGGACTTCTCGTCTACTTGGCGCTAAGACAGCAAGAGCCACAGGCGCGGGACGTGCTGGCGACGCTATTTTGGCCCGACGAGCCGGACGCTGTGGCAAAGAAGAACCTGCGCCAATCGCTCTACCAGCTGCGCCAGGTACTCGGCGAGGAGGAGGCGGAGGGTGCGCCGCACCTGCTGGTGACACGAACAACCATGCAGTTCAACGCGGCGAGCGATCACAGCCTGGACGTCACCACCTTTCTCACTTCCCTGAAAACGGGCCGGCTGGAGCAGGCGGTAACCGCATACGGCGGCGAGCTTTTGCCCGGCTTCACCTGTGACAGCCTGCCTTTTGAAGCGTGGCTGCGGGAGGAAAGGGAACGGCTACACCGGCTGGCGCTGGACGCGCTGTCGACGCTTGCCGAACAGCGGCTGGCCCAGGCCGACTACCGCCGCGCTGAGGAGATGGCACAGCGACAACTGGCCTTAGAGCCGTGGCGCGAGGAAGCCTACAGGCAACTCATGCAGGCGCTGGCCCTACGCGGCGAACGCAGCGCGGCCCTGGTCCAATACGAGGCATGCCGGTCGGCGCTGGCAGACGAATTGGGCGTCGAGCCGGGGCCGGAAACAAAGGCGCTGGCCGCCCGCATCCGAAGCCACGCGGTCAGGGGAAAGGCACAGACGACAACAACCTGGCCCGTGCTACGGCGGTTGTCGACACCGTTCGTGGGCCGCCAGCGCGAGCACGGAGCGCTGGTAGATGCTTACCGGCAGGCCCAGAGCAGGGGCGCCCGGGTGGTTGCCGTGCTGGGCGAAGCGGGTATTGGCAAAACCCGCCTAGTCGAGCACTTCCTGTCGTGGGCTACCAGTCAGGGCGCGGACCTGCTACATGGCCGCGCTTTTGAAAGCAGCGGCCGGCTCTCGTACCACCCGCTCACGCAGGCGCTGCGCCAGCGTCTGGAGCGGGAAAACGCCCCCGAAGACCTGCTTTCCGATTTGTGGCTGACGCAGCTGACCCGCATTCTGCCAGAGCTCCGCGATCGTTACCCCGACCTGCGGGAACCGACGCAGGAGGAAGCGACCGCGCGGCAGCACCTGTTTGAAGCCATCACCCGCCTGGGCCTGGCGCTAGCCGAGCGCGCGCCGTTGGTTCTCTTCCTTGATGATTGGCACTGGGCGGACGTGGCTTCGTTAGACGTCCTCCATTATGCGCTATTGCGCTGGTCGGAGGAGCGGGCGCCCATTCTGGTCCTGCTTACCTTACGTCAGGAAACAGTGGTGGAAGATGCAGGCGTACGTGCCTGGCTGAGTCGCCTGAAGCATGGCGCCGCGGGCCTGGAGCTGGATCTCGAAGCATTGTCCGCCGCAGAGACCGAGGAATTGATTCGCACCCTGGTGGGCGTCGAGGGCAACGGGCAGGCGCCGGAAGGGAACGGGGAGTCGTCACGGCTTACCCGCTTCAGCCGCTGGCTCTTCGAGGAGACGGACGGCCAGCCGTTCTTCGTTGTGGAGACGTTAAAGGCGCTGGCTGACGACGGCTTCGTGCATCCAGACAAGCACGCCGCCACCTGGCACCTGGACTGGCAGCGGCTAGATCAGCAATCGCTGCTGACGGAGTCCCGCGTGCTGCCAGGGATACAGGAGATCATTCGTGGGTGGCTGGAGCGCATTAGCGGCCCGGCCGCCCGGTTGCTAGCGGCGGCGGCGGTGCTCGGCCAGGATGCCTCGTTTGATCGCCTCGGGCGCGTGGCCGGTCTCCAGGAGATGGAGGCGCTGATCGCCCTCGATGAGCTCCTGGCGAGGCAATTGCTGCTGGAAAGTAACGAAGCGTCGGGGGTGTCCGGCCGCGACCCAGCTTATCGCTTTTCGCATCAGAAGCTGGGAGAGGTGGTCTATGCGCAGGCCGGGGCGGCGCGGCGGCGTATTTTGCACCGCCGGGCGTTCGCGGCGCTGCAGACGACCGGGGGTCCGGCTGCCGAGCTGGCACACCACGCCTACCGGGCCGGCCTCACCACGGAGGCGATTCGCTACAGCATTGTCGCCGGCAACGAGGCAATGCGGCTCCTCGCTGTCGGCGTGGCTGTCGCCCACTACGAAACGGCATGGCAATTTGTCTCCCAGGGCGGCTGGCCGCAGCCGATTTCCGCTGATGAAAGACGGGAATTGTATACGAACCTGGGCCGGGCCTACGAGCTGACCGCGGCATGGTCGCGGGCACAAGAAGTCTACGAGGCATTCATCGCGTACAGCCGGGTGATGGGCGCTAGCGCGCTAGAATGCCTGAGCCTGAACCGGCTGGCCACGGTGGCTATCAACGGTTTGAAGGAACCGGAGAAAGCGCTCGCTCTCCTCGAGCAGGCGCAAAAGGTGGCTGAAGAGAGCGGGGATCGACGCGGGCTGGCGGAAACTGAGTGGAACTTATCGATAGCAGCGCGGATAGCGCAAGCCACGTACCGGGCGCGCCATCACGGCGAACGGGCGCTGGCGTTAGCGCGCACGGTGGGGGATCCTCAACTACTGGCTCGCTGTCTCAACTCGCTTGCCTACGTGCATGCTCACCTGCGGCAGTGGGAAACCATGAAGGCGAATGCGCGGGAAGCACAAGCACTCTACGCGGCAGCCGGCAACAGGGTATTGGAAGCCGACTGCCAACGGATTGTCGGATGGAGCCAGATGTACTCTGGGCATCCCCAGGAAAGCCTGGCGACCCTGCGCGCGACGATGGCCTTCAGTCAGGAAATCGAGAATTTATGGGGGGAGGCCGAGTGTGGATATCGACTGGCGCACACGCTGCTGGAACTGGGCGAATACGGCGAGGCAATGAGGCTGGCGAGAAAGGCGGTGAGCCTGGCCCGCCGCGTAGGCCAGCCAACGATGGGCATACTGGCCCACTCCACCCTGGGGACCGTGCAACGAACCGGTCTGGCGCTGGCGCCTGCACGGGAAACGCTGCTCGTCGTTCTCGAGGAATACACCGGTACGGTCCTGGAGGACTGGGCGCTGGCCGAGCTATGCGCGGTGCACGCGATCGACGGGGAGTGGGAGCGGGCGTGCGACTACGCCCTCGAGGTTCTGGCGTCGCGGGAGGATCAGTCGCTGCTGCCAATGAGTTTCTGCGGCTGGTACGAGACCGAGGCACTGCTGCGGGGTGGGAAGGGCGACCTGGCGCGTGCTGAAGCCGGACGGCTGACGAAGATCATCGGCGACAACCGGCGCTTCCGCCTGCCCTGGCATCGCTCTCAGGCCGTGCTGGCCGAATGGGACGGCAACCTGGAGAAGAGCCGCCAACATTTGCAGGCAGCGTTAGCCCTGGCCCAGGAAATGGAACTCCCTGGCGAACAGTGGCCGGTTCTGGGCGCGTTGGCGGTGCTGTACGCAGAGCGGGGAGAGCAAGCCAAGGCGGAGGAGGCACGGCAGTCCGCCGCCGGCATCATCCGCCGCCTGGCAGAGAGCATCGACGAGGGGGAGTGGCGGGCGCAGTTCCTGGCGGCGAAGCCAATCCAGCAGCTCCTGGAAGGGCCGGCAAGAGAGAAAAATGACGATGGAAGGAGAAGGCGCTCTGCGCCAAAGGGCGTGCCGCGCCGTTCCGGCATCGACCTCTAGCTTAATGCACGGTATGCGGCGGCGACGGCGGCCGCACGATGCGCACGTTGTCCAAGCCGTTCTCGTCAAACTCGCCGGTGTACAGCGCCTCAAAGTCGCCCGTCAGCTCCATGCGCTCCGTCACCGGCAGCGCCGCGTACCGCTCCAAGCCGCCCGCCTCCTGCACCGCATCCCGCTCCGCTAGCCGGTACGCCAGCTCATCCCAGAAGGTATCATCGTTGTACTCGTCGAGGAACGCGCGCGCCTCGTCGTACTCGAGCAGATCGTCGGCCGGGTTGCCCGTCTCGCCGGCAAATCCATGCCGGGCGGCCAGGGCATAGAGCTTCTGCCGCAGCTCCTCGTAGGGCGCGCTGCGCGGGTCGTCGTCCGTCGTGTGCGAGGTCATCACCCAGGTGGCGCTGTGCCAGGTTCCGCACGGGGAGTAAGCGCGCCGGGCATCCACACCGGATAGGCGGCGAAGCCCTCGCTCTTCCCGAAAATGTGCGCAGCAAATCGTCGAGAACGAGCATGCGGGCTTCGCCTGCAGGGCTACCGGGTAGCGACGTTAGAACGGTGTCTGCTCGATATCCTCGGCGAACCAGATATCGGGCTGCCCGGCTACGCCGGCATCGTGCATCGCCGACCGCAGCTCCTCGGAGCCAGCAAACGCCTGGGCGGCGGCCAGATCCGTAAACCGGTGAGTGACCGTGATTCTGTCGCGATCACCGCTGTCGCGGTGGACGCTGGCGCCGGTGACGCCGAGCTTCTTGCGCGTGGGGGCAAATTCGTCGTAAGCGCGCTTCCAGTCACCATAATTCTTGACCATGTGTTTCACAAACAGGGTAACCATTTTCTGTGAACCTCCATTCGATTGCTATCTTAATAATCCTTGCGTCAGTGCCCGTCATTCTGGCGAGCGTAAGGCAATCAGCGCCGCATCACTGTTTACATGAAAATCACCTCCATACATCAGGACCGGGGGGCCCTAGGCCGGCAAATCACAGGCCATGAAGACAACCTCTGGCTTCAGGCTCGCGGGGAAATCGGCAGACGCGGGCACGCGCCAGAAGCCAACCGTCTCGTAGAGAGTGTGCGCTGTTTTCATGGAGACGTGGCTATCCAGAATGATTCGCCGGTAGCCGCTCTCGCGTGCTTCAGCCAGGAGCTGGTTGACGAGACGCCAGCCGATGTGTTGGCCGCGGAAGGCCGGGCGCACGTAGAGGCGCTTCAGCTCGGCCGTGGTGGCATCAATGCGCCTGAGGCAGACGCAGCCGGCGGCTTCTCCATTCTGCGTAGCCAAAAGCAGGCGTCCAGCGGGTAACCCGTAGATGCCGGGCAGACTTTCGAGTTCCGCTTCCAGGTCCTGGAAGGTGGGCGCCTTGTCGCTACCCTCGATGAGGGTGAAGGCCCAGGTGGTGTACTCGCGCATGAGCTCACGAGCGGCCGTAATTTGCGCTTCTGACTGGGCCTGGGAGATGGTCAACATGGCCGGACTTCCTCCTGGCGGGGTGGCTTGCGGAGCGTGCCGCAGCGCCCACTAACCGCCAAAGATCTCAGCGTAATCGCGGGCGAACTGCGCAAACGAGCGGGCCGGATGGCCGGTCAGAGCTGCTACGTTTTCTGTCGGCTGCCTGGCAAAGCCCTCACTGAAGCCCTCGGAAAGCTCGACGTAGCCCTGGGCCACCCATTCGGGCAAGCCCATGCTGACCATCGACTCGCATGCTGCCTCGCCGGGAACGTTCACGTAGCCGACCTCTTTGTTTAGCACCTCGGCCAAAGTAGCGGCTACATCATGGAAGGAAATGGCCTCGGGTCCGGTCAGAATGTAGCTCTTGCCCTCGTGTCCCTCGCCAGTGAGCACAGCTACCGCCACGTCGACGATGTCGCGCACATCGATCATCGCCAGCTCGCCATCACCCATATCCCAGTAGATCGTGCCGTCCGCGGCAACGGTCTGGGCGCCCATGACAACGTTTTGCATGAAGAAGGTGGGCTTGATTATCGTCCACGGTAAGCCGGACGCTTTGACAGCCTCTTCGGCCTGCGCGATCTGCGTGATGATCCGGCTCTTTGGCGAACCCCATGCAGAATGGCGGACCAGGTGGGGCCTGCCCGCCTGGCACGCAGCATCGATCACATTTCGTACCTGCCGCGCCTGGCTTGGCCCATTCCAGGTGAGGAGATAGATCTTGTCGATGCCTTCCACGGCCGGAGCAATCGTCTCGGGCCGGTCGAGGTCGCCGACGACGATCTCGGCGCCGGCCTGCTTGAGTAATCCGGCTTTCATCTCGTCGCGCACCAGGGCGCGCACAGCGACACCCGCCCGGCACAGCGCCGGGACCAGCCCGTAGCCAGTATTCCCCGTCGCTCCCGTCACCAACACCTTCGTACCGTTTACGTTTGCCATCTCTGGACCTCCTTGGTGGTCATCTACCGTTCACAAGGCATAAGCTAACAGGACAGCGACAGCAGATCGTCAGCAGCCGGCGGTAGATCGTCAGCAGCCGAGCAAGAGGGCGAGCGGTTCCACCGCCCGGTTTACATCCGGTTGACAAGGCTGCTATACTGGGGAAGCACTTACATGCCAGTCTGTATACCGCCATCATCCAAAACGATGACTCATCTCTCGCTGACATTTCTCGGCTGCTTTCACGCCGCGCGCGGCGAGCGGGCGCTCACCGCATTTCGCTCCACCAGGGTCCAGGGACTTCTCGTCTACTTGGCGCTAAGACAGCAAGAGCCACAGGCGCGGGACGTGCTGGCGACGCTATTTTGGCCCGACGAGCCGGACGCTGTGGCAAAGAAGAACCTGCGCCAATCGCTCTACCAGCTGCGCCAGGTACTCGGCGAGGAGGAGGCGGAGGGTGCGCCGCACCTGCTGGTGACACGAACAACCATGCAGTTCAACGCGGCGAGCGATCACAGCCTGGACGTCACCACCTTTCTCACTTCCCTGAAAACGGGCCGGCTGGAGCAGGCGGTAACCGCATACGGCGGCGAGCTTTTGCCCGGCTTCACCTGTGACAGCCTGCCTTTTGAAGCGTGGCTGCGGGAGGAAAGGGAACGGCTACACCGGCTGGCGCTGGACGCGCTGTCGACGCTTGCCGAACAGCGGCTGGCCCAGGCCGACTACCGCCGCGCTGAGGAGATGGCACAGCGACAACTGGCCTTAGAGCCGTGGCGCGAGGAAGCCTACAGGCAACTCATGCAGGCGCTGGCCCTACGCGGCGAACGCAGCGCGGCCCTGGTCCAATACGAGGCATGCCGGTCGGCGCTGGCAGACGAATTGGGCGTCGAGCCGGGGCCGGAAACAAAGGCGCTGGCCGCCCGCATCCGAAGCCACGCGGTCAGGGGAAAGGCACAGACGACAACAACCTGGCCCGTGCTACGGCGGTTGTCGACACCGTTCGTGGGCCGCCAGCGCGAGCACGGAGCGCTGGTAGATGCTTACCGGCAGGCCCAGAGCAGGGGCGCCCGGGTGGTTGCCGTGCTGGGCGAAGCGGGTATTGGCAAAACCCGCCTAGTCGAGCACTTCCTGTCGTGGGCTACCAGTCAGGGCGCGGACCTGCTACATGGCCGCGCTTTTGAAAGCAGCGGCCGGCTCTCGTACCACCCGCTCACGCAGGCGCTGCGCCAGCGTCTGGAGCGGGAAAACGCCCCCGAAGACCTGCTTTCCGATTTGTGGCTGACGCAGCTGACCCGCATTCTGCCAGAGCTCCGCGATCGTTACCCCGACCTGCGGGAACCGACGCAGGAGGAAGCGACCGCGCGGCAGCACCTGTTTGAAGCCATCACCCGCCTGGGCCTGGCGCTAGCCGAGCGCGCGCCGTTGGTTCTCTTCCTTGATGATTGGCACTGGGCGGACGTGGCTTCGTTAGACGTCCTCCATTATGCGCTATTGCGCTGGTCGGAGGAGCGGGCGCCCATTCTGGTCCTGCTTACCTTACGTCAGGAAACAGTGGTGGAAGATGCAGGCGTACGTGCCTGGCTGAGTCGCCTGAAGCATGGCGCCGCGGGCCTGGAGCTGGATCTCGAAGCATTGTCCGCCGCAGAGACCGAGGAATTGATTCGCACCCTGGTGGGCGTCGAGGGCAACGGGCAGGCGCCGGAAGGGAACGGGGAGTCGTCACGGCTTACCCGCTTCAGCCGCTGGCTCTTCGAGGAGACGGACGGCCAGCCGTTCTTCGTTGTGGAGACGTTAAAGGCGCTGGCTGACGACGGCTTCGTGCATCCAGACAAGCACGCCGCCACCTGGCACCTGGACTGGCAGCGGCTAGATCAGCAATCGCTGCTGACGGAGTCCCGCGTGCTGCCAGGGATACAGGAGATCATTCGTGGGTGGCTGGAGCGCATTAGCGGCCCGGCCGCCCGGTTGCTAGCGGCGGCGGCGGTGCTCGGCCAGGATGCCTCGTTTGATCGCCTCGGGCGCGTGGCCGGTCTCCAGGAGATGGAGGCGCTGATCGCCCTCGATGAGCTCCTGGCGAGGCAATTGCTGCTGGAAAGTAACGAAGCGTCGGGGGTGTCCGGCCGCGACCCAGCTTATCGCTTTTCGCATCAGAAGCTGGGAGAGGTGGTCTATGCGCAGGCCGGGGCGGCGCGGCGGCGTATTTTGCACCGCCGGGCGTTCGCGGCGCTGCAGACGACCGGGGGTCCGGCTGCCGAGCTGGCACACCACGCCTACCGGGCCGGCCTCACCACGGAGGCGATTCGCTACAGCATTGTCGCCGGCAACGAGGCAATGCGGCTCCTCGCTGTCGGCGTGGCTGTCGCCCACTACGAAACGGCATGGCAATTTGTCTCCCAGGGCGGCTGGCCGCAGCCGATTTCCGCTGATGAAAGACGGGAATTGTATACGAACCTGGGCCGGGCCTACGAGCTGACCGCGGCATGGTCGCGGGCACAAGAAGTCTACGAGGCATTCATCGCGTACAGCCGGGTGATGGGCGCTAGCGCGCTAGAATGCCTGAGCCTGAACCGGCTGGCCACGGTGGCTATCAACGGTTTGAAGGAACCGGAGAAAGCGCTCGCTCTCCTCGAGCAGGCGCAAAAGGTGGCTGAAGAGAGCGGGGATCGACGCGGGCTGGCGGAAACTGAGTGGAACTTATCGATAGCAGCGCGGATAGCGCAAGCCACGTACCGGGCGCGCCATCACGGCGAACGGGCGCTGGCGTTAGCGCGCACGGTGGGGGATCCTCAACTACTGGCTCGCTGTCTCAACTCGCTTGCCTACGTGCATGCTCACCTGCGGCAGTGGGAAACCATGAAGGCGAATGCGCGGGAAGCACAAGCACTCTACGCGGCAGCCGGCAACAGGGTATTGGAAGCCGACTGCCAACGGATTGTCGGATGGAGCCAGATGTACTCTGGGCATCCCCAGGAAAGCCTGGCGACCCTGCGCGCGACGATGGCCTTCAGTCAGGAAATCGAGAATTTATGGGGGGAGGCCGAGTGTGGATATCGACTGGCGCACACGCTGCTGGAACTGGGCGAATACGGCGAGGCAATGAGGCTGGCGAGAAAGGCGGTGAGCCTGGCCCGCCGCGTAGGCCAGCCAACGATGGGCATACTGGCCCACTCCACCCTGGGGACCGTGCAACGAACCGGTCTGGCGCTGGCGCCTGCACGGGAAACGCTGCTCGTCGTTCTCGAGGAATACACCGGTACGGTCCTGGAGGACTGGGCGCTGGCCGAGCTATGCGCGGTGCACGCGATCGACGGGGAGTGGGAGCGGGCGTGCGACTACGCCCTCGAGGTTCTGGCGTCGCGGGAGGATCAGTCGCTGCTGCCAATGAGTTTCTGCGGCTGGTACGAGACCGAGGCACTGCTGCGGGGTGGGAAGGGCGACCTGGCGCGTGCTGAAGCCGGACGGCTGACGAAGATCATCGGCGACAACCGGCGCTTCCGCCTGCCCTGGCATCGCTCTCAGGCCGTGCTGGCCGAATGGGACGGCAACCTGGAGAAGAGCCGCCAACATTTGCAGGCAGCGTTAGCCCTGGCCCAGGAAATGGAACTCCCTGGCGAACAGTGGCCGGTTCTGGGCGCGTTGGCGGTGCTGTACGCAGAGCGGGGAGAGCAAGCCAAGGCGGAGGAGGCACGGCAGTCCGCCGCCGGCATCATCCGCCGCCTGGCAGAGAGCATCGACGAGGGGGAGTGGCGGGCGCAGTTCCTGGCGGCGAAGCCAATCCAGCAGCTCCTGGAAGGGCCGGCAAGAGAGAAAAATGACGATGGAAGGAGAAGGCGCTCTGCGCCAAAGGGCGTGCCGCGCCGTTCCGGCATCGACCTCTAGCTTAATGCACGGTATGCGGCGGCGACGGCGGCCGCACGATGCGCACGTTGTCCAAGCCGTTCTCGTCAAACTCGCCGGTGTACAGCGCCTCAAAGTCGCCCGTCAGCTCCATGCGCTCCGTCACCGGCAGCGCCGCGTACCGCTCCAAGCCGCCCGCCTCCTGCACCGCATCCCGCTCCGCTAGCCGGTACGCCAGCTCATCCCAGAAGGTATCATCGTTGTACTCGTCGAGGAACGCGCGCGCCTCGCCCTCGTCGAAGTCGCGCGTCGGGAAATATTGCTTGAATTCCTCATCGTAGTCGAGCAGATCGTCGGCCGGGTTGCCCGTCTCGCCGGCAAAGCCGTGCCGGGCCGCCACCGCGTACAGCCTCTGCTCCAGCTCCTCGTAGGGCGCCGCCCGCGGGTCGTCGTTCCTCGCGTGCGCGGTCATCACCCAGGTGCCAATATAGACCATATGCAGCAGCCTGCGCAGCTCCTCGCGGTTCACTCTGATCTCGATCTCCTTGCGGGGAATCGGTTTCTTGACCATCGTTCGTCTCCATCTCCCTATATTCCGGCTCCCATCCAGGCCCGCCCCCAAGTGTACCACGCTTAGCCGGTCAACCCATTCGACAACGATGCTCAGTTACTTCGACTTCGCGATCTCCCAAGGGAATCTCAACCCCGCGAAAGCCCCACCGGCTCCTCCAACCGCGCCAGCTTCTGCGGGTTGCGGATCGCGTAAATGTGCGTGATCCGGCCCTTCTCGATGGCCAGGCTGATGGCAGTATCCAACACGCCGCCCCGGTCGATGCGCACCGCCCGGGCTCCGTTGAGCCACATCGTGGCCGCCACCGCATCAGGCGAAATCCGCCTGTAGGCGGCGAGCAGCGCTGCCACCTGTTCTATGCCCTCGATCGGCTGCCGGAAGGCGGGCGCCACGCCGCCGCCGTCGGCGATCAGGACAACGTCCGGCGCCATCACCTGCATCAGGCGCTGCACATCACCAGAGCTGATCGCGGCAACGAACTGGTTTACGACCTGCTCATGTTCGCTGCGGCTCACCTCCACTCTGGGGCGGCGGGCGGCCACGTGCTTCCGCGCCCGGCTGGCGATCTTGCGCACGGCTGCCGGCGTCTTGTCCACCGCCTCGGCGATCTCCTCGTACGGCGTGTCGAACACTTCGCGCAGCACGAATACGGCGCGCTCGGCCGGGCCCAGCGTCTCCAGCACCGTGAGCATGGCAATCGACACGCTTTCGGCCAGTTCCACGTCCCTGGCCACGTCGGGACTGGTCAGCAGCGGTTCCGGCAGCCACTCCCCCACGTACGTTTCCCGCCGCCGCGCGATCGTGCGCAAACGGTTAAGCGCCTGCCGCGTCACGATGCGCAGCAGGTATGCACGCGGGTCATGCACCTCCGCGTGGTCAACGTCCGCCCACCGCAGCCAGGTCTCCTGCACGACGTCCTCGGCGTCGGCCGCGGAGCCCAGTATTTCATAGGCCACCGTGAAGAGCAGACTGCGGTGGGTGACAAACGGATCGTCGCTCACGCCGCCACTGTTACCTTCCGTAGGGCGCTCGGCTTGGCCAACGGTTTCAGGCCACAGGCCCTTGCGAAGCCGTCCGACTCGATTCCAAACGCCACGTTGCTCCGCGCATAGAAGTTGGCCAGCGAGATGAACGCGGTCAGTTCGACCATCGCCGCCGCCCCCAGCTGCTCCAGCAGCCGGGCGGCCATTTCGTCGCTGACCGTCGGTGGCGTCTGGCTCATCGCCTCGGCATACGCCATCACCTCGCGCTCCAGCGGCGTAAACACGTCCGACTCCCGCCAGCGAGGCACCTCTCGCGCCTTCTCCAGGTCCAGATCCTCATTGTGCGCCTGGAAGTACCCGAAGTCCAGGCACCAGCTGCAGCCGATCATCGACGCCACTGCCATGTGGGCGAACGACTTCAGGCTGGCGTCGCACGCCTCCCACTTCTCCGCCTTGCCGCTGATTGCCAGGTAGCCCTTGAGCACCGGGCGGTTGTGCCAATACACGCCCAGCGGGGACGGCACATCGCCGATCATCTTCCTCGCAAACCGCTTCATCATCGCTCCGTAGACGCCGGTAATCTCCGCGCTTGGGATTCTCGTGGTGCTTACCATGTCACCTCCCTATTCCATGCGTTGGTCATCTCTATACAGTGAGACACCGCCCGGCGCCACTTTGTGACAGATCCGCTCACCCACCTCACGGCGCGCAGCTCAGCCTGCCCATGCCGCTGCTCGGCGCCCTCCACACCGTGCACCAGATCACCCCCATCCTGGCCCTGCTTGCCGCCGGACTGAGCCTGCGGCTGCTGCTGCTAGCCAGCGCCGGGTAACGCATCCGGCCCGCCAACCACGGGGCGCGCTCAGCGCCAGCCCCCAGCCGCCCCCTCATCCCTGCTCCCCGATCCC
>JAVVFG010000061.1:7656-14951 GCA_032260445.1 Anaerolineae bacterium | reverse complement strand
CCTGCTCCTTAGTTGACCCTTTGCGCACATCCTTCGCTCACAACTGAACGCTTACAAGGAGGATTAGGAATGAAGCGATTTTTATCAATAATCGTGGCCCTGGCGGGGATGCTTCTTTTGTTGGCGGCGTGCCAGCCGGAAACGGTGGAAGTCACGCGTGTCATAACCGAGACCGTCACCGAGCAAATCGAGGTAACGCGCATTGTCGAGGGGGAAGTTCAGACAGAGACGATCGAGGTGACGCGCATCATCGAGGTAGAGGCCGAGCCGGAAGCGGCCCCAGAAACAACCCGTCTGCGCATCGCCATCGTCGGTGATGAGTCGACCCTTCACCCCTACACCTACGTCACCGGCTATCCCGGTTGGAATCTCTTGCTTCTGCAGTACGACACCCTGTACCAGCTTGACGGCGACGGCGTGCCCCAACCCTGGTTGGCCACCGCCGCCGAGGTCAGCGACGATGGCCTGACGGTGACCATCGACTTGCGCGACGACGTGGCCTGGCATGATGGCGAGCCCTTTACCGCGGCCGATGTCACGTTCTCGTATGAGTATTACAAGGAACACACCGAAGCCG
The DNA here is from genome assembly GCA_032260445.1 of Anaerolineae bacterium. GTDB lineage: Bacteria > Chloroflexota > Anaerolineae > Promineifilales > Promineifilaceae > JAAYYY01. The sequence continues at coordinate 14,374 of JAVVFG010000061.1, read as the reverse complement.
GCCGCTTCACCCGTGACCTGCGCCCCATCGCCTCTACTGAGGTGGATGGCGATTACCGCGTCATTCTCACCCTGGCAGCGCCATCTCCCTCGCTCGAGCTGGGAACGCTCGCCGACGTGCCGATCATCCCCGAGCATATCTGGTCGGCGGTCGAGGCTCCGGCTGAGCACGTTTTTGAAAGCGGCACCAACGTTGGCACCGGCCCGTTCATCCTCACCGAGTACGAAGCCGACCGCTTCTACCGCTTTGTCGCCAACGAAAACTACTGGGCAGGCAAGCCCGCGGTTGACGAGCTCGTCGCCATCCAATTTGCCGACGATGCCGGCGCATTGGCCGCCTTCCGTTCGCGTGAAGCGGACATGATCGTCGATCCGGTTTCGCCGGAGCAGATCAACCTGATGGCGGCGATGAACGACGTCGAGGTGCTCCAAGGCCCGCTGTTTACCACGCAGATGCTCAACTACGATATGGAACGCGCCCCATTCAACCATGCTGCCGTGCGCCAGGCCATCTCCCTCGCCGTTGACCGCCAGGACCTGATCGACACCGTCTATCTCGGCGCGGCAACCCCGGGCAGCGCCGGCTGGATCCATCCGGCATCGCCGCTCTTCAACCCGGCTGTAGAGACGCTCTATGACCCCGAGCAGGCAGGCACCCTCCTCGACGAAGCCGGCATTACCGATTCAGACGGCGACGGCATCCGCGAGCTCGATGGCCAGCCGCTCTCCTTCGAGTTCATTACCCCTGGCGCCGACTCCCTGCGGCTGCGTATCGCCGAGCTCGTGCGCGAAATGCTGCTGGTAGTCGGCATCGATGCCCAGGTCATCGCCGTCGAGCAGGGCACCTGGGAAGACGCCGTCTGGCCTGAGTTTGACGTGGCGCAAGGCCGCGACTATGACATGGCCATGTGGGGCTGGTCGGCGCCGGTCCAGGCCGACCCGGTGCGCCTTTCCTCGCTGATCCACTCTGATCCCGCCATCGGCTCGCTCAACCTGACCGGCTACGTGAACGAAGAGGCCGATGCGCTATCCGAGGAGCTCAACTCGGCGACCGATCCTGACCGCCGCGCCGAGCTGATCGGCCGGCTGCAGGAGATCATCGCCGAGGAGATGCCCTTCGTCTTGCTCCTTTACCCCGACGGCGCCTACACTTTCTGGGGCGACGTGTATGATGGCTGGCAGTTCATGACCGGGCAGGGCATCTTCCACAAGCTCTCGTTGCTGCCCGAAGAAGCCCGTCCCTGATTCGCGTTCTTTGCAGTAGGCTTTGCGCCTGTGCTGCTCGCACGGCCGTGCGAGCAGCACAGGGCAAAGCCCTTGAGCAGGCAGCACGATGCTATCTCATTCAAGAAGCAGCCGTACCCTCCAGTACCTGTTCGTGCTGGTGGTGGCGATCACGTTAAATTTCTTCCTGCCGCGGCTGATGCCCGGCAACCCCTTGGCGCTCCTTGCCGGCGTTGAAGTCGGCTTGCTCACCCCGGAGGAGCGGGCCAATCTCGTCGCCGAGGCCGGGCTCGACCAGCCGCTCTATCGCCAATACTTCCAATACTGGGGCAACATCCTCCAGGGTGACTTCGGGTACTCCTACCGCGAGAACCGCCCGATCACCGCGATGCTGCTGGAGCGGCTGCCGTGGACCTTGCTCCTCGCCGGCTCCTCGCTTGTGCTCTCTGGCCTCATCGGCACCATTTTCGGAGCCCTTGCCGCCTGGAAGCGCGCCGGCCTCTTCGACGTCACCATGCTCTGGTCGATGATCTCCCTCAACTCCGTGCCCTCCTTCTGGCTGGGCATGCTGCTCATCTCCCTGGTATCGGTGCGTTGGGGGCTCCTGCCCTCCTTCGGCGCCGTCACGCCGGCATCCGACTACGAGGGCTGGGCGCACGTCGTGGACATCGCGCGCCACACGATCCTCCCCGTGATCACCCTGTCGGCGATCAGCGTGCCCGGCGTGTTCCTAATCATGCGCTATACCACGCTCGGCGTGCTCGGCGAAGACTTCATCCGCACGGCGCGCGCCAAAGGGATGAGCGAACGACGCGTCCTCGTTCGCCATGTCATCCCCAACGCGCTCGCACCGGTGATCACCGTCCTCGCCCTCCGCCTTGGTTTTGCCTTTGGCGGCACCGTCGTCATCGAAACGGTGTTTTCCTACCCTGGCCTGGGCCGCCTCATCTTCCAGGCGGTGAGCGGGCGCGACTATCCGGTGATGCAGGCGGCGTTCCTCCTCATCACCATCGCCGTGCTCCTCTCTAATCTCCTGGCAGACTTCCTCTATCCGCTCCTGGATCCCCGGACAAAAGCCTCATGACGACCAGAGAGCTTCACCCCAAGGAGGCGGGGATCGACGCAGAATCGGCCGTCCCGCCCCGCCGGAAACGACGCGTGATCACCATCAGTCACGTCGCCGCCGCTGCGGGCATCACGATCATCGTCGCCCTCAGCCTGACGGCCATCTTTGCCTCGCAACTGGCGCCCTACGATCCCGCCGTGCGCGTTGCTCCGCCCTTCTCCCCGCCCAGCCCGGCCCATCCGCTCGGCACCAACGACATCGGCCAGGACATCTTGAGCGAGCTCATCTTTGGCGCTCGTGTGTCGCTGCTCGTCGGCGTCACCGCTGCCGCTGTCACCCTGCTCATCGGCACCATCGTCGGCCTGCTCGCCGGCTACTACCGGCGCCTGGGCGGCATCCTCATGCGCGGCGTGGACATCGTCCTCGTGCTGCCCTTCCTGCCGCTCCTCATCATGTTTGCCGCCTACTTGGGGCGCAGCATGTGGAATACGGTGATCATCATCGGCTTACTTAGCTGGGCCGGCACGGCGCGCGTCATCCGCTCCCAGGTACTGACCCTCGCCAAGCAGGATTACGTCCTCTCGGCGCGCGCCGTCGGCGCCACAAACGGCCACATCATCGTGCGCCATATCCTGCCGCTCGTCGGCCTGCTCGCCGTCGGCGAGTTCGTACAGGCGACGAGCAGCGCGATCCTGCTCGAAGCAGCGTTGAGCTTCCTCGGCCTCGGCGACCCTTTGCAGAAGAGCTGGGGCACCGTCCTCTACTGGGCCCAGGTACGCGGCGCCTTCCTCACGCCGGCCTGGCGCTGGTGGGTGCTACCGCCCGGCTTGCTGATCGCCGCCTCGTCCCTCGGCTTCGCCCTCATCGGTTTTGCCCTGGAGCAGCGCATCAACCCGCGCCTCGACCAGGGCCGTTAGGTTATCAGAATCATCAAGGAGACGACCATCATGACACGTGTCTTAATGCTCGCAAGTTTTGGGCTGGAGATTGTCGAATGTGGCGGCGCGCTTGCCAAACACGTCCGGGCAGGTGACGACGTTCACGCCGCCGTACTGCTCTCCCGCCCGGAAAGCCGCCCCCAGGTCACCGAAGCGGCCCGTATCCTGGGCATCGAAAATGTGGAATTTCTGCACTTTGACTATGGCGAGTTTAATGTTGACGTCGCCGAGAAAGAGCGCATCGTCGCGCTTGTGCGGCGCGTCAGGCCCGACATCGTCATCACCCAGGATCCGCATCACGCTCAGCACGACCTCGACCCCGACCGGCGGCTGATCGCCCTCCTCTACACAGAATCCTTCGCGCTCGCGGGCCGCGACTGGCACGTCGAGGCCTGCGGCGGGGACCAGCCCCATCTCGTCGGCGCCATCTACTACATGACGCCGGAACACCCCAACTGCATTATCGAAATCGCCGAGACTTTCGAGCTCAAGCAGAAAGCTTTGGCCGTTCTGGAGTCGCAGCTCGCCTTCAGCGCGCAAATGATCGAACAGCGCGCGCCCCAGCCCCTGCTGCGACAGATGCTGCCTGACTACGACAGCCTCAGCGAGGACAAGGTGAAGCTGGGGCTGGCCTTACACCGCCAGTTCGACATGGCCCTCTCGCTCGTCCACGGTCTGGCCGGCCATTCCGGTGCGGTCATGGGCGAAGCCTACCGGCGCGAAGGAGCCTTTGTGCTGGACAAGCTCGTGCCCTAGGCGGGCCGCTAATTTAGCCCGATTTATCGAGGGCTGCGCGATCGCCAGACTGGCGCAGCCCTCGCTCTCTGTATCCTGACAACGCCACCGAGCTTTTCTGGCAAGTCCGCTTCCCCGCGGCGCTTTCCTCTCCCAATCCTCTTTTCTCAAACCTCGAACTGAACGGCAAAAGGTCCGTCGACGGCCGTGTCTCCACAACCCGACTTAGGTAGGCGACGGCTAGGCGAACGGGCAGCATACTACAGAACATAGAGACGAGTTGGCGTCGGAAAACAGTAAGACGGCGCAGAGGAAAGCACGAGGTTTACACATGGCACGGATCAATCCAGTTAGTCGTCGCGAATTTCTGCGGATGGCCGGCGGCGGAACGCTGGCCTTGATGAGTGGCGGGGCGCTGGCAACTGTCCTCAGCAGTTGCAGCAATACAGACACGCCGGAGCCGGAACACGGGGCCAGCCCCACCCGCGTGGCCGAGTCGCAGTGGGAACCAGACGTGGAGCTCGCCCTAACGGCCACAGTAGCAACATCGCAGATCCATGCTGGCAAGGCGACGCAGGTCTGGACCTATCAGGGAGAAGTCTTGAGTGGGAATCCGGATAGCCTGCAATCCCTACCCGGCAGTTACTTGGGGCCAATCCTCCACTTCCGCACGGGGCAAAGGGTGCGCATCCACTTCAACAACGACCTGCCCGAACCTTCGATTATTCACTGGCACGGCCTGCACGTACCGCACGAAATGGACGGCCATCCGATGGATGTCATCGACCCTGGCGAGACGTACATCTACGAGTTTCAGATCGCCAACCGGGCCGGCACCTACTGGTTCCATCCCCATCCGCACGGGCGAACTGGGCCGCAGGTCTATAACGGCCTGGCCGGCTTGTTCCTTATCTCAGACGACGAGGAAGAGGCTGCCGGCTTGCCCTCCGGCGACTATGATCTGCCCCTGATCATCCAGGATCGGTCGTTCACCGCTGATAACCAATTCCTTTACCTGCCGAACGGGGCAATGGATCGCATGATGGGCTTCCTGGGAGACCAGATCCTGGTCAACGGCCAACCCAATTACGGCCTATCGGTGGCGGCACAGCCCTACCGGCTGCGGCTGCTAAACGGCTCGAATTCGCGCGTTTATAAGCTTGGTTGGTCAGACGGCTCGCCCCTGACCGTGATTGCTACCGATGGCGGCCTGCTGGAACAACCTGTGCAGCGAGATTACGTCACCCTTGCCCCGGCCGAGCGGATCGAGCTGTGGGTTGATTTCAGCCAGTGGGACGTGGGTAGCGAATTGCGCCTGCAAAGTCTGCCGTTCTCCGGGGACATGATGCCAGGGCGCGCAGCCACTCCGCACGGCTCCCGGTTTGATGTGTTAACGGTGCACGTCGATCGCCAGGGAGAGCCGGGCCAGGCGTTGCCCGCGCAGCTTTCCACGATTGACCGGCACCAGCTAGCCGAAGCTGACAACGGCCGGCGCCCGCGCACGTTTGCCCTTGTGATGCAGGGCATGGCACCGACCATTAACGGCCGCCAGTTCGAGATGGAGGGGGTCGCTGCCGATGAAATCGTACGGTTAAATACGCTGGAGGCGTGGGAGTTCGTTAACCAGTCGGGCGCTGGTGGCGGGATGGGCATGATGGGCGGGATGACCATGCCGCATCCCATGCACGTCCACGGCCTGCAGTTTCAGGTCGTCGACAGGCAGGTGGAAGCCGGATCGGTGACGGATTGGCAAAGCGTCAGCGAGGGTTACGTAGACGAGGGTTGGAAGGACACCGTCCTAGTTATGCCCGGAGAACGGGTTAAAATCCTGCTCAAGTTTGAAGACTTCACCGGTCTCTACATCTACCACTGCCACAACCTGGAACATGAAGATCTTGGCATGATGCGTAACTACCGCGTCGATGTATAAAAGGGGAGCTCATTACCGTTCAATTACAGTGAAGGAGACTACATCCATGTCAGCACAAACACATTTTTCCGCAGAAGAAGCGAAGAAGATCGGTGAACAACTCGGCATCGACTGGAGCCAGTTCGACGTCGAGCAGTTCCGCATGGGGATGGATGTGGAACTCGAGCACGGCCTCCACGACCCAACCACGGATGTCACGGGAAACGATCCGCTCTTAACGGGCAAAATCGCCCTGGCCCATCTCAACGAGTTCCCCGACTACTATACGCGGCTGGAAGCTATGGAAGCGGAGGCCGAGCGCGAACGCGGCAGACAGGGCTGAGCTGCCACACCCGCCCTCTCCGACGAGATATCCGATTTCTCAACGAAATCGGATATCTTGGCGAGTAACAACTGGCCGATTTTTGCAGAGTCCAAGCACCCGGCGTTTCTAACACCCGGCCCAAAGAAGCATCGGGCTCGTAGCCTGGCCGACCACGTGGACGCAGGAATGCTTTGTTGCGCCCGCCTCTTGTTACAGCTCCACCCACCCGCGCTGGCGCACCCAGTCAGAAATGACCGGGATCTCCACCACCTTGCCGTTGTAGGCCTCAAACGCCCACCAGAAGAAGACGAGGTAGACGATCGCGCCACAGCCGAGGGTGAAAATGGCGATGGGGATCAGCGCCAGCCCCAGCACAATGGAGACGATGGCGTGGTAGCGGATAAACGGCCGGTCCTTGGTATCCTCTAGCAGCAAAGCGAGCAGGGCAAAGAGCGGCCACATTGGCGTGGCTGGGATCCAGGCGAGCGCGGCCCAGAGCCGGTCGTTGTCACTGGCGGTGAT
>JAVVFG010000061.1:0-7556 GCA_032260445.1 Anaerolineae bacterium | reverse complement strand
ATGCTTACTACCCGCCAGCGGGACATTCTGCGATTGCTGCTCGATGGTGTTGCCTGTGGCGCTGCCACGGCAGCCAGCCCAGGCACGGCGGTGGGCGAGCGTGCGGGCGTCGAGCAGCTTCATGCACAGACCGGCGTGCAACATCTGGCCGGTGCTGTACCGTAACGACGAGGGAGGAACGATGCCATACACAATCCGCGAGAACAAATCGTACGAGGTAGCGCCGGACGCCGTGTTCCAGGCAGCCCTTGGCGCCGTCGAAGGGCTGGGCGGCAAGGTAGAGAGCAAAGACAGCGAGAGCGGCGCCGTCCAGATCTTCTTCGACAAGAAGATTCTGGGTAAGGTGCTGGGCGACCGCACGCGCATGCATGTACAGGTCAATGGCACAGGCGCCAACAGCGAGCTGGCGCTGGAGGCCTATCCGGTTGATGCCGTGGGGCGCAAACTGCAGTTCGGCGCGCGTAAAGGGGTGACGCGACAGGTGGTCGGCTGGTTCTTTGCCCACGTCGAGCACCGCCTCAAGTAGTGCAAGATGGCCAAGATGGCCAAGATGGCCAAGTTTGCGTGTTTTTCGCACACGTGGCCAGCCCGATGCGACGGATAGGGTGGGGCGCGCGGACACACCTTGCGCTAGAATGCCAGCTGATGTCACCAACGCTATATGAGGTTGCGGTTGGCTGGCGACGCAGATAGCGACAGTCTGAGAATCCCCAACGTGCCGGCGCCGTCGGAGAAGCGGCTGGCGCTGCGCGTGAGCGCGGCGGCCGAGCGGGCGCTGCGCGGCGGCCATCCCTGGCTCTACGCCGGCGCCATCGAGCAGCAGAGCCACGAGGGGCAGCCCGGCGACCTGGGCGTCGTCTTCGACCGCAAGCGCCGCTTTCTGGCCATCGGCCTCTACGACCCCCTCTCGCCAATCCGCCTGCGCGTGCTGCAGCAGGGAACGCCGGCGCCCATTGATGGTGACTGGTTCGCCGGTCGCCTCGCCGCCGCCGCCGCGCTGCGCGCGCCGTTGCAGCAAGATCCGCACACCACCGGCTACCGGCTGGTGCACGGCGAGAATGATGGCTTACCCGGCCTCGTCGTCGACCGCTACGACCGCACCTACGTCGTCAAGCTGTACACGACCGCGTGGGTACCCCATCTGCGCGATCTGCTCACGGCGCTGCAGGAGCAGGTGGCCGCCGAGCGGCTCGTCCTGCGTCTCAGCCGCGACGTTGCCGCGCAGCCATCCTACCTCTACGGGCTGCGCCCCGGCGAGATCGTGCTCGGCCCGGCGCTGCGCGGGCCAGTATCCTTCGCGGAAAATGGGTTACAGTTCGCCGCCGACGTTGTCGCTGGGCAAAAGACCGGCTTCTTCTTCGATCATCGCGACAATCGCGCCCGCGTCGAGCGCCTGGCGGCGGGCCAGCATGTGCTTAACCTCTTTGCCTACACCGGCGCATTTTCTCTTTATGCCGCGCGCGGCGGGGCTGCCAGCGTCGTCAGCGCCGATCTCAGCCAGCCGGCGCTTGCCGCGGCGCTGCACAACTTCTCCCTCAACCAGGACGATGCTCGCGTGGCGGCGGTGCGGCACGACGTCCTCGTCGGCGACGCCTTCCAGACCCTGAAGACGCTGCGGGGCAACCGCAGCCGCTTCGACCTGGTGATCGTCGATCCGCCCACCTTCGCTCACAACCAGGCCGAAGTGCCGCGTGCGCTCTCTGCCTATCGCCGCCTGGTTCACGGCGCGCTCGAGGTGCTGCAGCCTGGCGGCATACTGGTCATCGCTTCCTGCACCGCCCGCATTGGCGGCGATCAATTCTACGAGATGGTGCACGAGGCCGCGGCCGCCGCTGGCCGCCCCCTGCAGGAGCTTGAGCGAACGGGCCACCCGCTCGACCATCCGGTCACCTTCCCCGAAGGCGCCTATCTCAAATGCCTCTATGCGCTTGCACCGTAGATGGGGGTGGCGGAAGTTAGCGCTGCACTGACGGTAAGAACGCCGCTTCGTAGTCGATGCTCAGTATACTGCTCAGAGCGGATACGGGAATCTGCAGCGCCGAGGTGGCGTAGTCTCGTCCGGCCGCGTCGTGCAGCGCGGCGTCCACGAGCACAAGCGGCGTCCTGCTTCCCGATGGCGCCATGCTGCCCACGCGCAGCGTGAGCTCGACGAAGGCGCCGTCGGCTGCAAGCGGGGCGGCGCTGCTCACGACGATGCGCGCTAGGCCCGCCCCGGCATCGTAGACAGCCGCCTGCGCGCCGGCGGCGCTGCCCACCGGCGTGGCGGCGACGACGCCGGCGACCAGCGCCGGATCGTAGGCGAGCCAGAAAACGCCGCCCGCCCAGTTGCCGCCGTCGCTCACCCGCAGCCTCGTCTTGGCCAGCCCGCCGAGAATGCCTGCGGCCGCATCGATGCTGACGACTGCAGGGCCTGGCGCCGGGGCCGGCGGCGCCGATGGCATGGCCGGCCAGCTCGCCGTGTCCGCGTAGGCCAGAACAGCCGACCCGTCAGCAGCGCCAACACGGCCGTCGCCGGTGACTTCCGCCGCCCGGATCTGGCGCGCTGTTGCCTGCTGCCAGTTGCTGGCGACGCGTAGCGCACTGGTCGCATCAGCCGCCGTCACCGCGCCATCCCCGTTCAGATCCCCGCTCCCGTAAGCGTGCAGCGGCTCCACGTAAAAATTGCCATCAAGGAGGGCGAGTGGGGCCGGTTCCGCCGGGCTGCCGGGCGTATAGATGGCCGACCCTGAGCCATTCAGATATTCACGCAGATTGAGCGTGCTTGAAATCACGTTGCTCGGCAGCACGTCAAAGGTTAGCCAGAAGAGGGCGCCGCTGCCATAGAGGCTGGGCGCCTCTGAAGGCAGCGTCTGCACACGCACCTGCGCGCTGGTACTGTTGACGGTAACCGACGTGTACCAGTCGTAGTCACTGGCGAGGCTGCCTGGCGTGACGGCGAGCAGGCCGAGCACGCGCGGGTCGTAGTCCAGGGCGATGGTGGCGCTGTCGAGCCGCAACCCACGTGCATTGCGGATGTTCACCGGGATGCGGATACGATCGTGCGGCCGGGCCTCGGCGTGCGGCACCCACAGCGAGACGGTCTGCCCGACCGTACAGGCCAGGTTCGAGCTGGCGACGATCGCCCCGTTTTGCCGCCGCGCCTGCACCTGGTAGCAGACCCGCGTTTCCGCGGCGATGGGATTCGTATCGACGTAAAAGGTCTGCGCGGTCGATGATACCGTCGTCAACGTGCTGCTATCGCCCACGGCGCGCAGCACCCGGTACTGGCTGACCTCGATGCTGTTCGTCGCTTCCCAGTGCAGGTAGACGTTGTCAATACCGGGCTGCGCACTGAGCACAAGCGGGGCGGCTGCGCTGCCCGCACTCGCTGCTGCCGGTCCGGCCAGCGGCTGCGCTGGGGCGGCACCGTCACAGACAAGGCTCTCGATCTCCCTCTCCGGGGAAAGCTCCCCGGCCGAGCCACAGGGCCGGGTCAGCAGCAGGGGCGGCCCATCCACCCCGCCGCTCCCGGCAACGGTCACCGCCGCCATCTGCCAGAAGCCATCCTGCCCGGCGCCGGCGACATACGCGCCCTCTACGACCTGCTGGAACTTGTACGTACCCAACCCATCGCTAGCGGCGAGCAGCGCTGCCCCTGGCCCATCGCTGGGTAGGAGCGCCAGGGTTGCGCCGGCCGCCGGCCGCCCGTAGCTGTCGCGCACCACGCCGTCGAGGCTACTGCGCTGCGGCATGTCCGCGGCGTAATTCACCGAGAGGTAGCGCTCGTTGGGGAACAGCTCACCCCAACTCCTTTCCACGAAATCCGTCTGTTCGATGCCCGTGGCCCACGGCAGCGCATCGGGATCGTTGGGATCGGTCCACGGATAATGGCCCGTGGAGACCATAAAATGCAGGTGGTAGCCCGTCTCGCCATAGGTATAGCCGGTGCGCCCCTCAACGCCGATCTTCACCCCGGCCGGGATCTCCTTGTTGACCCAGATATTGTCTGGCACGCTGTCATACGCCAGGTGCACGTACCAGGAATATTCGGCCGGCCCATGCTGGATGACGACCATGTTCGCTTTGCGCCAGCAGGCCTGAAAGGACGAACAGATCTGCTCCGGATCGGGGGACGACTCCTTGATGAAGACGACCCGGCCCGCCTTGCTGGAATAGACGTCGCGCTCAATGGCGAAGTCGATCTGGCCGTAATGGCCCGAGCCATCCTTGTAAGTGACGACACCCGTGCGCCCGCCTGGCCAGGGAAGGAGATGGTCCCTAAAGGTGGTCGCCGGAGCCAGAGCCGGATCGTATACTTGCAGGTAGCCTTTGAGGCTGCCATCCATGAGCGACGCGGGAAGTGCGGCAAGCCAGGCATTAAATTCGCTGGCCGGCGCCGTCGCCGGGGCAAGCGCCAGCCAGCCGTCCGCCGTGCGCTGCGCGAGGATGGGGATGATCGCCGGAGAATCGTGGTCGGCGGGCTGGGCGATCGCGTAGGCCCAATCGCCCTCTTCGTACACGTCGCCCGTGGCCAGCGGCTGGCTAGGCGCGATCTGCGTTTCGTAAAGCTCGACGACAGCGCGAATTGCTTCCCCGGCGCTGTCATGGCCAGCGTCGCGACTGCCGGCGGCCGCGACGAACGGCAGGCCGGCAAGCAAGGACAACGCGAAAACGAGAAACGCAACCCCCTTACGCACGCCTCCATCTTACGCCGTTTAGGGCCGTGGCGTCAATAAACCTTTAGACCTGTTAGGCGGTGTAGTTTGCTGCGAGGCTTACCGTAGTGAAGTGAATGTCGACCGTGTCGTTAATGTCCCGGCCGTAACCGCCGGCCATGACCACCACGACGGGTAGACCGGCGCGGCGGCAGGCGTCCAAGACAAACCGATCGCGCGCGGCAAGCCCGGCCTTGCTCAAGGCGAGCCGGCCGAGCCGATCCCCTTTATGCGGGTCAGCGCCGGCCAGGTAGATGGCGATGTTGGCGTGTGCGCAGGCCAGGGCCCGCTCCACCGCCGGCGCCAGCGCGTCGAGGTAAACCTCGTCACCGGCACCATCCTCCAGGCCGACGTCCAGGTCGCCCGGCTCTTTCTGGAAGGGAAAGTTGCGCGCGCCGTGGATAGAGAAGGTAAAGATCGTGTCGTCGTCGCGGCAGATTGCTGCCGTGCCGTTACCCTGGTGCACGTCACAGTCGAGGATAGCGACGCGCCGCACCAGCCCCGCCGCCTGCCAGGCGCGCGCCGCGACTGCTGCGTCGTTAAAGACACAGAAGCCCTGTCCCCAGTCCGGCCCAGCATGATGCGTGCCGCCGGCCAGGTTGACGGTGATGCCATCCTGTAGCGCTGCCGGCCCCGCGGCGATGGTGCTGCCTACGCTGCGGCGGCTGCGCTCGACCAGCCCGGGCGACCACGGGAAGCCCATGCGGCGGATCTCCTGCCGCGTGAGCTGGCCCGTCTTCACCTTCTCCACGTACGCCGCCGTGTGTGCGTGCAGCAGATCGGCGTCGCGCGCCGCAGCGGGGATGTGTAGGTCGCCCGGCGGAACGAGCCGGGCAGCGACGACCCGCTGCCGCAACAGCGCATATTTCTCCATCGGAAAGCGATGGTTGCCGGGAAGGGGGAGGACGAACTGGTCGTGATAGAAGATCTTCATTGCGGGCAGCCAGCCAGATCGATCATGCGGCAGATTATGCCAGGAAAGGTATAGACCATAAACTATACCGTAATCTATATCGGGAAAGCTGGCCTTTTCTGCTATAATAATGCGGAGAGGCATCGTACCGGGGCTACCCGGGAAGGAGGGCGATGTCTCCCATGATCTTACTGATGAACTGTTGATTGGGGAAGCAAAAGGAGCACAGATGGCTACGCAGACGAAATCTCCACACTTTGACACGAAAATTGACCTGGAAAAGGAAGTGCTTAGCGAGATAATCGCCATCCTCAACGAGCAGATGGCCGATTCCTTTGTCCTATTCAGCCATACCAAGCAGGCGCACTGGAACGTCAAGGGTATGGACTTCATCCAGCTGCACGAGCTGTTCGACGAGCTGGCAGGCGAATTGCTCGCCTACGTCGACATGATGGCCGAGCGCATCACCGCCCTTGGCGGCACAGCCCTCGGCACGGTCGAAATGGCTGCTGGCGCCACGACGCTGCCCGATGTCGGCGCTGAGCTCGGCAGCGGTGAAGAGTTTCTCGAAGCGCTGATCGAGCGTTATGGGTCCCACGCCAACGCCGTACGCGAAGCGATCGACACGACCGACGAGCTGGGCGATATGGGCACCAGCGACCTCTTCACTGAAGTGGTGCGCGGCCTCGACAAGAGCCTCTACTTCCTCGAGGCGCACCTCCGCGCCTAGTCCATGGCGACAAGCAAACAGAGGAGAGCGGTAGCTGGCCGGCTACCGCTCTTTTGTTATGGCTCGCGATTGGTGCGGCGAACCGCCGGATAGGCTAGAATGGCGGCGGCGGGCGTTGTTGCGCGTACACATGGAGGCACACAATGATGCAACGAGGATCGGCGCTCATCGCGCTTGCCGCCGACGCGGTGGGGGTGGTCGCCGCTATTTTGTGGTTACCGGCCCTCACCCAGCAGTTCAGCCGCATGGCCTTTATCAACTCCGTTTTCTTAGGCGCCTTTTTTGTCCTCTTCCTCGCGGGCATCGCCGTCCTGAAGCGTGTACGCCCCGCACCGTGGCTGGGTAAGCCGCTATTCCTCTTCCTCGGCGGCCTTCTTGCCTTCGTGCTCAGCACTGCTGTGGGTTATAGCGTCGGCTTCCTCGACTCCGTCGCCAACATGAACCGCGAGTTGCTTGACGAGCCGTCGGTGACCATCTACCTGCTGCTCACCCCCGCGAGCTGGTTTGGCCTGAGCCTCATCTACGTTCTGCTGCTCAGCACGCAGAGCGAGCCGCAGCCGTGGCGCCCGGCGCGCACCGGCCTGGCGCTGCTCGCCGTCAATGCCATGGCCCTCGCTCTGGCCGCCGTCGCCCGCGCCTTCTGGTTGCGCATCGCGCCCGCAAGCCCCTGGCTCCCCTTCCTGGCGACGCTGGTCCTCGCCTTACTCCTCTTTGTCCCCCCACGCCTGCTCTACCTGGGCAAGCCCGCGCGGACGCGCCCGCTGGCGTGGCTCGGCTGGCTCTCCCTGCTCCTCTTCCTCGGCTACGTCTCCTGGGCCGCCGCCGTCACCTGAAGCGGGCGCAGCAAGACGGTGATCTCGCTGCGGTTGTGAAAGAGCTGGCGCGCCCGCTCGATCTCGTACGCCTGCCGTAGAATATTGAAAGCGTGGTCGAGCACCGTTTCGCGCTTCTCCTCGGGTAGCTTGAGCGTCATCAGCGCGCGCCCGTGGCGGTAGAGGTAGGGTGCGTAGGCTACCATGAGCCGCGCCGAATCGCGCGCGTCGAGGCGCATGTCGTTGGTAATCAGGTCGTACTGGTCCGGCCCTTCTTCCAGATAGGCCTCGGCTGCCATCCGCTTGTGGCGCACCTTGCTATCCGCTGCCAGCGCTGGATGCAGGTCCGCAGGATCGACGGCGGTCACGAACTGGTCGTGCTGGCGCAGGACGCGGACCCAGCCTCC
>JAVVFG010000060.1:0-15125 GCA_032260445.1 Anaerolineae bacterium | reverse complement strand
GGCGGCAGCCAAATCGTCGCCCTGGCCGAGGAGGAAGAAGACGGTCTCGCCGGCGCCGGGCTCGAGCTCGACGTGGAGCTGCATTGCTGCACAGATGTCGCGGCCCGGGGCAACGCGGTCTTCGAGACCGATGCGACCGAGGGCTACGGGTCGCTGCAGGGAGCCGAGCCGGCCGAGGAATTCGGTGCGATCGGCGGTGAGGCCATGTGGCTCCTTGCCGGTGGCAACAAAGGCGACACGCTCGCCGAACTCAACCTGATAGGGATTATGCAGCAGCAAGGCATGGTGTGCGGGCTCGTAACGCGGGAGCAGGTATTGCTGGCTAACCGTGCGGTGCGTACCAAGCACCGGTTCGGCGTACAACGTTACGGTCAGGCGCCGGACACGCGAGCGACGGTTCTCCAGCCGCAGCTCAATGATCTTCACCGGGGCGCCGGGCGCTGCGTAGAGACGAAGCTCCTGGTGCAGGCCGTGGCTATCATGCTCGAACACGGTGTAGCCGGCGCCGTGACGAACCAGGTAAGGGGCGTTAGCGGGCGCCGGCTGGGGCGTAGGCGACCAAATCTCGGCCGTCTCTTCATCACGCAGGTAGACGGCCTCAGCGGGCAAGTCGGAGACGGGGTCGTTGCGCCAGGCAGTGAGCCGGTTTTCGCCGCTGTTGACCGCCCATGTGTAACCGCCACCTGATTCGCTCACCAGGAAGCCAAACGTCTCGTTGGCAATCACATTGATCCAGGGCGCCGGCGTTGTGACGCCGGGCGGTAGGTAGATGACGTATTCGTGGCCGTCCGGGGTGAAGCCGCCGTAGCCGTTGTCGAACTGGAGGTCCGCCGGCCGGCCGAGAGGAGCGGTTTCCTCGAGCGTCGCGGGGTCGACGGTGGCAGTGAAGCCGGGCAGCGGCGTTTCCGTTTCGCCGAGAATGTCGAGCTGTTCGGCAAGCGTGCCCTGCGCTGCATCGAGCACGGCGCGGGCGGCGGTAAACAGCAGGCGGCGGTCGGCACCCTGCAGCTGGTCGTTCTTGAGCACGAAGACGCCGCCTCGCCGGTTCAACTGGCTGTCAGCGTCGAGACGACGCAGCGTGCGGTAGATGACGCTGTGCACTCCTTCGCCGTAACCGGAGCCTTCCATATTGAGGATGACCAGGTCGGTCATTAGCCCGCGCCGGCGCCAGTAGCTGTGGAAACGAACCAGCGTCTGCACGAGCTCGATCTGGGACTCTTCGCTAATCGTGACGAGCAGAATCGGATTGTCGCCGGAAATGGCGAAGGGCCAGAGCCCAGGTTGCCCTTTGTCGTTGGCGGCAAGCAGGTCGACGGGTGCGCGCCGGGCATGGTGCGGATAGAGGAGCAGCGAGAGCAGCCGCTGTGCCTGTTGGAGCTGGGGGGTGCCAAGCTCAAGGCGCCGCAACTGGCGCTCGGCACGGGTTCGTGCCTGGGCAAAGCCATGCTCGACGGTCGCCGGGCTCTGGTAGCGGGCTAACAGGGCAAGCAGCTCCTCACGCGAAGAGGCAGCCGCAGTCAGGAGCAGGACACGTGCGCGCTGGCGCGGCTCCAGCACAAAGCGTTGCCCGAGGGCCATTACCGGATCGAGGGTCGCACCGGTAGTGCCGGACAGCCATCCGTCCCCGTTCAGCGCAACGGGGTCCCGGGCTGTGCGCCCACGTCCGAGGAAGCGGGCGCGGTCACTTTCGTGGGCCTCGTCACCGGCGTTGGCGCCCGAGAAGAGAAGCATGTGGGCCATGAAGCGTGGTTCCTCGTTGGCAGCGCGCGGGCGGCGGCGGAAGATAAGTGCGTTGTACTGCGGCAAATATTCGCTCTCGACAAATAGCTTGGTGAAAGCCTGATGGCGCCAGTCGGCGCCCGGCTCGGCGAGTACGACCTCGGCATAGCTGGTCAGGCGCAGCCGGCGCAGCCGATCGCTCTCGTTGTCGAGCGTCACGCGCCGGATTTCCACGTTATCCGTGGGCGGCACGACGATCTCCATGTGGACGGTGACGTCGTGATCTTGCCGGTGCAGCTCGACCATGTGGGGGTGGAAGAGGATTTCCGGTTGCGCGCCGCGGCGATCGGGGAAGACGCCGGTGGGCTGGACGCCGGCAGACCAGGTTGCGCCGCTCACCTCATCCTGCACATACAACCACTGGCCCCAATGGTCTCGGGTGACGTCAGGGCGCCAGCGGGTGAGCATGAGGTCACCGCAACGGCTAAAGCCGCCGCCCGCGTTGGTGAAGAGCACGCTGTAGTCACCATTCGAGAGATAGTGGACGAGCGGGAACGGGGATTGCCAGGGAACGGACCAGGGTTCGACGTTGTGACCGGGTTCGCCGACGGGCTCGCCGGACGGCTCGTCGCCGGTCGTCTCCAGGGTAGCGGCCTGCGGTAATTGCTCCTGAAGGAGGAGCTCGACAGCCTGAATGCGCGGATCGGCGTGGAAACGGGAGACCATCGACGCGCCACAGAGCTCATTGACCAGGGCGAGCATGATCATACCTTGGTGGTGGGCCATGTACGAGCGGACAATGGCGAAGTCGCGCGCAAGGTCGAGGCGCGACTCGGTGAAATCAATGGCCTCATAGTAACCAAAGCGGCCCAGCATACCCCGCTTTTCGAGGTTATCCATGTTGGCAAGCACAGCCTGCGGCTGGATGGGTAACGCCAGCAGGGACGCGTAGGGGGCAATAACCAGGTCTTCGCTGAGGCCACGCTTAAGGCCAAGGCCAGGGACGCCAAAGGCGCGATACTGGTAGTTCAGCGCGGCATCGAAGGTGTAGAAACCGGACTCTGAAACGCCCCAGGGCACGCCGCGGCGCCGGCCGTAGGCGATCTGGACGTCGACGGCCTGGCGCTCGCTGTGGTGGAGTAAGGTGCCATTGTAGCTGCGCATGAGCAGCGGTGGCATGAGATATTCAAACATTGTCCCGCTCCAGGAGAGCAGGGTATAGCCGCCACCGGCAGCCGTAATCGGCCGGGAGAGCTGGATCCAATGGCTATTGGGGATGTCGTGCTTGGCGATGGCGACGAGGCTGGCAATACGCGCCTCGGAGGCGAGGAGGTCGTAATAGTTATTGTCGAGGCGGTTGACATCGAGGTTGAAGCCAATGTGGAAGATATCGCGATCTTCGTCGTAGAGGAAGGAGAAGTCCATCGCGTCGACGAAGTCTGCGGCTTCCCGGGCCAGATCGGCGAAACCGGCGGCGAAGGCGTGGGCCGCCAGGCGCGCGTCGCGCAGTTGCTCCGCAAGCTGTGCCAGCCAGGCGGTAACCTCGGTGCCGGCCGCCAGGTGTTCCTGCAGCAGTCGCAACGGCGCTGCGGCTGCCGCGGCGATTTCATCGACAGAGGCGTCTGCGAGCTGCGCGGCGAGCGTTTCCTGCAGCTCGCCCCAGGCGGCGGCTGTAGCGGACGAGGGACCGAGCGCTTCCAGGCCGGCGGGCGGATTGTGGAGCGTGGACAGCCACGGCAGATGGATTTCCATCTCGCGCTCCATACCCTGGATATGATCGCCGAGCCGCTCGGCAAAGAGGCGCGAATCCTGGAGGGTATGGGAATCGAGGGCGCCATCGCTTGATTCGACGACCTCCAGCAGCAACGGACTGAGCGTGGGAAGCCAGTTTTCTCGTAGACGGCGCAAGAGAGAGTACCAGCCGGCAGGGTTACCTTTATGACGCAGAATATCAGCGCGCGCGTGCTCCAACTGGACAAGAAGCTCGCCAGCCGGTTCTGGCGCCGTGCCTAGGGCTTCGAGCGTGTCACGGAGGAGGTCGATATTGTCCAGCAGACCCTGCCAGCGACCCCAGCGCCAGGCAGGCTGCTGCGGCAGCCGGAGACTGGCCTGGCGGAGGGCGATCAGGGAGGCTGCCAGGTTGCCGCTGTCGACGGTGGAAACGTAGCGTGGCGGCAGCGGGGCGAGCGTGGCGGTATCAATCCAGTTGAGGAAGTGACCACGATAGCGATCGAGGCGCTGCATGGTGTCGAACGTAGAACGGAGGCGCAGGGTGAAGCTTAATGGGTCAAGGTAGCCAAAATCATAGGCGGCCAGCACGGAAAGCAAGTAGAGACCGACATTGGTCGGCGAGGTGCGACGGGCCACGACACCGCGCGGCGATTCCTGAAAATGGTCTGCTGGCAACCAGTGATCGTCGGGCCCGACAAAACGCTCGTAGAAGAACCAGGTGCGGCGCGCGAGACGACGCAGCCGGCGCTGTTCGGCCGCGGTCAGGGGAACTTTGCGATCGCGGACAGGCCTGCTGATCCAGTACGCGAGCTGGGGCGCGAAGAGCCAGATCAGCAAGAGGGGTAACGACGCAGCGAGCACCTCCGGCCGGTAGAGTAGCACGACCAGGCCAATCCACAGCGAGATCACAAGCGATGAGACCATGTCGCGCCAGGTAACCTCAGCGGTTACCTCCTCGCCAAAGAGGCGGACGGTGTGGGCAGCTGTGGTCCAGTATAGGAGGTGCCGCCTCGTGAAAAAGACGCGGCGCAGCGTGGTGAGAATGGCGTCGAGGTTAAGCAGGGCTTCGTACGGCAGGAAAGCGAGGAAGAGAAGCCAGCGCAGAGCACTATCGCGCAGCGAGCGGCCGAAGGCGCGGAGCGTGGCGCCCTCGGCCAATCCGATGAGACCGCCGAGGAAGGTGGTGAGCAGATTGACGCCAGGCATGAGAAGGCCGAGCAGGGTCCATAGTCCGGGAGTTCCCGGCAGCGCCGTCCAGCCAGCGACAAAGAAGAGAAGGAGGGCGAGCGGGTAAAGGCTACGGCGCAGGTTGTCAACGATTTTCCAGCGGTCGATGAGGGAGAGGTCATTGGGCCGGCGCCCGCCGGCGGCCGTTGGGACGCGCGGCAATAGCCAGGGAAGTAGTTGCCAGTCGCCGCGTATCCAACGATGGTTGCGCCGTACCTGCATCAGGTAATGGGGCGGATAGTCCTCGTAGAGCACGATATCGCTGGCAAGCGCGGCGCGGCCGTGGATGCCTTCAAAAAGGTCGTGGCTGAGCAGGGTGTTTTCCGGAACGCGGCCAGCGACGCTGCGCTCGAAGGCATCGACATCGTAGATGCCTTTGCCGACGAAGATGCCTTGGCCAAAGAGGTCCTGATACACATCGGAGACGGCGAGCGTATAGAGGTCGATGCCCGTATCGCCGGCGAAGACACGGGTAAAGAGGGACTGGTTGGCACTGGTGGGCTGGATCTCGGTGCGCGGCTGGAGCACGGTATAACCAGCCGTGACGCGGCCGTTCTCGTCAAAGCGCGCGTGGTTGAGAGGATGCGCCAGGGTGCCGACCAGGCGGGCCGCGGCGTCACGCGGCAGGATGGTATCGGCGTCGAGGGTGATGACGTAACGGACGTGGCGGAGGGTATGCAGATCTGCTTCCTGGAGGATGTAGCTCGTGTCGCCAGCGCCACGCAGAAGCTGGTTGAACTCGTGTAGCTTGCCGCGCTTCCGTTCCCAACCCATCCAGGCCTCTTCCTGGGGATTCCAGAGACGGCGGCGATGGAAGAGGCAGAAAGGGGCACCCGGATAATGGGCGTTCAAGCGCTCGATGCCAGCGCGGGCGGCAGTGAGCAGCTCGTCGTCACCCGGCATGGTCTCGTGCGGGGCATCGCCATAGTCGGTGAGTAAGGCGAAGGAGAGCATGGGATCTGGATTGCGGAGGTGATGGCGCTCTAGCTGGCCGATGAGCGACTGAACTTCGTCCTCACTGGTGAGCATCGCCGGGACGACAACCATAGTGCGGCTCACCTGGGGCACGCCGTCAGAGAAGTCGAGTTTGGGAAGGACGCGCGGCGATACCAGGGTGGTGACGAGCCAATTGACGAGGCTCACGCTGACGGAAATTGCCGGAATGAGGGCAATGGCGGCGGCGAGCAGCTGCTGCAGCGGCCCACTGCCGGCGGCAACGCTATAGGCGTAGATGAGGCCGAGCAAGATTACGGCGATGACGAAAATGGAGCCGAGGTAGACGAAGGTTGGGTGGGCGAGCAGCCAGCGCTGCCAGCGCACGGCGCGTGACGGCTGGTAGCCAAGCGCCGCTTCAAGCCGGGGCCGCCCGCCGGCGACGAGATAGTAGCCGACATGAACCTCGCGCGGCAGATCGATGCCCGCCCAAGGGCCATCGTGAAGCTCGCCATCGGGATAGGGCACCTCTTCCGCCAGGGCTACCACGCGGCGGGCGACTTCTGTCTCTGGCTCCTGCACGGCGACAGCAAATCTCTCGACAATCTTGCGATACTGGTCGCGCGTGGCAAACGTCATCTCGCTGTAGATGCCGGCAGGATCCTGACTAAGGATCCGCTCAACCAGAGAGAGCTCTTCAAAGAACTCGCGCCAATCAATGCGGCTGAGGCGCAGGAGCGCGGGGATCGCGGCGGCAACAACATCGTCGCCGGCGATGCCGTAATCCAATTCGAACGCAGGCGGCACCTCGGCGCCGTCGAGAAGGCCGGTGAGCCGCGCCGTAGCCTGGGCCACCGACTCCAGCAAGACGACGCGTAGCATAATGGGGAAAGCCCACAGCTCACCCATCGCCAGCGGCTGTACCTCCTGATAGGCGCCGACGAAGGTAACGATCTTATCGAGAGCCAGGGCAGCTCCCTCGTGTAAGGTGAGCACGCGGGCCATGTCGAAGACGCGCGGATAGTCGTGCAATGCGCCTGGGGTAATCAGCTTAGGCAGTTCGCGGAGGTAGGAAGCAGGCAGGTCCTCCTCGACCTGGCGCATAGCCTGCACGAGGAGGTAGTAGTTGTCCAGTAGCCACTCGGCGCCGTAGGAGAGGGGGGCCTGTGCGGCGGCGTCTTCGCGAAAACGGTCGCGCGCCTGCTGGAGCAGGACTCGCTGCTCCTTGAGGCGGTCGTAGAAGGTGCTGACGATGGCCGGTGCAGCGGTGCGCGCGACGTCGTGCTGCTCAGCTAGCCGCAGCGCACCCTGCTGCAGGGAATTAACCGCTTCGTCTCGTTCAGTGGCAGTGGGATTGTCACTCCTGGGATTCAGCATGCGTGGCAGTCGGTCCTCCCTGAACGCGATGGGTGACCAGGCTGCGCGTGGTCACGGTTTCGGCCTTCGTCGATTCGATGAGATCGGCGGGCAGGTCTTGAATGATCAATAGCGGCGTGCTGCCATAGATGATGAAGCTGGTGACAAGGCTTCCGTAAGGACGATGAACATCGCCGGAATAACCGTGCGCGCTAAGCGCGACAAGATCGACGTGTTCTTCCTGAGCAAGCCGGTGAAGCGCGGTTACCGCGCTCTCGGCAACGAGCAGCCTGGTTGAAACCGGCTGCGATAACCATGATTTGAGCTGCTGCAGGTATTTTTCTGCTTCTTCACGATTGCGCGCCACGACTTTCTCGGCGAGCTCGGCGTCCTCTTCGCTTAGCGGCGAACGGCGCGGCATCTCGGGACGCGTCACGACGCTGGTGAGAACCAGCTCGCCGTCCGCCGCCAGGGCTGAGGCGATAGGCAGCACGTGCTCAGCGCGGCGCGAACCGTCCATCGGCACGAGTATGCGCCGGTAGGACATCTCCCCGAGGTCCTGGACGCCCCTTTCATACGCGCGCACAATCATCATGGAACGGTTGGCGCGGAGGATGACCTTCTGCACCAGGCTGCTCACATTCCAGGGGCTGAGGCCGCTCTTTCCGTGGCTGCTCAGCAAGATGAGATCGGCGGCCTCGTCACGCGCATATTCGACGATGCGCTCGGCCGCGTGCCCTTCAAGCTGAACTGAGCCAACATTCAGGTCGAGCTTCCGCAAGCGTTTGGTGATTTCCTCGAGATAGGCCTGGCTCTCAGCTTTGCGCAGGTGCCAGTGTAACGGATCGGTCGTGGCGCTTTCCGCGCCGGGCCCAGGCTCGACAACGTGCAGGAGCGTCAGCCGGGCCATCGTCGCACGCGCGATGGTAACAGCATGCGGCAAAACGCACTCAGCCAGAGTTGAGCCGTCCAGAGGGAGTAGGATTTGTTCTAGCATCTCACCATCTCGCTTGCCTAAGGATCCAGCGCCGCATCGACAGGCCAGACTGCACGATAACCCAGCACGGTATTCGTGCCTATAGATACAAGATATAAAGCCGGGCACATCTCCTGATAGCTGTCTACCGGCGGCTGAGGCTATTTTAGTGTACAACAAACACTATAGAATGACGAGTGTCGCAGCCATCTGCTGGCGGGCCAGACAATAGCGTGGCCTGACAGAGCTTTCCCGGCGGGCCTGTAGCTCCATTATAACAAGAATTCACGGCTGGCATGGCGACGGGCAGAGAAGGCAAACGAAATGAGGGCGGCGGTGGCGCGCCGCCCTCGTAATCTGTCTGGTGAGGCGCTCAGCGGCGCAGATTGTAGAACGCAGCCGTCCCGGGATAGAGTCCCGCGCCGCGCAGATCCTCTTCGATGCGCAGGAGCTGGTTGTACTTGGCGACGCGGTCGGTACGCGCCGGGGCGCCGGTCTTGATCTGGCCGGCGTTCAGGGCGACGGCGAGATCGGCGATGGTATTATCCTCGGTCTCGCCACTGCGATGGCTAACGACGGCGGTCCAGTTGTGGCGCTGGATGAGGTGGACGGCCTCCATGGCCTCGGTCAGCGTGCCGATCTGGTTGACTTTGACGAGCAGGCTGTTGGCGGCATGGCGCGTGAAGGCCTTCTCGATGCGCTTGACGTTGGTCACAAGGAGGTCATCGCCGACGATCTGGACGCGGTCGCCGAGGCGCTCCATCATCAATGTCCAGCTTTCCCAGTCGTCCTCGTGCAGACCATCTTCGATCGACACTATTGGGTATTGGTCGACCCAGCTCGCGTAGAGGTCGACCATTTCCGGACCGGTAAGCGACCGGCCCTCTGTCTTGAGGTGGTACTTACCATCTTCGAAGAACTCGCTGGCAGCCGGGTCCATCGCCAGAAGAATCTGGTCGCCGGCCTTGTAGCCAGCCTTGTCGATGGCTTCGAGAATAAGCTCGAAGGCTTCGCTATTGGCTGAGACGCGCGGGGCAAACCCACCTTCGTCGCCGACAGTGGTGCTAAACCCTTTGCCAGCAATTACCTTTTTCAGGCTGTGGTAGATTTCCACGCCCCAGCGCAAACCCTCGCGATAGGTCTCGGCACCAACAGGCATGATCATAAACTCTTGCAGGTCGGTGGCACCGGCGGCGTGTTTGCCACCGTTCATAATATTCATCATCGGGACAGGGATAGTACGTGCGGTAGGTCCGCCGAGATATTGGTAGAGGGGAAGGCGCAGCCCATCCGCCGCCGCTTTGGCCACAGCCATGGAGACGCCGAGGATGGCGTTGGCGCCGAGCCGTTCTTTCTTCTCCGTGCCATCCAGCTCGATCATTGTCTTGTCGACGAGGATCTGATCAGTTGCTTCCATGCCCAGGAGCGCATCTTCGATCTCGCCGTTGACAGCTTCGACGGCCTGGAGAACGCCCTTGCCCCCATAACGGCTCTCTCCTGTGTCGCGCTTCTCCCAGGCTTCATGGGCGCCCGTGGATGCACCGGAGGGAACAATAGCGCGTCCGAAGCCGCCGTTGGCGAGCGCGACGTCTACTTCGACGGTGGGGTTGCCACGCGAATCAAGCACCTCGCGCGCGAATATTGATTCGATGAACGACATAGTTTACTCCTTAGTAGATTCTTTATGTTATGCCTATCAGCGCACTGCTCGCATTGGTAAGGCTGTGGGCCAGCCATCCAGGCAGGATGCTATCAGAGCGATAACGTAGCCATCCCAGCAACCAGCCTGCCAGAAGCTGAGCAATGAGAAGCGGCCAAAGCGCCACGCTGACCAGCAATAGAAGCAGATGCGGCAGGAGGAAGAGTAACGCCTGCAAGGTATTGCCGATCAGAAAGCCCAACCTTCGCATGAGCCACCCACCCAACAGCCCGCGGAAGAAGATTTCTTCCCCCAGAGCGATGTAGAAAGCCTCGCGCAAGAGAATGGCCAGGAAGGTACCTGCGGTCGGCGCCATGCCGGCATAGCCCGAAATGTTTACGCTGGGACTTTCTAGGATCGATTTGGGCATGAAGAGTACGGCCGGTATGGCGAACAACCCGCCGAGCATGGCGACGAGTAGAGCCCACAGGAAGTACTTGAGGCTTGGCCACCTCCAGCCGAGGTCACGCCAGACTTCTCGCCACGATGTTCCGTGCATCCGCCGAACGGTCCCGTAAAGCGCCGCAGGAAGCGAAAGGGCGATAAGCTGCAAGGGAATGG
Organism: Anaerolineae bacterium; assembly: GCA_032260445.1. Classification (GTDB taxonomy): domain Bacteria; phylum Chloroflexota; class Anaerolineae; order Promineifilales; family Promineifilaceae; genus JAAYYY01. The sequence continues at coordinate 4,923 of JAVVFG010000060.1, read as the reverse complement.
CCATAGTGCCTCCTTTGTTAACGCCAGCGATAGCAGTAGTGGTTGCGCCAGTAGCGGCCTGCCCGTCGTTACGGTCTCCCCGGTGGAAGCCGCGACATCTCGTTTTCGGTTGCGATGATACAAAACGTACGGGGTTTCGGCAACCGGCGCGCCGGGTGCGCCGCTCGTTGCTGTCGAGCCGGGAGGTGGCCGCGATTGGCGCGTGCCCGGCGTAATCCTGCCGCCCAGAGCGCGGCCGCGCGTCGCTTGCCAACTACGGGCGCCACAGCTATAACTCCATCAATGAGTGAACCAGAGCTGCGGACGACAACGAAAGAGATGCACATCTTGTGGCAACGGCTGGCCGCTGAGCTGGCGTTCATCTATGACGCGCACGGCGTGTGCGCCTCGGTTGCCTACGAGATTGCGGTTTACACGGGTGTGAAGACGGTCGTGGCGCTGAGCGGCCCGCTGCGCCAGTACTACGACGTCTGGATCTGCGATCCGGTCGGGGCGCTGCAGCAGACGCGCTGGGAGGGCACACAACGTGCGTTCGCGCAGCTCATTGAAGCCAAGGAGCCGCTGCGGCTGGAGAAGTTCGATCTCCCCGCGGAAGCCGTCATCGGCAGCGATCTGTGGCTGCTGGCGCGCGATGCCGTCGTCGCCGTCCCGCTCCCCTTCCCCCGCCGGGAGGACACAGCGATCCCCGCCGGCGCGCTCTGTGTTCTCGATCCGGGCGACGAGAGCATCGTCGATCTGGACAGTATCGGGTCGCTGGCGACGCATATCACGACCTATCTCGACCGCGCCTTTCTGCGACACGAGCGCGACCGGCAGCAGGTGGAGTTTGATATCGTCTACGATCTGACCTACTCGCTGACAGCCTCACTCAGCCTGGACAGCATCTTCAGCCAGCTTACCGACCCGGTCAGGCGGACACTGAACGTCGAGGCGGTGTCCATCGGCCTGGTCGAGCCAGTAAGCGGGGACATCCACTTTGTGGAGTCACTGCTTGGCCCGATGTTCCGGGACCTGCCGCCGATCCGCCTGCAGGCGGGTCAAGGGATTGCTGGGCAAGTCGCCGAAAGCGGTGAGCCGCTGATCGTCAACAATGTCTACAAGGACCAGCGCTTCTTTGCGCGCGTCGACCAGGATTCGGGCTTCCGCACACATTCGATCCTCTGCGTGCCGCTGCGCGTAGAGCAGCGGGTTATCGGCGTGCTGGAGGCGATCAACAAGCGTATCGGCAACTTCCACGAGAGCGACCTGCGCCTACTACAGGCGATTGCCAGCCCGCTGGCGGCAGCGATCGAGAATGCGCGCCTCCACGGCGATGTACTCGCCGAAAAGCGACGCGTGGAGACGATCTTCGCCAGCATGTCGGAAGGGTTGCTGACGGTCAACGCCGAAGGGCGGATCTCGGCGGCAAACGAATCCCTGCTGACGCTGCTAGGGATCGAAGATGAAGACGCGCTGACAGGCGAGCTGGCGCAGGAGGTCATCCACATCCAGGCGAGGGAGCCGTTTCCTGCTTACCTTGGACGGGTGCGCAGCGCAGCGAACGACTATCCTCAAATCGCCTGCGATCTGCTGCAGCCGGAAGGGGAAGCCGTCCCCGTCCTGATCAGCGGCGCGTCTGTCAAGGACGAGGCAGGCGAGCTAGCGGAGATGATTTTGACGTTCAGCGACCTGCGCCAGGTGCGCGAGGTCGAGCGGATGCGCGACGACTTCTTCCATAACATCGTGCACGAGCTGCGTACCCCATTGGCAACGATCCTGATGTACGCGCGCCTCCTGCGCGAGGGGAAGGCGCAGGGCGACCAGGAAAAGGCAGACCGGTTCCTCGGGGTCATCGAGCGCGAGAGTGACCGGCTGCAGCGCATGGTGCGCCAGATGCTGCAACTGGCCAAGCTAGAGGCGCGCGAGCTGCAACGCAGCGCGGAAGTCGTCAATCTGAACATGATCTTTGACGAGATTCTGCCGCCGCTGGCCGACCGGGCGATGGAGAAAGGGTTGACCTTCGTACAGCGTATCCCGCCGGAGCTCCCGTCCGTTGTGGGCAATGAGGAAATGATTTACTCGGCATTCAAGAACCTGGTGGAGAATGCCGTGAAGTTCACGATGTCGGGCAGCGTACGCGTCGAGGCCAGGGCTGACGAGGAAACTGTCGAGGTTATCGTGCGTGACGAGGGCATCGGCGTGTCGGATGCCGCCAAGCCGAACCTATTTAAGCGCTTCTACCGCGCCCAGACGGCCGTGGAGCGGGGGATCGCCGGCACCGGGCTTGGCCTGTACATGGTCAAAGAGGCGATCGTCAAGCACAATGGCTCGATCCTGGTCGAGAGTACCGAGGGTGAGGGCACGACCTTTACCGTACGCCTGCCGGCGTCACATGAGTAGTCTCCCCAGCGCACACCGATCATCGCCGAGCGGAGCCAACCAGGAGTAAGCGGATGAACGAGCTGATTTATCTGGATCATGGGGCGACGACGCCCGTCGATCCGCGTGTCGTCGCGGCGATGCTTCCCTACTGGACCGAGTACTACGGCAACCCTTCGTCAGTGCACCGGCAGGGGCGGCGCGCCGAAGAGGGACTGAGCACGGCGCGGCAGCAGATCGCCGGGCTGCTTGGGGCGGAGCCGGAGGAGATAATATTCACTGGCTGTGGCTCTGAGGCGGACAACCTCGCCCTGCGCGGCGTCATGGGCGCGGCGCGGGCGGCTGGGCGCGGCAACCATCTGATCACGACGGCGATCGAGCACAAAGCAGTCATCGACACGGCGCGGCAGTTAGCAGCGCACGAGGGCTTCGAGGTCACGATACTTCCCGTGGACGAGACGGGACAAGTCAGCGTGGATGATGTCGACGCCGCGATCCGGCCGGAGACGGTGCTGATCAGCGTGATGGCCGCAAACAACGAGATTGGCACGCTGGAGCCGATTGAGGCCATCGGCGCGCTGGCGCGCGAGCGCAGCATCCTGTTCCATAGCGACGTGATCCAGGCGGCAGCTGTGCGGCGCTGGGATATGCGCGCGCTGCCGCTCGATCTGGCCAGCTTTGCGCCGCACAAGTTTTACGGGCCGAAGGGAATCGGCTTTCTCTACGTGCGCCATGGGGTGGATCTGCTGCCAGCGCTAACAGGCGGTAGCCAGGAGCATGGGCGGCGCGCGGGAACGGAGAATGTGCCGTTTGCCGCCGGCGCGGCGACAGCGTTCGCGCTTGTCATGGCCGAGCTGGAAGAGAACGTGGCCCACTACACGCGGCTGCGCGACCGGCTGATCGCGGGCGTGCTGGCGGCGTTGCCCGGCGACGTGATTCTCACCGGGCACCCCGAGGAGCGTCTGCCGCACAATGCCAGTTTTGCCTTTCGCGACATCAGCGGCAACGATCTGTTGATCCAGCTCGACGTCGCAGGGATCGCCGCGAGCAGCGGCTCGGCCTGCACGACGGGCAACCCGCTGCCGTCGTCGGTGCTGGAAGCGCTGGGCCTAAGCGAGGAGTGGACCGGCGGCGGGCTGCGGCTGACAGTTGGGCGGCAAAACACGGTAGAAGAGGTAGAACGGGTGCTTGCCGTGCTGCCTGAAGCGGTGCGCACCCTACAGCAGTTTCGCGCCCAATACGCGTGAATGAATCCAAGCCTTTGTTAACATCGCCGGGCTATAATAGCTCCGTTTCACCGGGGTGATGCCCGGTATCCTGGTATGATGACATGGGAGAGCCGCCTGCGGGTGCTTCGTGCACGCCAGTACGAGGACCCGGCCCGAACGGGCAGCACACGAGAATGGTTGGTTTGCATAGCGATTGGAAGGAGAAGAAGCCCAGCGTTGTGGTCGCCATGAGCGGTGGCGTCGACAGCTCAGTCGCGGCCGCCTTGCTGAAGCGGGAGGGCTACGACGTGGTGGGCATGATGCTGCGGCTGTGGAGCGAGCCCGCCCGGGGACCGGAGGCGCCGCTGAATCGCTGCTGCACGCCCGACCAGATGGCCGATGCGCGCCGCGTCGCCGATGCCCTGGATATCCCATTCTATGTGGTCGACGTGAAAGATTTCTTCCGGCGGCGCATCGTGCAATTTTACATCGACGAGCATGCGCGCGGGCGCACGCCGAATCCTTGTGTGGCCTGTAACCGCGAGATCCGCTTTGGCTTCTTGCTGGACCGGGCACGTGCGCTCGGCGCGGACTACCTGGCGACGGGCCACTACGCGCGCGTGGAAGCGACGCCAGAGGGCTACCGCCTTCTGCGCGCCACCGATCCGGCGAAGGATCAGTCTTACGTGCTGCACGTGCTGGGCCAGGACGAGCTAGCGCAGGTGCTCTTTCCCGTGGGCGCCTATACCAAGAGCGAAGTGCGCGAGATGGCTGCTGCGATGGGGCTGCCCGTGGCGCGGAAACAGGAGAGCATGGATCTCTGCTTCCTTGGCGACGGCGACTATCGTCGCTTCCTGCGCGAGTATGCGCCGCAAGCGATCCGGCCGGGCCCGATCGTCAACAGCGAAGGCGCTCATCTTGGGGAGCATAATGGGCTCCCCTTCTATACCATCGGGCAGCGCAAGGGGCTGGGGATCAGTGCGAGCGAGCCGCTTTACGTCTTGCGCAAGGACGCGAGCAGCAACACGCTCGTCGTCGGCAGCCATGCGGAGCTGGGGCAGACGACCCTGCTCGTGCGTGATGTCAACTGGGTCGCTGGCGCGCCGCCGGCCGGGACGATGCGCGGGGGCGTGAAAGTGCGCTACAAGGCGCCGGCGGTGGCGGCGCAGATTACGCCGTTGCCTGACGGCGGCGCGCGGGTTTTGTTCGATTCGTTCGTCTACGGCGCGACGCCAGGGCAGGCGGCCGTCTTTTACGATGGCGAGGTGGTTGTGGGCGGCGGGTTGATCGCTGACGCGCAAAATGCGGGTGAAAGTGAGCGAGAGGAACTGGCAATCGTGGAGGCAGTGGCATCATG
>JAVVFG010000059.1:13803-15368 GCA_032260445.1 Anaerolineae bacterium | reverse complement strand
GGTCAAGGTCGAGGTCTATGACGACCTCGGCGCGATCGACGAACAGATCAGCCCGTCGCTTGTGGAAGCGAGCTCCAGCTTCAGCTTCAGCGCGGCACCAGCCACAGAGGCAGATGATGGGCGCTGGTTCGATGCCGCCGTAGCCGGGGAGATCGCCGCCCTGGTGGACGGCGAGACGATCGACGGCGTGGCCCCGGTGCTGGTACAGCAGCTACCTGTCTTCAACAGCACGAGCAATCTCTCCGAGGCGGCGGTGGGCGTGCGCGGTATTGGTGCCGTGACCGGAACCGGGTTGGCGATTCCGGCCGGGCTAGACGAGCTCGCTGCCGGCGAAGTGCTGGTCAACAGCGCTCTGGCAACCGCCCTGGACGCGGACGAAGGTCACGAGCTGCTCCTGATCAAGGGACAGCCGGCTCCCTTCACCGTGCGCGGGATCGTGAGCGACGGCGAGCTGGCGGGCGGCGAGCCAGCCGTGCTGCTGCCGTTGGCCGCGGCCCAGGCGTTCTTCGGGCAGGAAGGGCAGCTGACGGCGGTGCTGGTCTCCAACGCCGGCGACCGCGAGAGCGGCGTGGCGCTGACCGGCGTGGCCGTGACGATGCTGGAGGCGGTGGCGGGCGACCTCACGGTGAATGCCGTGAAAGCCGACCAGCTGGAAGCGGCGACGGCGAGTGCGGAGTTCATAACCGTTCTCTTCGTGACCTTCGGCACCTTTTCTATCTTTAGCGGTATCCTGCTCATCTTCCTCATCTTCTCCGTGCTCGCTGCCGAACGCAGGTCGGAGCTGGGGATGAGCCGCGCCGTTGGCCTGCAGCGTAGCGACCTGATCCGCCAGTTTGTGAGCGAAGGGCTGGCGTACAACTTCCTGGCCTCGGCAGTAGGCGCCGCGCTGGGCGTGGGCGCCGCGCTGCTGCTGGCGCAGAGCCTGGGCTCCCTGCTGGCAAACAGCAGCCTAAACATCGTCCCGCGCGTCAGCCTGCGCTCCGCGCTCACCGGCTACAGCCTGGGGTTGGTGATCACCTTCATCACGGTGTCCATCTCTTCGGCGCGCATCAGCCGCATCAACATCATCGCCGCGATTCGCGATCTCAACCTGCCCAACCTGCCGCGCGAGAGCCAGTGGGTGCTGTTCCTGCGCCCGTTCCTGGTGTGGAAGGCAGCCGTAGCCAAAGCGGGCGAGGGCCAGGGACATGCTGCGCTCCGCCTGTTCCTGTTCGCCGCGCCGAAGGCTATCCTCAACTTCTGGGGTGGGCTGTTCGCGCGCGGGCCGGTCTTACTCGTCCTCGGTTATCTCTTTGCCTACGTAGGCGTGAATGTCGCCGGACAGATGGGCGTCTATGCCCTGGGCGTCTCGCTGTTCATCATTGGCCTCGGGCAATTGGCGCACTGGCTGCGTGTTCCCAGCCGGTTCGCTTATTCCTTCGTAGGGCTGGCGCTGATCCTCTATTGGGCGCTGCCGGCGCGGACCGAAGGGCGCCTGGCTGAGCTGGGTACGAACCCAGGGGACTTCTTCATCAGCGGCATCTTCCTCGTCGGCGGCGCCATCGTCCTCTTCCTATACAATGCCG
>JAVVFG010000059.1:0-13703 GCA_032260445.1 Anaerolineae bacterium | reverse complement strand
ATCAGCGGCATCTTCCTCGTCGGCGGCGCCATCGTCCTCTTCCTATACAATGCCGATACGCTGCTGAACCTGTTCGCTGGTCTGCTCGGGCGCTTCCGCAGCTTGTTGCCGGTGGCGCGCGTCTCGATCGCCTACCCGGTGATGAACAAGGGGCGCACGGCGACGACGCTGGCCATGTTCAGCCTGATCATCTTTACGCTGGTCAGCACGACGACCATCACCAATACGTTCAGCAACTTCCTTGACCCCATCAGCGGCAGCGGCGACTATGACGTGCTGCTACAGGCCAATCCGTTTAACCCGGTGAGCGCAGAGCAGATCGACGCGGCGATCGCCGGCCTGGCTACGACGAACGGTGTCGCCGTACCCGAGGCGACGACGGCGGCTATCTTCGCGCCGGTGAGCGCACAGAGCCCGGAAATGGCGGCGCCCGCGGCGTATGCCATCAATGGTGTGGACGAAGCCTTTTTCGCCAGCCACCGCCTCGAGCTCGGCAGTTGGGCGAACGGGTACGACAGCGCGGCTGAGGTGTGGGCAGCCGTGCAAAGCGACCCAACGCTCGTCGTGATCGACGACTTCTCCATCGACCGCGGCGGTGATCCGACCACGCAGCGCAGCGACGAAGCGTTTGCGGTCAACACGATCAGCGCGACGGCGACCACGTTTGACCCGGTGACGATCACGATCAACGGGGCTGGCGCTGTGGCGCGCGACTTCACCATCGTGGGGGTGATTAACTCGGCGCCCAACTTCTTTGGAGCGACGATGAACGCCGCGGCCGCAGCGAGCCTCGGTTACGAGCAGCCGAACCGCTTCTTCCTGCGCCTGCCGCAGGGCGCCGGTGCGCGGGCGACAGCGAACGCGCTGGAAAGCCAGTTCAGCCGCAGCGGGCTGCAGACCTCCCTGCCAAAAGAGGACCTGGAGGCAGCGCGCGGTGCCGTGCGCAGCATCTTCTACCTGATCCAGGGCTTCATCGGCCTCGGGCTGCTCATCGGCATCGCCGCCCTGGGCGTCGTCACGATCCGGGCCGTCGTCGAGCGCCGCCAGCAGATCGGCGTGCTGCGCGCCATCGGCTTCACCCGCGAGATGGTGCAGAACGTCTTTCTCTTCGAAGGGGCATTCATCGCCGGGCTGGCGACGGTGATTGGCTACAGCCTGGCGCTCACCTTTGCCTACAACCTCTACCTGCAGGTCGCGGCGGATCAGGGTCTGTCTTTCCTGCCACCGTGGGGCCTGCTGTCCGTCATCGGCGTGGTGACGGTCATCACCAGTCTGCTCACCGCATGGCTACCGGCGCGCGCCACCGCCAAGGTGACTATCGCCGAAGCCCTGCGTTACGAGTAGCCTCCTTCTCCGCAAGGAGGACCACCTCTGGGAGGACCTTCTCTCGGAAGACGTGGGTCGTTCGCATCGCGCCCGCGTCTTCCCCCTTCCTCAGAAGCGGGGACAGGTGAGGTGGGTGGGGAGCAAAATGAAGCGGCGCCGCTACCTGCACAGGAGCGGCGCCGCTCGCTAATTAAACGTATTCAATTGGTGGGCGATAGTTCGCCATGTCTTTAGTTGGTTAGTCGTCGTCCACGTCTACGTCGATATCCCAGTAGGCATCAAGCTCAGAGCGGATACTCTCGTCCATACGGACCTCGCTGTCGGCAAACGCCTCGTCCGCATCGAACTCTGGCGCTTCTTCCAGCGTAGCCTCGTCGACGTCCGTGCTAAAGTTCTCGGCCGTGGCGTCAAACGTCAGCTGCTCCCACGGCAGGACCAGGTTGCGCTCGCCCACGCCGAGGAAACCGCCAACGTCAACCAGCGCGTAGACAACCGTGCCGGCTTCGACGTCAATCAAGAGGTCCTCGATTTCGCCGACGTCCACACCGTCAGCATTCACCACGTCACCTTCCGCCGTGTCAAACAGACCCTCGTCGATGAAGGCGCTGGCACGGAACAGGTTCGCCGTGGTGGCATCCATTTCCACGTCCAGACCAAAGGCGTCGGCGTCAATGACGATGCTGTCTTCAGTCCAGAGGTCGCTCTCGATGCTCGCGCTCACGGCGTCCAGGTCATCTACCCAGGTCAGGCCGTAATCGTATTCGCCAGCGGCGTCAGTGGAGATGGCCGCCACATCCAGGCTGTCCCACGGTACGGCGACAATCTCGCCTTCACCGTCGGCGTCAACCTCGAGGATAGCGTAGTGGATCTTGCCCTCTTCGTCGAAGAGGAAGTCGGTCAGCTCGCCCGCATCCTCATCAACCTCGTCGCTCAGATCGAGGTCAAATAGGGTGGTAGCGCGGACCAAGAAGCTGCCGGCTATAGCGCCAGTTTCGGCGTCAGCCGTATCGGTGATGTCTTCGGTGGTCGTTACTTCTTCAGTCGTGGTCACAGCAGCCGTGGCCTCTACTTCTGGCTCAGGCATTTCGGTAGGCTCTGGCACCGCCGTCGCTTCTACTTCGGCGGTCACAGCCTCGGTGACGGTCAGCTCCGGCGCGAGTGGAGTCGGTTCGATCTCAGCATCGACGTCCACGTCGGCGTCGGCGCCAACGTCGACATTGCCAAAACCGGCGTCTTCGTTACCAAAACCATCGTTATTATTCAGGCCAACGTCGTTATCCTCGTCGTTGCCGCCACACGCGGCTAAGAGCCCCAGTGACAGGACAAGGATACCAAGCAACAAACTAATTCGGCGTACAGTGGTCATTTTTCTTACCTCCATTCTTCTCGTCGTCATTAACAACGAATGGCTATCTGGCAGCGGTCAGCTGCGCGTACGCCTCCAGGGGGGAAATAAAGCGGGCCCAGTCAGGGTCGGCTCCCCCTGATGGCTCCAATCATGCAAAGATTGTCATGCGCTGCTCGGCAGCAGCCAGAGGACGTTGTCTTTTGTCGCAACATCCGCGCGAAAGCATAAGACGCCGGGCGCGAGATCGCTATAGGGTCGTTCCCTACCTTTGGCCGGGAAAAGACCGTAATCGCCGCCGTAGAAACAACCGGATGAATGCGGCCACAGGAGAGGAGGTTGACCGGCACGGCAGGGCAAAAGCGCTATGTTAACACCGCCTTAGCAGACGCCGCGCTCACCGCGGAGCGGTCGGCTTTCGGCTATACTCGCGCCAGTCACTTGGAGCTTGAAGTAGTCAATCGTAGCCGGTAGCCGCGGCATGTTGAGGAGACTTTGCGCGTGGCCGGTGGGTGAGTCTGGATGAAGAAGCTGGTTGTAGGCGGCATCGCCGCCATGTTGGTCATTGCATTCGTAGGCGCGGCGGCGCTGGCGCTGCTGGCACGCAGCAACGAGGCGTGGGCGCAGCGCATCGCCTACGTGCCGCGCCTGGCGCAGACGACGCTGCGCAACCTGCAGCCGGCGCCCGTATTGCCGACACCGCCCCCCGCCGGCGCGGATACCCGCGCCCGGCTGCTGGCGCTGACCCCACTCGCACCCCCTACCCTGCCGCATCCCGAAGTGGAAGTGATCGGCGCGGCACCGCTGCCTGCGCCGCTCGGCCCGACGCCGACCCTGGCCCCTACCGTCATGGCGACGAGCGGCCCCACGCCGACGCCCAGCCCCGAGCCGGTTGCGGCACAAGTCGCCTTGCAGGGGGTGCAGCACGCCTACCAGACGTGGAACAACTGCGGCCCGGCGACGATCGCCATGAATCTGAGCTACTATGGCCATTACCGCAACCAGGCGGAGACGGCGACGTTTCTCAAGCCGGATGCCGACGACAAGAACGTCAGCCTCGAGCAGATGGTGGCGTACGCGCGCAGCCAGGGCTTCGAGGGGATCATCCGCCTCGGCGGCACGGTCGAGTTGCTGCAGCGGCTGCTGGCCAATGGCTTCCCGGTGATTGTCGAAGACTGGATGGAGCCGGAAGATCGCGGGGGGATTGGCCATTACCGGCTATTTACGGGCTATGACACGGCTGCCGGTCATTTCGTGGCGCAAGACTCGTATTACGGGCCGAACCGGCCGATGGCGATGGCCGAGTTCGACGCAACCTGGCGCGTCTTTAACCGGCGCTATGCCGTCATCTACCGGCCGGAAGCGCTGCGCAATGTCGAGGCGCTGCTGGGCGCGATGGCTAACGACGAGGCCATGCTCGCCCATACGCTCACCGTGGCGCGTGACGAGGCGGAGGCTAATCCCGGCGACGTCTTCGCCTGGTTCAATCTCGGCACAACCTACAGCTGGCTCGGCGAAACCGAGCTGGCGGCCGCCGCCTTTGACGAGGCGCGCCGGATTGGCCTTCCCTTCCGCATGCTGTGGTACCAGATGGAGCCGTTTGAGGCCTATCTGGGCGCGGGGCGCTATGAGGAGGTCATCCAACTGGCCGAGGCAACCCTGCAGACGACAGGCAACCATGAGGAAGCGCACTACTACCAGGGATTGGCCTACCAGGCGCTAGGGAACGGGGCGGCGGCAGGCCGGGCTCTCCGCAAGGCGCTGGACTACAATCCTAATTTCGCCGGCGCAGCCGAGGCGCTGGCAGCGTTGGAGTAGGCTTATTGCTACAGACCTTCCTACGTACGTAGGCCGGATCCTGCTCAGTCCGGTTTCTTGCTGTCTAGAAAATACGCGCGGTTCTTCGTATCGGCGAGCCAAGGGTGCCATCTGCAGAAAACTCATTTTTTTGGCCATCTTGGCCATCTTGGCCATCTTGGCTTGGTCAACCTGGGCGCCATTGGCATGCTGGCGCAGGAGGCGGAAGGGCCCGGCTCGTGCACGAGCTTCAGTAGAAGGGCCGGTTAACCGTCCGGAAGCTGCGGGCGCACGATAAAGAGGCCATTGTCGATGGTGCTGACGGCGACGATGCCTGGGTCGTCAAAACAGGGGCAGGCGGTCCAGGCGCCGTGGTACCAGCCGGGGGCGTCGTTGGCCGGGTAAGTGTCGAGGTAGGCGACCTCTTCCAGCCGGCCCTGGGCGAGATCGGCGAGGCGGTAGATGCGCACGCCCTGGGTGTAGTGCGCCGCATAGACGTAGTCGCCGCGGATGGTTAAGTTGTGTCCGGTTGAGCGCGTCGGGCCCTCGTAAACGCCGGTCAGCTCTGGCGCGTCGAGGCCAGTTACGTCCCAGATGTAAATGCGCGTGTTCATGCCATAGTTGATCTCGTCGAACTCGTCATTGGAGAGGAAGTAGCGCTGATCTTCGGTCAGCCATCCCTGGTGCACCAGGGCAAGGCCGTCGTAGGTCTGGCTGGTGATGCGCGTGGGGCTCTCCTTGTCGGTGACGTCGACGATGGTGAGGTCGTCCACGCTGCTGTTGAAGCAAACCTCGCGCCCCTGGTAGTCAGGGTCCGGACCCTGGTAGACGACGCACTGGGTATCGTGGACGATGCCGTCGGCTTCATAGCAGCCGGCGAAGGCCGGGTCGACCGGGACGCCGACGTCCACGATGTGCATGCCGCGGCGGCAGTTCTGGCCCTCGTTCGTATCCACGGCGTAGGCGTAGCCGGTTTCCGGGTTGATGGCGATGTTGTGCGCGCGGCCGAAGGCGTCGTAATGCGCCGTCTCCTCGAAGGTGACCGGCGGGTCGGTGACGTCGCGCAGCTGGCGCAGGTCGAAGATCTGCATGCCGTGCCCGCTGGCCTCGCTGACGACGAAGGCATGGTCGTCGTAAACCTTCACGTCGTGCCACAGGTTGCTGTAGGTACGGGTCGGCAGCTTGCCCAGGTAAACGGGTACGCTCGGCTCGGTGATGTCGACAAAGGCGAGCCCGTCGTCCACGCCAAAGAGCACGTAGTCATTCCCCGTTTCCGGATCGCTCCAGCCCCAGAGGTCGTTGCCGTAACGCGAGCCAAATATTTCCAGCGGCAGGTGCGCGAGCAGTTCGACGTTGTCGCAGGGGTAGCCGGCAGCCTCCCCGCCGGTGCAAGGCACAGGGCCGTCGGCGGCGGGCGGCGTCGCCGCACCGGGCGCTTGCTGCTCGACACGGGCCGGCTGCGGCTGCGACTCGTGCGCCTCGGCCGCCTGCGGTGCGAAGCTACTGCGCATGGCGTACAGCGCCGCGGCGACGAGGAGCAGGAAGCCGGCAAGCGTCACCACTGCCAGCGCCGCTTTTCGTGGTTCGCGCGTGCGTTTGCGTTCCATACGTTCAGGGTTACTGCCAACTATAAGAATTGGCTTGGTGACCGGGCTGTCGGCTTGCCTCTCGGGGAGGTCCCAGGGAAGATAGCCGCTTGTTAACAAGATCTGAACATCTTCCTAACCTTGCATTTAGTATTGCTACCTAGAATACAGACGCTTGCGCCAGGGCTCCCTCGTCGCGGGGGCGCCTTGCCAGCACGGAAACGCTTATCCAGTAAGCGGTGACCCGAGAACCGACAAACCCATAGACGACACCGAAGGAGACAAAACGCTTATGCGCCTGATTCGCCTGCTGCTCTTGCCCCTCTTTGCCCTGTCGCTGGCTGCCTGCGGCGCCCTGCGCGAGCCGGAAGCGCCGAGCGCTCCTCTTGAAGCGATCCCCCTGGAGCTGGCGACGGCCCCAGCCGAGGCCCCGACAGAAAGCCCGAGTGCGACACCCGCCCCAGTGGAGACAACGGCAACAGAGGAGCCGGCAGCCGTGGTCGAAGCGGTAGCCCCTACCGCGACGACAGCAGCACCGGCCGGCGAGGTACGCATCTACAGCATCAGCCAGGAGCAGAGTCTGGTGCGCTTTGAGCTGGGTGAAGATCTGCGCGGCGTGCGTACCGGCGTCACCGGCATCACCGACCAGATCGCTGGCGAGCTCGCGCTTAATCTCGCCGACCTCGCCAGCGCCCAGGTAGGCGTGATCCAGATCAACGCGCGCGGCCTGGCAACGGACAACAATTTCCGCAACCGGGCGATTCACAACGACATCCTGCAGACCGGCCCGTTTGAGTTCATCACCTTCACCCCCACGGCGATCAACGGGCTGCCGGCTGCGGCAGCGCCAGGGGACGGTGTGAGGTTTGCGATCACGGGCGACCTGACGCTGCGCAATATTACGCAGCCAGTCACCTTCGACGTCACGGCAACGGCCGAGTCGCCGGATACGATCTCGGGCACCGCTGTGGCGACAGTGAACCGGGGTGACTTTGACCTGCGTATTCCCTCAGTGCCGAACGTGGCCAACGTCGATGAGGAAGTGCGCCTGACGATTCAGTTCGTCGCCAACGCGACCTCCTAAGGTAGTGATCATGACCCAGAACGCCCGTCCCCTGACCCTGATCATGGCGCTCCTGCTCTTGCTGCTGGCAGCGTGTGCGCAGCCGCAGGCCACCGCGCCCGCTAACAATCCAGGCAGCGGGGCAGGCGAGCCGATCACCGCGGCGACGGCGGCACCCGCCGTGCCCGCCGTGACGAATGCGTCCGCCGCAGCAACCGTCATACGGGCGACAGCAGCGACGGCGACGACAACGGCAACGGCTACCGCCACACCCCCCCCAGCGCCAACCGCCACGCCCACAGCGACGCCGACACCGCCGCACCCGCTGTCTATCGAGCTGATGCGGCAGGAAAGCTATCCGGGCAGCGATCTCGTTTTCGAGCAGACGCTGCCGCCGGGCAATGGCTACTCGCAGTACATCGTCTCTTACCTCTCCGAAGGGAACAAGATCTATGCCCTATTGACCATTCCTAACGGCGAGAAGCCCGAAAGCGGGTGGCCGGTGGTCATCTTCAACCACGGCTTTATCCCGCCGGACGTCTACCGGACGACCGAACGGTACGAAGCCTACGTAGCAGCGTTTGCCAGCGCCGGCTATATGGTGCTGCGCTCGGACTACCGTGGGCATGGCAGCTCGGAAGGAGAGGCGACGGGCGGCTACAGCAGCCCGGCCTATACGGTAGACGTACTTAACGGCATGGCCTCCGTGCTGCGCCATCCCGATGCCGATCCCGATCGGGTGGGGATGTGGGGCCATTCGATGGGCGGGCAGATCACACTACGGGCGATGGTCGTCTCGGACCAGATCAAGGCGGGCGTCGTCTGGGCGGGGGTCGTCGCCTCGTACCCGGATATGCTGCAACACTGGACGCGGCCGGGGCCAACGCGCACGCCGGACCCGGAGAGCACACGCCGTCCGTGGCGGCGCGAGCTGGTTGAGGCATACGGCTCGCCAGCGGAGAACCCGGTGTTCTGGGCGTCAATCTCGCCGAATAGCTATGTAGCAGATCTGTCCGGCCCGCTGCAACTCCATCACGGCACGGCCGATACCAGCGTGCCTGTCATTCTCTCTGAGCTGCTGGTCGAGGAAGTTCAGGCCGCCGGTAAGCCGGTGGAGCTCCACCTGTATGAAGGGGATAACCACAACATTTCCAACTACTGGGGACTGGCGATGTCGCGCTCGGTGGCCTTCTTGGACCAATACGTCAAAGGCCTAGCGGCGCCGTAGCGGGAGCGGCTGCCGTCCAGCCACGGCCAGAAATAGATCCAGGAAGCGGCGCGGCGCGTAATAACGGGTGGAGGGGGCTGAGCCTGCTCCAGAAACGCGTTTCAGACGACCTCATTACGGCGAACATCACAGCTGCAAATCTGGCAGACGGGAGGCTACAGGTAGCGCCGAGGGCCTGCCTGCGTGCTAACTGTCTCAATCCCACGGAGGTAGGAAATGCGAAAACTGTTCTTCCTGTTGGTTCTGGTCTTGGTCACTGCTGGTGTCGTCATTGCTGCCGAGGGGCCGAGCCCCATCGGCGAGCCGATGACAGCACGGGTGGAGTTGATCGCCGAGGGGCTGACGGCACCTGTAGCATTGATGGAGCCACCTGACGGGTCGGGCCGGCTGTTTGTTGTCGACCAGGTAGGGCAGATATGGATCATCGACGCATCGGGCAACGTGCGCGCCGAGCCGTTCCTCGACGTGAGCGACAGGATGGTCGACTTGAATCCGGGGTTTGACGAGCGGGGCTTGTTGGGTCTCGCCTTCCATCCCGACTACGCTAATAATGGCCGGTTCTTTGTCTACTACAGCGCGCCCCTGCGGGAGGGAGGGCCCGAGGGGTTCAACCATACGAGCCATATCTCGGAGTTCGCAGTGTCGGCTGATCCGAACCTGGCTGATCCCGTATCTGAGCGGATTCTGCTGCAGGTGGATGAACCGCAGTTCAACCATAACGCCGGTGCACTGGTCTTCGGGCCGGAAGATGGCTATCTGTACATCGCCCTCGGCGACGGCGGCGGCGCCAACGACAACCAGTTCGGCCACGTCGAAGACTGGTATGCGGAGAACGGCGGTGGCAATGGGCAGGACGTCTCCGAAAACTTGCTGGGCAGCATTCTGCGCATTGATGTCGACGGCGAGTGGCCCTACGCCATTCCCCCCGACAACCCGTTTGTAGGCCGCGAGGGAATGGACGAGATCTTCGCTTACGGCCTGCGCAATCCGTATCGCTTCTCCTTCGACAAGGGCGGCGATCATGCCTTCTACGTGGCCGATGTGGGCCAGGGGCTGTGGGAGGAAGTGAACCGGGTGGAGAGCGGCGGCAACTATGGCTGGAACGTAAAGGAAGGCACGCACTGCTTTGACGCCGAGAATAACCGGGAGATTCCCGAAAGCTGCCCGGACGTGGTCGGCGCGGGCCACCCGGATGAAGGTGCGCCGCTGATCGATCCGGTTATCGAGTACGCCAGCTCGTCGCAGCCGGGCGGGCTCGGCCGGGCGGTGGTCGGCGGCTACATCTACCGCGGCACGGCGATTCCGCAGTTCAGCGGGCGCTACGTCTATGGCGACTGGAGCACGGGTTTTGGCACGCCCGACGGCTCGCTCTTCGTCTCCAAGCCGCGGCAGGATAACCAGTTGTGGCAGATCCAGCCGATTGAGCTGCAGGGCCGGCCGGACGGGCGCCTTGGCCACTTCCTGTTGGGCTTCGGGCAGGATGCTGATGGTGAGCTGTACGTGCTGACAAGCGACGCCAGCGGGCCACGCGACACCACCGGTAAGGTGTACCAGCTGCTGCCGCCGGGCAATCGCGGCGGACAGCAGTAGCTGCCCTTTGTTCGTGAAAGGCTGTGGCGGGGAACGCCGCCACAGCCTTTCAGGCGACATGACTAAAACGATTGGTCTGCCTTTTGGGCAGATTCACACTTGACGAGCGCCCCTTCTTCCTGCTATTCTAGCCAGCGTGTTCGGGCCGTAGCGCCTGATCCCCAATAGAAGATCCTTTGAGGCCAGGACGCCTCCCACCGCGACGAAAGGTCGCCGGTGTGGAGGCGTTTTTCATTTGTGGGATAAGACGTGACTGGTGAACGGTCTGAGCGAGATGGTAACCGGTAGATCCGAAGGAGGAATGAACGATGTTGGATAAAGTTCGGGACACACGCACGAGCGTAACGGCGGACAGCAACGGCCGGGCGCCCGCGCCGCTGGCGACGGCAAGAGAGGTGCTGGCCTTTGCGCGCAAGCAGGAACTGGCGATTGTCGATTTGAAATTTGTCGACTTCCTCGGCTTGTGGCGGCACGTGAGCGTGCCCCTGTCGGCGCTTGACGAAGGCTCGTTTAGCGAGGGCATCGGCTATGACGGCTCGTCGATTGTGGGCTACCAGACGATCGATGAGAGCGACCTCATTCTGCTGCCTGACGCGACGACGGCACTCCAGGACCCGATTCTGCAGGTACCGACGCTCAGCCTGATCTGCGACATCTACGACCCGCTGACGCGCGCGCCGTACAGCCGCGATGCGCGCCGGGTGGCAAAGGCAGCCGAGCGCTACCTGGTCGAGACCGGCATTGCCGATACGAGCTTCTGGGGGCCGGAAGCGGAGTTCTTCGTCTTTGAGAATGTTCGCTACGACAACAAGCCGGAAGGCGCTTTCTACTTCCTCGACGGCGAGGAGTCGATGTGGAACAGCGGGCGCAACGGCAGCCGGCCGAACCTGGGCCACCGCGCGCGGCACAAGGAGCATTACTTCCAGGCGCCGCCGGTGGATACGATGCAGGATCTGCGTTCGGAGATGGCGCTGCTGATGGCGCAGGCGGGTATGGACGTGGAGATGCATCATGGCGAGGTCGCAGGCAGCCAGCAGGAGATTGACCTGGTGCGTACAACGCTGACGAAAATGGCGGACTGGCAGATGATGTACAAGTACATCGTCAAGAATGTGGCGCACCGCCACGGCTACACGGCGACGTTCATGCCCAAGCCGGTTTTTGGCGATAACGGCTCGGGAATGCATGTACATAACAGCCTGTGGGAGAACGAGACACCGCTGTTCTTCGACGACGGCGGCTATGCGGCGCTGTCGGAAACGGCCCTGTACTACATCGGCGGCATCCTGCACCATTCCGCAGCGCTGCTGGCCTTCTGCGCGCCGACAACGAACTCCTACCGGCGCCTGACGCCGGGCTTTGAGGCACCGGTGAACCTGGTCTATTCGCAGCGCAACCGCTCGGCAGGCGTCCGCATCCCGCGCTACTCCGACAACCCCAAGGCGAAGCGGATCGAGTATCGCTGCCCCGACCCGACGGCGAACCCGTACCTGGCGTTTAGCGCCATGCTGATGGCCGGCATCGACGGCATCCAGAAGCGTATTGACCCGGGCGACCCGGCCGATTACGATCTATACGAGTTGCCGGCGCACGAGGCCGCGCTGATCAAGCAGGTGCCTGGCTCGCTGGCAGAAGCCCTGGATGCATTGGAAGCCAACCATGACTTCCTGCTGAAGGGCGGCGTCTTTACGCCCGATCTGATCGCAAGCTGGATTCACATTAAGCGGGAACGAGAGGTCGACCCGCTGCGGCTACGCCCGCACCCGTATGAGTTTTATCTCTATTACGACGCCTGATCATGAGGGGCGCTGCCGGTGAGCGCCGGCAGCGCCGAAGCGCAACCGGAGCGCTCCCAACACCACCTCTCTCCGCGGATCGCCGGGCTGAGGGCGCTGCGCGATATCGCCCGCGCCCTCAGCGTGGCCTGGGATCTGGATACAACCCTCGACCTGATCGTGCGCAAAACGACGGAAGTCATGGAGATGGACTCCTGCTCTATCTACCTGCTCGATCCCGACGGGGAGACGCTGCGGCTGCGGGCAACGACAGGGCTGGCACGCGCGGTCCTGGGGAAAGCGACGCTGCAACTTGGTGAGGGGATGACCGGGCACGCGGCGGCGATCAACCGGCCGGTCTATGCACGCGACGCGTGGAACAACCCGCACTTTAAGTGGCTGAACGACGTCGCCGAACAGAATCTGCACTCTCTGCTGGCAGTGCCACTAGTGGTCGAGGAGGAGGTGATCGGGGCGCTTAATGTGCAGACGGAGGCGCTGCATACGTTCACCGAGAGTGAGGTGGAGATCGTCTCACTCATCGGCGACCTGGCCGCCGGGGCGCTGGTGAAAGCACGGCTGCACGACAGCCAGCGGCGGCAGATCGATGAGCTGCAGGCGCTGGCGGAAGTGAGCGAGGTGGTTACCTCGCCACAGTATCTCGACGACATCCTCGACGTGGTCACGGACATGGCGGCAAAGGTGATGAATGCTGCCGTCTGCTCCATCTATCTCGTGGATGAAGAGGGCCGGCAGTTGGAGCTGCGCTCGACACGACCACATACGGGCGACGCTGTGCCGCCTGCGCCGCGGCGTTGGGGCGAAGGGATCGTCGGCGGCGTTGCTGCCAGCGGCGCGCCCCAGGCCGTGCGCGACCTGAGCGCGAGCGGAGACGAGGCAGAGCAGGCGCTGGCCCGCCGCGAGGGGTTAGCCTCGCTGCTCTCGGTGCCGCTGAGCGTGCGCGACAGGGTGATCGGCGTGTTTAACTGCTACACGAGCCGGGCCCACACCTTTACGCCAGAACAGGAAACGCTGCTGTTGACGCTGGCGAACCAGACGGCGCTGGCGATCGAGCATGCGCGGCTGGCGACAAACGCGGCGATGGTGCGCGAGATGCACCACCGCATCAAAAACAATCTACAGACGGTGGCGATGCTCATGCGCCTGCAGCTGGCGGAAGCGGATGGGCTGGATGCGCGACAGGCAATGCTGAACAGCATCCATCGCGTGCATTCCATCGCCGCCGTACACGAGACGCTCTCGGAGCGCGGCTTCCACCTGGTCGACCTGCGCGACGTGCTGCTGCGCGTGGTCGGTATGACGGCGGCAATGATGGCGCCGGGCAAAGAGATCGCCATCGCGGTAGAGGGTGAAGCGGCCCTGCTACCGACGCGAGCGGCGACGAGCCTGGCGCTGGTGGTCAACGAGCTGATCCAGAACGCGCTGGAGCATGCCTTTAGTGGGCGGGCACAAGGCCGGGTACAGGTGACGCTGGCGCGCGCGCCGGGAGCGCTGCTGGTCACCGTCGCCGACGACGGGCAGGGATTCGCGCCCGGTTACCGGCCGGGCCTGGGCATGGAGATCGTGGAGACGCTGGTGCGCACCGACCTGCACGGAGAGCTCACCTACGAGCGAGGCGCGGCAGGGACTGAGGTGTCGATCCGTGTCGAGGATGCGGCACCCGAGAGCCGGACCTCGGTGGATGAGGGCTGATGGTGCTAGAAATTCTGGTCGCCGATGACGAGGCGCTGATCCGCATGGGGCTGCGGGCGATGCTCGAGGAGATGGGGCACCACGCCACGCTCGCCGCGGATGGGCGCGAGGCGCTGCGCCTGGCTCGTCATCGCCGCTTTGACCTGGCGATCCTCGACATCAAGATGCCGCTGACCGACGGTTTGCAGGCCGCGCAAGCGCTAAGCCGCTCCTCGCCGCTGCCGGTTATCTTCCTCACGGCGTATAGCGAGTCGGATTTGGTGGAGCAGGCGACGGATCT
>JAVVFG010000058.1:0-15622 GCA_032260445.1 Anaerolineae bacterium | reverse complement strand
GCAGCATTCGGCCCGAGGCCAGGCAGCTCGTTTACGAACTTCCTCATCCCGCCGGAGATGGAAGCGAGCGACAGGTCAAACACGCTGGCCGCGAACGAGTAACTACGCGCCTGCGCCAGAACAGGAAAGCCGCCACTGCCAAGCGTGATCGTCTGGCCCTGGGAAGGCCCGCTCGGCGACGGGTAGTACACGCCATCGCTCCCTGCGCCGATGTCCAGGGGAACACCCTGCCCGTAGAACGCCAGCCGGTCGCCCTCCTGCACCGCCAGGTTTGCCACCAGGAATTCGGCGACTTCGCTGACCGCAGGGTCGGCCAGCTGCGGCACAGTCAGTTGGCCACTGTCGAAGACGACCGTGTACTCATCGGCAGCCCCCGTGGGCCGCAGCACATAAGCGTGGAAGTTGAGCCCGGCCGAGGGGGCAAAGCTCCCGCCGCGCTCGGCCTGATTCCACGTCTGGAAGCTCTCCACGAACCCATCCGGCAGCGCCCCAGGGATGACCACGAAGACGTTCGCCGCGTTATCCGTAGCGTACGCCCGCTCCTGAAGCGGGTTCCCAACCAGCGTCGAAGCACCGGCCGTTACTTCCGGCAGCGGGCTGTTGGCGTAGTTCGGGTGGCTGAAGTAGTGCGGCGCCCCGTCGATCAACTCCGCCGCGACCACGTCCGCCGTCGTCTCGAACGTCGCTTCCACCATCAATGGGTTGAGTGCACCCTGCTGGAACGCGCGCCCTGCTGCCGCCGCACGTTCCGCATGCGTAATTTTGTCTTGCGGCGGGCCCTGCCCGTTCCCGTTACCGGGTCCGGTCTGCGCCCGCACGCGCACGCTGGCACTCAGCAGCAGTAAAGCCGCGACCAGCAGTGCGAATCCCATACCGAGAAATTTTCTTCCCTTCATTGTGATCCTCCGCTTGATGTAACCTGCTTTAACAATCTCAACCATTTCGTCCAATCGATATAGATGTTCGCCACCACCACCTCCTCGCACACATTCGCGGGTTCAATCTAGCTCTGGCTGTCTGTGGATCCTTGCGCTACAGAAGCCACACGTGCTGCGCAGCTGGATCTCACCCGCATCATCCCGTTCAAACTGCTCACCCCACATCCTCTCCAGCACGGCTATCGCCCGCTGGCTGGATAGCTCGCTGTCGGCAACGGCCTCGATCTTCTCCAGCAAATAGAGAATATCGGCCCCAATGGTCAGGCTAAGGCGATCAGTCACTTCTTTGCCCGCCCAGTCGCCCGCCTGCGGGGCGATGGTACGATACAGGGTATACCAGTACGGTCGCGCCACCTCGCCCAACCACGCTGGCTCCCGCCGCGCCAACACCGCCAGTGCCTCATCCATCGCCTGGTAGAGCCACACGAGCCGGTTCAGCGAACAGATCGTCGAAAGCATCTGGAGAACGTCGCTCTCGCCGCGCTGCCCGTTTTGCACCTCGGCCAGGCGCTGCACCAGTTTCCTTATCTCCCGTAGCGCAACGGGATCGACGAACAGATCCTGGCGGTAACGGCACAGCGCCGTCTCCGGCACCACCGGCGTTATCACCGGCAGATGAAGCGCATACTTCCACTCCAGCCGGCTGCGCAGCGCATCGGCCGCCTGCACGTCAGACAGCCCTTCGGCATACTGGAAGTAGGTGACCAGCGCCAGCACCGGAACGTCAGTCATAATCGGCCACTCCGCGGCCACAAAGCTCGCCATTCTTACCCCGTCCAAGATCATCTCCAGTTGATCTCCAACACGTAGATAGAAGTTATGACTCCCGAAAACAGACCGCACTGAACGCGCTGTCTCTCTCGGAATCGCCGGTATTGATTTCATTCTCGCCTCGCACGTGGACAATTGAGGCCCGTACCGTCCCATCACTGACATCTAAAACTATAGGGGAAGGCGGCGCGGCGCGGATCGGCAAATGACCCCCAATTCTGGGGGGCCGCCTATGGCGAAACTACCAGGCAAAAAAACCCGGCTCGCAATAACTACGAACCGGGCTTACTACTCAGAAAATACGGATCAGAAGCAGGCAGAAACTACGGAGTGCTACAGAAGACCATGCTCCTCCGAATAGCGAATGAGCTCCACGCGCCCATCCAGACGAAGTTTGCCAATCAAGTTGGCGCGGTGATACTCCACCGTACGCACAGAAATGCCAAGGATCTCGCCCGTCTGGCGATTGGTGTAGCCCTGGGCCAGCAGGCGCAGCACGTCAATCTCCCGCGGCGTCAGCGGCACGTCGGGCTCCGCCATTGCCGGCTCTCGCTCTTCCGGCATTGCCATCAACATAATGCGCGTCATCACCGGATGGACATACAATTGGTCATCCAGCACCGTGTTGATCGCGTGCAGCAGCTCCGACTTAATCGCGCGCTTCAGTACGTAGCCCCCCGCGCCGGCCCGGATTGCCGCCCGCATCAGCTCCTTGTCCTCGTGCACCGTCAGCATCAGGATACGTACCTCAGGCGCCTGTTCCTTTATGTGCCGTGTCGCCTCGATGCCGCCCATTTCCGGCATGCTGATGTCCATCACCACGAGATCGGGCCTCGTCTCCAGAGCACAGGTCACCGCCTCTTCCGCACTGGAAGCCTCGCCAATGACGCTGAAATTCGCTTCCCCGTCGATCAGACTAGAGAGACCATCACGAATGACCCCGTGATCGTCAGCGATCAGAACCCGGACCGTCATACGGCACCTCCGCCACAATGGTTGTCCCCTTGCCCGGCGTACTCTCGATCGCCAGCGACCCGCCCAGGGTCTCTGCCCGCTCGCGCATACCCAGCAAGCCAATATGTTCACCTTCAACCGTCTGCGCCGGGTCAAAGCCAACGCCGTTGTCTTCGATCATGACGACGATCTTGTCACGACGTGTCTTTACCATGATGTCTGCCCGGCTCGCACCGGCATGCCGCACCACATTCGTGAGCGCCTCCTGTACAATGCGATAGAGGATCGTTTCCACGTTGCGCGGCAGGCGGGCATCAATACCAAACGGTGCCACCTTAATCGTCAGACCATAGCGCTCGGCCATCGTCTCCGCATTCTGCCGCACCGCCGCCTCCAGGCCTAGATGGTCCAGCGCCGCCGGACGCAGCGCCATTGCCAGCCGGTGCAGATTCTCGATGATCCCTTGCAGAGAGCGATCCATTTCCGCAATATGCTTCCGCACCAGTTCCGGATCGCTCGCCGCCTGCTCGACAAGCTGCAACGAGACCATCAGCGAGGTCAGCGCCTGGCCCGCTTCGTCGTGCAGCTCGCGCGCAATATACAGCCGCTCGCTCTCCTGGATCTCGACCAACCGCCGTGACAAGATCTGCAGCCGCTCGCTGCCCTCGCGCACCTGCTCAAATAACCAGGCATTCTGCACCGCGACCGCCGCCAGACCGGCAAGAGCCTCAGCCAGTTCGACGTGCTCTGCGCTAAAGACGTTTGGTTCATTCTTGTGCAGCGTACAAACGCCGAGCGTTTTGCCACGCGCGATGAGCGGGACGGCTAAGATGCTGAGAGCCGCCCCGTTGCCCTTAACCGGAATCCAGCGCCGGTGCTCGCGCGTGTCGGCGATCACCAGGCTCTTCTGCTCGCGCAGAATCGTGATCAGATCAGGCAGATCATCCACCGTCACCATCGTGCGGCCCGGATGGGCCTCGGTCATCCAGGGCCAATCACCGCGCCGTCCACGGATCACCATCTCGTCGTCACTGCCAAGCAAGACGACTTCCGCGCCGTCGTAGGGCACCAGGCGATGAACGTAATCCAGCAGTGTCTCAAGCACCACATCGAGATCCAGGCTGCGCGATATCGCAGCGCTGGCTTCACGCAAGGTGTCGGCGGTCTGCCGCGCCTTCACCTTGCGCGCGAATAGGCGCGCATTGTTGATCGCAATCCCCGCATGGCTCGTAAAGCTGACAAGCCGCTGCAGCTCACCCTTCCCAAAACAGGGGGGTTCTTCACGCGCCAGGAAGATGGCCCCACTCAATTGCTCGCTCCGGTACAACGGCGCTACGAGGTAGCAGCACATCGACTCGCACTCTCCGCGATCCCCATCGCAGCAATCGGCGTCCGCTCGCTTCACCAAACGTGGCGCTTGTATCTCGCGTACACCCGTCATAAACGGGTACTGCTCAAAGAACTGCGTTGCGCCGTCAGCAGAGACAGCAAGCTCCCCGGCGTTGCCATCGCCCGGATAGCACAGCGCCGTCACTTCCTCTCCCTCATACAACAGAATGGCCGCGGACTCAAACGCGATCGCCGAATGAATCGCCGCGAGCAGCCGCGTCAGAACCTCATTGAGGTCAAGGCTCGTGCTGACCGATAGCGTCGCCTGCGCCAGCGCTTCAGCCAGCTGCCGTTGCTCTTGTTCGACCTGCGCAAGCCGCCGCAGCTCTCTGTTCGTCCGTTCCAGCTGCTTCTCATGCTCCTTGCGCTGTGTGATGTCGCGCAAGGTCTTCAGCATTGAAACGGTGCCGTCCACATTTCGCAGCGGGGTGTCCAGTAGATCGTACGTTCTTCCGGTTTTCGGTGAATGCCATTCACGAGAGACTGTCTGGCCGTCCAATAACGCCGCGTGCGCGCACCACGGACACGGCTCCTCCCGCTCATGCAGATACTCGTAGCACTTCCCACCAACAACGGCGCCGAACTCCTCGGCGATCACTGGATTGACATACTCGAGTTCATATGCGCCGCTGACAATGTAAACCCCATCACGCATGGCATCCAGGATGCTCTTGAGCTTCAACCGCTCCTGTTGCACGCGCTCCTCCGCCTCCTTCTGTTCTGTGATATCTAGAATGATGCCGTAATAGTGAGTAACCGTGCCATCCGTCCCCCGTTGCACCCAGGCACGACCGTCAACCCAGCGGACGTCACCCCGCTTCGTCACAATCCGATACTGCACCCCGAAAGTCGCGGCACCCGCGTCGCCATATTGCCCCACTTCGCCGGCAACACGCTCGAGATCTTCCGGCACCATCAGCTCCGTAAACTTGCGGCCGAGCAGTTCGTCGACCGTATAATCAAACTGCTCAACGTTTGATGTCGAAAACTTAACCGGCCATCCGTCCGTGGCATCCCAGACCAGCGCCACTGCGGGACTGCGATTGACGATCGTCTCTAACTCCTGCAACTGCCCGTACGCCTGCCGCAACGCCTCCGCGGCTTCTTGTTCGTTCCGCAGCTGCACGAGTAGACGGCGGTATGTCAGGACGTACACCACCGGAAAGATCAGGGCGGTCATGATCAGCGCGTCGACCAACGTGCGCACCGGGTAAGACAGGGCCGGCAGCCAGTAAATGACAACCATCGCGACGATTTCCGCCACAAAGATGCCGCCAATCGTGATCGCCAGAATATGATAGGGTGAGATAGCAGACGTCCAGCCGGGATCTCTCCTGGCTACTAATCGCGGCTGCAACCCACTGTTATGATTCGTCTGCATCGCAGTCCTTGCCCTACTCCCATCTCACTGGCCGTCGCGTTCGTCCGGTTGGCGCTAGATTCCAGTGCCTCCCCAAGAAGAGCCCCTCAGAATCGCGGCAATCGCTCCTCGATGCCCCTGTTCCCCACGTAGCCGGCAAGTTGAGAACGATTCTTTCCCAGTATCTACTATCCTGATGGATCAGCCCGGCAGTGTCAAGTGACTTTGCTCACTCCGATTTTGTTATTTCCGTAACTCGGTAGGGTATACGGGCCAAGAGGGCCAGGCAGCATATTCCACCTTCGCGATCCCACGCTCCCGTGGTCCTTCAAGCACGACGACGAAGCCGATCCGGACGATCCAAGCGATAAGCCGCGATAAGCCGCGATAAGCCGCGATAAGCCGGTCGCCTCTCACCGTAGCAGCGCCGGCCCTACAACACCACCCGCTCTTCCGGGTAACGAACCGCTGGCTCTCGCGTCGCCGCGAGCTGCGCCAGCGCCACCACCAGGGTAATCGCGCCCAGCCGGCCCCAAAACATCATCAGGATGATCACTAGCCGGCCAAAGGTGTTCAGCTCGGTGGTGATTCCCAGCGATAGGCCGACCGTCGCAAATGCGGACACCACCTCGAACAGCACGCTGTTCATTGTCAGGTCGTGCGTCAGCAAGACGAGCCACGAGGCCAGTCCCACGGTGCCAATACTGATCGTCAGGATCACCGCCGCGCGGCGCACTGTGCCCGCAGCGATCGTCCGCCCCGCTACCTGTACCTGCGGGTGGCTACGTGCGTAACTCCATAACGCTAGAACGAGCACGACAAAGGTGCTCGTCGTGATCCCGCCGCCCATCGACGCCGGCCCACTGCCGATGAACATCAATCCGATCACCAGCAGCTGGCTCTCCGGCACCAGCCGGTCAAAGTCCTCGAAGCCTGGAAAGCCCGCCGTGCGCGTCGAGACCGACTGGAACCACGAGCGCACCAGCTGCTGGTCCAGCGTCTCATCCGCCAGCACGCCGCCCGGCCGCGTCTCGGGAATGAGTAGTCCCACCCACCCGACCAGGATCAGCACCAGCACCGTCCCTAACGTCAGGCGACTGTGCAGCGAGAGGCGTCGCGGCTGCTGCTTCGTCACCAGGTCTGAGAGCACCGGAATCCCCAGCCCGCCCAGAAAAATCAGAACCCCCATGATCAGCAGCGAAAGATTGTCTCCGGGAAGGCCGCGCGGATAAAGGCGCAGGCCGGCAAACAGGTCAAAGCCGGCGTTACAGAATGCCGTGATCGCGTGAAAGACGGCATAAAACAGGGCATCCTCGCCCGGGACGACCCCATTGAGGCGCCAGTGGAGATAAAGCAAGAGTGCCCCAACACCTTCGATGACCACGATGCCGAGAAGCACGCGCAACGATAGACGTAAGATCGCTTCCGGCTTGTCCAGACCGAGGCTTCCCGACAGCGTCAGGCGCTCAATCAAGCTCAGCCGCCTGCCCGCCAACACGAGCGCCAGCGCGAGTGTAAACATATAGCCGACCCCGCCGACCTGCACCAGCAGCAAGATGAGAAACTGGCCCCAGCGCGTGAATTCGCTGCTGGTCGTGCGCACCGTCAGCCCCGTGACAGTGACCGCGGACGTGGAGGTGAACAAGGCATCCAACAACGTCAGCGGCGGGCCAGTTGTCACCCCGGGGAGTAGCAGCAACACCGTGCCAGCAGTCACCAGCACCGCCAATCCCAGTACCAGGCGCAGCGCAACCGGAAGTGGGCGGCGCGCCTCCCTGCCAGAGCGCTCGGCGAGCGTACGCAAGCGCCAGCCCCGTTGCCGCCGCCCTGTGCGTGCCATCAGGACGGCTCGCTCAAAGTCTGGAGCGCCTCGTTGCTCCCTAGCACGACAAGCAGATCGCCCTCGTGCAGGACCGTATCCGCCGCCGGCGAGACAATCAGCTCGTCGTCGCGCTTGATCAGCAGAACGGTCACGCCCCCCCGGCGGCGTAGGTCAAGCGCCAGCAAGCTCTGCCCGATCATCGGGGCCGGCGTGTGTAACTCGACGATACTGTGCGCTGGCCCCAGATGCAGTCGCTCCAACACGGCCGGCGCGTCTAGCTCCTCCGCCAGCCGCCGCCCCGCATCATATTCCGGCTGTACAACCTGGTTGGCTCCCACCCGCAGTAAGATTTCGCGTTGCCGTCGCGTCACCGCTTTGCTGATCACGTGCGGCACCCCTAGGCTTTTCAGGGCTACCGTCGCCAGCAGGTTGCTCTCGAAATCCGCGCCTATGGCCACGATGACCGTGTCAAACGCCGTGATCTCGACCTCGCGTAAGGCATCTTCGTCTGTTGCGTCCAGGATCGCGCTGTGCGTGAGCTCATTCGAGATGCGCTGCACCAACACCGCGTCCTCGTCTATCCCTAACACGCTATGCCCGGCTTCAACCAGCGCAAGGGCCAGGCTGCTGCCAAAACGGCCCAGGCCAATTACTGCGAATTCTGCTTTACTTCGTCTCGGCACAACTCTCTCCTGTCCCTGGCGCTTACCATTGTAGAGAAACCGGCGCTTGGGCGCGAATGCTAGGATCCCACCGCCAGGGCACCACTGCCGGGAGCTCCGGCCCGGATGCAGGACCGCCTTGGTTCACACCCCTTCCTTCAGCACCCCGCTGCGATACGCTGCCAGCAGTTCCTGCAGCTCCGCGATCTGCACCTGGATCGCCCGCCCCCGATCGGTATCGCGCACGAACAGCCGCTGCCCGGTTCGCTCCAGGATTTCCGTATTAGTGTGCAGCTCGCGCCCCGCACTGATCGCCTCTTCCGTCGCCTCAAAGCCGAGATGCGAGGCCAACAACAGGCCGTACGAGTTGAAGATCAGCGTATAGCCGGCAATCCCTGTCTGTGCCTGATAAGCGCGCGAGAAGCCGCCGTCGATCACCAGCAGCCGTCCGTTTGCCTTCACCGGGCTCTCCCCCTTCTTCACCCGTACCGGCACATGCCCGTTGATAATGTGTCCGCGCTGCGGATCGAGCCCGTACTCCGCCAGGATGCGCTGGGCCACGGCTTCCTCGTCGCGCAGCCGGTAGTAAGGATCCTTCGATTCCTCATGCGTCGCCTTGTCGGCCACAAAGTAGCGCTCAAAGGTCGCCATCTTGTCCTTGCCAAATAGGGGCGAGTCCGCGCCGCTCCACAGATACCACATCATATCCAGACCCGCCTGCTTCCGTGCCGGGTCCGTGGCAAAGTAACCCTGGCGCACTAGCTGTTCAGCACGGTCCATAAACGCCCGCCCCGACAGCGGCTCGCCCGTTACCGAAATAGTCTTAAAGGTGCCATCGGGCTTCATAATCATGCAGCCGTGAAAGAGCAGATTGCCGTTATAGACCAGGTACATCCCGCCGCGGGCCAGGAGGAAGCGCACGTGGCGCTGCAGCTTCTCGCTATGGGCAAAGGCCAGCTGCAACTTCTCCACCACCAATTGCTCCTCGGCGCTCAGCGTATAGGGCGCCGCAGGGTCAATCGTCGGCAGGTTCGTATCGTTAAGCGCATACTCCCTGCCATTCAGGCGCACCGTTCCCGCCGCGTAGTCGATCTTGTCCAGCAGCAGCCGGTCGGCCATCTCATATTCCGGGCGCCGCCGCACCAGCTGGCCCTCCAGCTTCAGCTCGATAATGGCAATCGCTTTCTGCATCTGCGCCAGCAGCCGTTTCTCGCCTTCCGTGTAGACGTCCGGATCACTGAGCCGGGCGGCAAACTGTGTGCACGGATCGTCCCCATACTCCTGCATGGCGAACGTTGCCAGGGGCAAGAGACTGATGCCGTACCCGTCTTCCAATGTTTCCATATTGGCATAGCGCAGCGAGATGCGCAGCACGTTCGCCATACAGGCGGCGCTACCCGCTGCCGCGCCCATCCACACGATGTCGTGGTTGCCCCACTGAAAATCGAGCGAATGATAGTCCATCAGCCGGTCCATGATGATATGCGCCCCTGGCCCACGGTCGTACACGTCGCCGATCACGTGCAGGTGGGCAATTGCCAGCCGCTGGATCAGGTGCGCCAGCGCCGTGATGAACGCGCCAGCGCGCCCCGTCTCCACGATACTTTCTAGGATCGCGTCATAATAGGCCTGGCGGTTACTGAGGCTCTCCTGTTCGTGCAGCAGCTCGTCAATGACCATCGCGAAGTCGGCGGGAAGCGCCGCCCGCACCTCGGCCCGTGCATACTTCGAGGCAACCACCCGGCACAGCTTGATCAGCCGGTACAGGGTGTGCCAATACCACGACGTCAGCTCTTCGTCGCGCTCCTTGACCACCAGCGGCAGCTTCCGCTCCGGGTAGTAAACCAGCGTGGCCAGCTCGCGTCGCTGCTCTGCCGCCAGCTCCTCCCCAAAATGCTCCTCAATCTTACGCGTGATCGAGCCAGAGCCGTTGCGCAGCACGTGCAAGAATGCCTCGTATTCCCCATGGATATCGGAAACGAAATGCTCCGTGCCCTTCGGCCGATGCAGGCTCGCCGTCAAGTTGATGATTTCCGTCGCCGCCGCGTGCGCTGTTGGATATTGCTTGCCCAGCAAGCGGAGGAATCGCAACGTGGCATCATCCGGCCCCATAACCATCTCCTGATTCTCATGCGCTGCCCTTCGCCGCAGTATAACCTGCCTGACGATTTTCAACCCTCCCAATCTTGTGAAAAACGTCACATTAAGCGCGGATTTGTGGTACAATGGGCCGGACATTTAGACTTTTACCCGATCAGTAGCTCCCGAAGGACGCTTACATGGCTAACTCACGTTTGCACGTTCACCGGCGCCTTTTTGTTGCCAGTCTCTGGCTCATTGTCATCTTTCTCACCGTTGCGCTGACCCTGACTCATGACCCCCCGGCCGAGTTAGAGGCCAGCGCCACCCGCTGGGCCGAGCAGCAGCCGTCGCGCTATCGTTATACTCTCACGATCAACCGCTTCGGCAGCGCACCCACCCTGACCGTCGCCGTCGAAGATGGTAAGGCAAGCTACCCGCGCGTGGCCGAAGGCGCCAGCACCCCGCTCCCTGAAGACCCCACAGCCTACACCGTCGATTGGCTCTTTGCCCAGGTTGAGGCCGAGCTCGACCGCGGCGCGACGATCACCCACAGCCGCTACAACCAACGGTACGGCTACCCCATCGAAGTAAGCCTCGACTACGACGACAGCCACGATCGCTGGGTCAGCTATGCCGTGAGCGGCATGACCATCCTCGACTGATCGCTTCCCGTTAAGCCCTGGCCCAGACCGCCGGATGAATGCGGATCCGGCATATCACCCTAACTGCTTTCCCGTTCCCCCAACCAGCCGGTGACCACCCTGAGCCACGTCTCCGTCTGCTCCAGATGGATCGTGTGTCCGGCGTCCGGCACCATCGCCAGCGTCGCCCCCGGAATCACCCGCGCCATCTTCTGTGCAATCCCTACGAACTTCTCGTCCAGTGCCCCGGCGAGCAACAGTGTCGGTAGCGCCAGCTCGCCCAGCCGCGCCCATAACGACGGCTGCACGCCCGTGCCCATACCGCGCAGGCTGCCAGCCAACCCGGCCGGCCGGTTCCGCAGCCGCATCCGCCGCTGCTTGGCCTGTATCGCCGCTGGTAACGACTGCTGGCTGGCAAAGAGCGGCAGCTGCTCCCAATCGTCGACAAACGGCTCGATGCCCTCTGCTTCGATGAAGGCGGCCAGCTCCTCGTCACGCGCCGCCCGTTCGGCCCGCTCCTCCGGCGTCGCCAGCCCTGGCGAGCTGCTTTCGAGGATCAGGGAGCGCCAGCGCGCCGGCAGCAGCAATGCCAGGTAGAGCGCCAGCCGCCCGCCCATCGAGTAGCCCAGCAGATGCGCCCGTGCCACTTCCAGGTGGTCTAACAACGCAGCGATATCGGCTGCCACCGGCACCATCCTGTAGCGCGCCGCATCGGATGGCGCATCGCTAACCCCGTGCCCCAGCAAATCGACAGCGATCACCCGGTACTGCTCCGCCAGCTCCGGCAGCACCCGCTGCCACGACGCGCTGCTTCCCGTAAAGCCATGCAACAGGAGCAGCGCCTCCCCTTCCCCTTGCTCCACATAGCCGTACGTGGCGTCGCCCAAGGCAACGCGCCTGACCCCTTGCCCCCACTCCCAGAGCTCGGAGCCTTCCGTCATCGCTGCAGCATCCACGCGACCCGCCGGTTGGCCAGGGGGTAATGGCCAACCAGCTCCAGGAAGAAGCACAGCACGGCGTTCGGCGGATGCAGGTTCGTAACCATGATCCTATGCCCTCATGCCAGCTCATCCCCGCCTGCCAACAACATCTCGCGCACCGCCGCCCGCGCGATCTTTCCCGACGCCGTCTGCGGCAGCGCCGCCACGAACCGGATCGTGCGCGGCAGCTTATAGCCAGCCAGCCGCTCGCGCAGAAAGCGGAGCAGTGGCTCAGCTTCCAGCCGCACGCCCGCTGCCGGAACCACTAGCGCCCCCACCCGCTCGCCCCACTCCGCGTCGGGCAGTCCCACCACCGCTGCCGCGGCCACCGCCGGATGCTGGTGCAGCACTGCCTCCACCTCCGCCGGGTAGACGTTCTCGCCGCCGCTGACAATTACGTCACTGCGCCGCTGCACCAGCCACAGATCGCCGTCGTCGTCCAGGTAGCCAATGTCGCCCGTGTGTAGCCACCCCTCCCGCAGCGTATGCGCCGTTGCTTCCGGCTCGCCGTAGTAGCCGGCCATCACCGCCGGCCCGCGCACGACCACCTCGCCATATTGCCCCGGCGCCAGCGGCTCTCCGCCTTCGTCGACGATACGCACCTCGCTGAAGAGCAGCGGCCGGCCCACGCTGCCCGGTTTGCGCCGCACGCCGTCGGGCAGCATCGTCGCCACCTGTGACGACGCCTCTGTCAGCCCGTAGGTCGTCGCCACGGGCACGCCCGCTGCCGTCGCCTGCTCCAGCAGCGCCTGCCCTGGTGCGGCGCCACCGAGCAGCACCAGCCGCAGCCGCGCCGGCCACGACACCCGCACCGGCAGCAGCCGGTACAGCATCGTCGGCACCAGCGAGACGATCGTAATCTGCTCTTCGTCCAGGCTGCGGCTCACCGCCCCAAGGTCGAACCCTTTCTGCAGCACTGCTGCCGTCCCGTAGAGACAGCTACGGAAAAGGACCGCCAGCCCGCCCACATGGTACAGTGGCAGGACACTCAACCAGCGATCGTCCGGCAGCACCCCGAGGTGGTAAGCGGACGCCGTCGCGCTCCAGAAATGGTTGCCATAGGTGAGCATCGCCCCCTTCGGCCGCCCGCTCGTGCCGCTGGTAAAGACGATCGCCTGCACGTCGTCCAGCGCCAGCGGTATGGGCGGCGGCACCGGCGCGCAGGCCGGCAACCCCGCCGCGGCCCGCCGCGCCACGCCGGTGATCGAAGCTACCTCGGCTGCCGCCGCTTCTATCTCCTCCCCATAGAGCAGCAGGCGCACGCTCGCCGCTTCCACCTGCCAGGCCAACTCGCCCGGTGTCAGCCGGGTGTTCAGCGGCACGAGCACCGCGCCCAGCCGCGCCAGGGCATGGACCACGGCCGCAAAGAGCACGCCGTTGGGCAGCAAGGTCCCCACATGTGCGCCGGGCGCGACGCCCGCGGCTGCCAACCCGCCGGCAAGTCGCTCGACCAGCCGCGCCAGCGCCGCGTAGTTCCAGGCGGCGCCCTCATGGCGCAGCGCCAGCCGCTCTGGCGTGGCCCGCGCACGGGCGACCAGCCAGTTTTCCATCAGGGACGGCGCGGGAACTTGCTGAAGTCCGGCTCGCGCTTTTCATTGAAGGCGTTGCGCCCTTCCTGACCTTCCTCGGTCATGTAGAAGAGCATGGTAGCGTCACCGGCGAGCACTTGCAGGCCGGTCTGACCATCGAGGTCGGCGTTGAAGCCGGCCTTGAGGAAGCGGATGGCGATGGGGCTTTTCGCCAGGATTTCCTGGGCCCAGTCAACGCCCTCGGCCTCCAGCTCCTCGACGGGCACGACCTTATTAACGAGCCCCATCTGCAGCGCCTCCTCGGCGTTGTACTGGCGGCACAAATACCAGATCTCGCGCGCCTTCTTCTGCCCGACGATGCTTGCCAGGTAGCTGGCGCCATAACCGCCATCAAAACTGCCGACAATCGGGCCCGTTTGCCCGAAAATGGCGTTGTCCGCGGCAATCGTCAGGTCACAGACGACGTGCAACACGTGTCCGCCGCCAATGGCATAGCCCGCCACCAGGGCAATGACCGGCTTGGGCATCGTGCGGATCACCCGCTGCAGCTCGAGCACATTGAGGCGCGCCATGCCGCTTTCATCCACGTAGCCTGCCTCGCCGCGGATCCGCTGGTCGCCGCCCGCGCAGAAGGCGTAGACGCCATCTTTCGGCGACGGCCCGTTGCCAGTAAGCAGCACGACGCCGACATCTGGGTCCATCCACGCATCGCGGAATGCCGCGGTCATCTCGTCAATCGTCTTCGGCCGGAACGCGTTGCGCACCTCCGGCCGGTCAAAGGCAATCCGGGCCATGCCATCTGCCTTGTGATAGGTGATGTCTTCATAGTCTTCTGCAACTTTCCAATCGGTCACAACGAGTCTCCTTCAGGTAACGTTAGAGTCAAGTATGGTAGGTCAGGTTTGCAGCCTGACGGCGGGCTGCAAACCCGCCCTACCGCTCATGGCTAGAGTCAGCATCAAACCAGGCAATCAGCTAGTGTCATGGCAAGGGCGGCTTTGAAACCTGCACGTACAGCACCGGCATGGCCATGTCAACATGGCCAAGGTGGCCAAGATGGCCAAGTTTGCCACTTTTCTGCAGGCACGTTCACCTTACCGTCTTCCGCGGACTTCGGCGAGCACCGACGCGATTAGCTCCTGGCGCCGCTCGTGGTCGGCGCGGCTGTCGGTGCGCACTTCGATCAGGTGCGAACCCGGCTCGTCGAGGGCGCTGCGCAGTGCCTCACGGAAGGCAGCCTGCTCTGTCACCCGGCTGTAGCCCAGCCCATAGAGCGTCGCCGCCGGCTCAAAATCGAGCCCGTGCGGCGTCACGAACAACTCGGTAAAAGGCGGCTCGATGCGCGCCACCGGCAGCCGGCGGAAGATGCCGCCGCCATCGTTGTTGAGCACCACCGCGACGAGCTTCAGCTCGTGCTGTTTTGCCGCCAGCAGCCCGTTCATGTCATGGTAAAAGGTGATGTCACCGGCGAGCAGCACAACCGGGTCACCGGTCGCCGCGGCGATGCCCAGCGCCGTGCTCACGTTGCCGTCAATGCCGCTGGCACCACGGTTGCCGTAGAGATGCAACGGTCGCACCCGCGGCCGGGCGAATTGGTCTACATGGCGGATGGGCAGGCTGTTGCCCACAAAAAGGCGGCTGTGCGCCGGCAGCAGGCGGAAAAGCTCGGTGACGAAAGCACCGTCAAAGGCATCGTCTGCCAGGGCCCGGCGCATCACCTGCCAGTAGATGCTCTCTGTCGCCTGCAGCTGCACGCCCCAGCCGAGCGCCCGGCGCCGGCTCGCCAGCTCTGCCTGCAGCGCCGCACACGTCGCGGTCTCGTCTGCCTGCAAAAACAACGTGGTAGAGTGGTGATCGTCAGCCCAGACGCCGCTTGCGCGCACGTGGACGCGGTGCGCCGGCCGGATCCGCGCCAGATAGTCGTTGAGCCAGCGCGACGTCGGCAGCGCGCCGAAGCGCAGCACGAGCTGCGGCTCGGCCCAGCCCGGCCCATCTTCCATGAGATAGGTATCGTACCCACCGAGCACCGCCGTATCGGCGACCCACGAGCCGAAGCGCACGCCCGACAGCGGATCGGCAAAGATTGGGTAGCCGGCAAAACGGGCCAACCGCGCCAGCGCCTCGCCAAAACCATCGTCGCGCTCGTGGCGTGGCCCGGCGACGATGATCCCGCGCGGGTGATCGCTGAGCATCTGCGCCAGCAGCGTCACCTGCGCTGGTGTCGGCAGCAGCTGCCCACGCGTTACCACCAGGCCCGGCGCGCGTTCCGGCTCTGGCGCCGGCTCTTCTGGCTCAGCCGCCAGCGGCTCAAACGGCTTGCGGAACGGCGCGTTGAGGTGCACCGGCCCCGGCGGCAGCCCCAGCGCCGTGGCCACGGCGCGCGCCGCCAGCGCACGCACGTTGCGCACGGCCACCTCCGGCGCCTCGCCTTCCGGCAGTGGCAAATCGACTGACCACAGCACCTGGTCGCCGTACAGCTTCACCTGATCGATCG
>JAVVFG010000057.1:0-15632 GCA_032260445.1 Anaerolineae bacterium | reverse complement strand
CGTAGCCACCCTGGACGAGGGTGCCGTACTGCGTCGCGGCAGCGGCATAGTAGTGAATGTTGATGAAGCCGAGCTCTTCGTTAACGGCATCGGCATCGTCAGCACCGCGATCGGTGATCGCGGCGTCGACCCGGACTTTCGAGGAACGTCCCTGATGGCATTCCATGCAGCGCGCTTCGGCTTCGAGACCGCTGATGGTAGCGCCAGAGGGGAAGGTGACGGTGTCGTGTGCCTGAGCAGCGTCATCGTGGCAGGCCGCGCAACTAACGACAGTGCCAATCGGTGCTGCGGCATCGACCACACCGGGCTCACTGCCATCGCCTCCGAGGTAGTCGATGTAGCCGGGTGTGCTATGGCACTTGGCGCACGATTGCGGGACCTCTGCCGGATCATCCTCGTCCCAGTGGACAAAAGCCTCGGCCGAGGCGTCGGCGTGCGGCGAGTTGGCCCACTCGGCGACGACGGGCAGTGCTGCCACCGCCTCGACGCCCGGCTCGGGCTCCACTTCCTGCAGTACCTCGACGATACGGGTGACTTCCACCTCGATCGTTTCGGGCTCGGCTGCGACCTCTTGAACCACCTCGACGAGGCGGGTTACCTCCACTGGCTCAGCGTCCTGACACGAGGCCAGGACTAAGACCAGTAGCAGGATCCCCAGGATCAGCAATGTGATTTTCTTTGGGGACATATTCATCGTTCTCCTTGTACGATAATGTCGGCGTTGTAGTCTGGATTGAGCGCACATTTTGTTTTTGTTATTCCATACACTTACCCCTCCATCCGTCGTTCAATCCGTTGCGTATCAGGGTACGGGCGTTGCACTTAACGGCGAGAAAACTTCACGCGTTACCACGGGGACAAACTCGACGGCAGTCTCTTCGAAGGTGAAGAGCCAGATTAAGGCAGTTAAGACGAGAGCGCCGGCAATGACACTGACGATGGCATAGTTGCGCCGTCGCCTTGCCAGCTCGGCTGGCGGCGGCGTGGGCCACGCTTCGCCCCCTCCCACCAGCCGCTCGAGCTCCAACGCGTGTTCTTCTTCCATCTGATCATGCGGCAACCAACCCGTAAACATGCTCGGATTAAAGGTCTTAATGTGTACGTTGTACATATGCCAGATGACGATCGCCAGCACGGCGAGCAGGGCCTCACCACCGTGTGCGGCGAGCGCGGCGGGGATGATTGAACCCGGCAGTAGATTGGTCGTGGCGATCGGATTCCAAAGCATGAAGCCGGTGATAGTCATCACCGCCGTGCCCCAGACAAGCGCCCAGTATTCAAACTTCTCGCCGAAATTGAACTTGGGCATCTTGGGATGCGCGTCAGTCAGCCCGAGGTTGTAGCGAACCAGGTTGATGGCATCGAAGAGATCCTTCTTCACCGGCATCATCCGCGGTCGCTCGCGCTTGACGTAGAGGCGGTAGAGCGACGTGAAAAGATGGTAAACGGAGCCGGCAACAAGCGCGAAGGCGGCATAGCGGTGGATAACGCGCACCTGCTGGATACCGCCCATCAACTCGATCATGCCCCGGGCGATGGGCGAGGTCAGCGAGAACATCTGCGGCAGCCCGGTGATCGCCAGGATCGTAAAGCTAGTCATCGTGATGAAGTGCTCGATGCGCGCACCCAGGCGGAAGCGCGGGTAGACTTTCTGTTTCGCGGGAGGCGCGTCAGTCGTCACGATCATCTCCTTCGTGGTCACGCCGGTGCCGCAGCCGGCGATAAACGTCAGTTAACACAACAAAGCCCAGACCACCCACGGTCGCCGGGATGATGAGCTTGTAGAACCAGTTCACGAGGAACACCAGGGGATAGTGCTCCAGGGATGGCTGGTAGTGGCTAGTCCAGGAATCGGGGAAGTTAGTGGTGGCATCAGGATGGCACTGGCGGCACGTTTCGAGCAAGTTGGCTTTGATGCCAGAGTCCGGATCTTGCGGATCGCGGATATCGTGCACGCCGTGGCAGTCGAAACAGACGGCGGTGTTCGTCGGCGCATCGGGATCCTGCACATTAAACAGGGTCGCCGTCGTGCCGTGGAAATCGTCGACGTACGTATCGAAGACGTCGGTGGAGATGTCGTATTCGGCCATCAGTTCGGCGTCAGCGTGGCAGGCGGCACATAGCTCTGGCGAGCGATTGCGGAAGGCAGCCAAGTTTGGATCGGTGATGTTGTGGACGCCGTGGCAGTCGACGCAGGTGGCGACATCGGGATTGCTTTCTTCGAGTAGAGCCGCGCCATGCACGCTTTCAGCATACTCCTCGAAGATCGTGCCGTGGCATTGGCCGCAGGTGATTGAAATCCGAGAGCGCGGCTCATCTGGCTCCTCGACGTAATGGGCGCCGTGGCAATCGGTACACACCGCTGCGTCTTCATTCCCCTCGGCGAGAGCGTCGCCGTGCACGTCGTCGAGCGTGGCCTCGTACTTGTCTTCATGGCACTCGGCGCAGATGGTGTAGTTCTGCAGCCGGTACTCGCGCAGGGTTTCAGCTACAACCAGCTCGTGCGGATAGACGTACCCCTCGTGGCAATCGACGCATTGCAGGAGCTGCCACTCGTTGTCCGTGCCATGTACGGAGTCGTGGAAGCGCGCTTCGTCAATCGTCACGGGCAGGGTCTCGCCACTCTCCAACGTGATCGTCTTGTTGGGGAGCGAGTGGCAGGAGAGGCAGTAGTCGTTGTCCGGCTCCTCGGCAAACAGCCCTTCGTCGATGACGTGGCGCAGGTCGAGGCGGTGATTGAACTCGACACCGGCGTCGACATGGCACTCAACACAGTTGACGACCGGTTCGCCAGCTTCCCACGCTTCTACGGTCGCCACATCGTGCGCCCCATGACAGTCGGTGCAGACAACGGGTGTGTCGGAGTCCAGTCCCGGATGGCTGGTGATATGCGGGTCGACGTGGCAGCGCTCGCAACGCTGGGCCTGGATCAGTTCATACTCGCGCACCGACTCGCCCTCGGGCGGCGGATGCGGGAAACGGTAGCGCGACGGCGAGTGGCAGGAGGTACAGGCTAGCGGCTCGTCCGCGTGAATGCCGTGCGCCGAGCTGTCAAGCACGCCGCCGGCCACGGCCACGCCGAGCTCGCTGCCGTCGGGGAAGACGACGACGGCGTCGTTGTCCTCGTGACAGAGCAGACAGTTCTCGCTGCCGGCGGTCTGGCGGGGTTGCTCCTGCGCTTCGGATGCGGGCGGCGCACCGGCTTCTGCTTCCCGTGGCGCCATGCTCAATAGAAACAGCGCGGCTACAAACACCAGCGCGGCGGCGAACAGCAGCGTCCAGGAAGGTCGATGTAAATGCTTGGCGGATGGCAAAGCTTGCAACTCCTTTCAAGAACAGAGAAGAGCCGGTTACCGGCCCGCCTCTGCCCATCACTTCCTCGACAGGTCAGGGAGAGGGCGTGGCCTCTTCCGTTTCTTCTTCTAACTCGGGTACCGCTGTCGGTTCTGGCTGCGCTGGGCTGTGATAATCACGAGCGATTTCCAGGAGTTGCTCGTCGGTCTTGGGACGGCCAAATCCGTTCTCGTTATGGCACTGGCGGCAGGCAAAGTCCAGGCTGATCTGCGGGTAGGCGGTCAGCTCGCCGTCCTCCGTCTCGACAAACTGCTCGATCTGGTTGGCATCGATGGCGACGACATGGGTACTGACGTCAGCCCTGAACTGGTCGGCTATGCCGCTTGCATTCTGGATCAGTTGCGGCGTATGGCAGGTCGTACAGGTGGTCAGGGCGATACCGGCATGCACGTCATTCGTGCCATGGCGGGCGACCTGGAAGTGGCAGTCTTCGCACTGCGTCTCGACGGCGGTGACGCCCTGTTGGCGCAGCTGGACGACGCCCGTGTGCGGGTCGTGACACTCGACGCAATCCAGGACGAGATGCTTGCTCTGGAAGAGATCGCCATAACTGTCCTGGTGTTGGATGAAGCCGTCGCTGACGGCGACGGCCGCATCATGCGGCTGGCGCACGTGACAGTCGGTGCAGGCCGCGGCAGTGCGGTCTATCTCCATCTGCCAGGAGAATGGCTCGTTGACGTGTAGGCTGCCTGGTCCGTGGCAGGCTTCACACTGCACCCCCGGCAGGGCAAAGGTGCCGACCATCCCTTCCAGGTTGTCTTGCTGCCCGCGCGGGCTGTAGCCGGTCGTATGGCAACTGCCACAATCGTAAGGAACTTCTTCGCCCGGGTGGTAGGCGGCCCAGCCGCTGCTCGTGCCTAGCTGCTGATTGCTAATGTTGAACTGCGTGGTGCTATCGGCATCGCCGGTGACGACGAAACCTTCAGTATCGACGAAGAGAGCTTTCCAGTTATAGCCGCCAATGACATAGCTGATGTCATCCCAGCTCATACCGGCCGGTGGTTGCGAGATGTTGGTGAAGGGTAGGTCTGGCGCCGCGCCATCAACAGGCTGCATGATGTACGGGTGGCCGCTCTCGCTAAACGCTTCGTGAATCGCGCCGTGGCATTGGCTGCATGTGTCACTGCCGACATAGCCGGCGACTTCGAAGCTCGCGCCGGGCTCCCCGGGTGGGCCAGGGACGCCGACCTCACCGGCCGGACCTTGTGGTCCCGGAGGCCCCTGTGGTCCGGGCGGGCCAGGCGGGCCGGTCGTAACACCCACTTCCTGGCAGGCAGCGGTCAGTAGCAGTAAAAAACCCAGGAACACGAGAAACGAGCGCTTCATTGAGATTCCTCCTCGGGTGAAGGGCCGGACGTCCGCCATTCTTCCCTCGAAGACTTCCCCTCTTCACCGGTCGGTCTGGCAACAGACGCGAGGACAGCTAATAGATCGGGCCGGCTCACATTAGTTATTCTAATATATTAGCTATACCCAACGCAACGATTATCAATTGATGTGGAACAGGCATAGTTCACGCAACTGCGCCCATTCCCATACTCCCTAAGTTTATGCCCTTGGGCGAAAAGGGATTAGAGACAGGGGACACATTGTGATAGTGACATATGTCACAAACTTGTGACAAGGCGAAGCGTTCCACCCAGCGCCCTGGGCCGATTGCCCGGCTCCGCGACGTTGTGCTAAAATTGCCCAGATAGAAGCCCGCTGAATTCAGGAGGATAAGGCTTGAAGAGCTTTGAGACGTGGCGAACGTGGCTCATCATCATTGGCTTGCTCGTTTTTGGTGCGGTAGCCAGCGTGGCCTGGCCGGCAATTGTTGATTCCATTAACCTGGATTTCGATCTTAGTCTGGCCGGCCGGAGCGGCGAAGTAGAGCAGGAAAGCGGCTCGATCCCCCTTCCAGCGTGGCTGGCGGGGCTGCCCGGTGTTGACGCCGTGGTCGACGATAGTGGCGGCGTGCACCCGCTGCTCGTGTTCGTCGTGCTGGCCGCGCTGTTCGTGGGCCTGATTGCCGGTGCCGGTATCGTGCTTGGCCTTCTGGTCCGTGTGCTGGACCGGCAGGTGCGCCAGGTTAAGTCAGATTCTGAGTTCCAGGAGAGCGCCGCGGCGCTGGCGCGACGCGAGCAAGAGCGTCTACGGGCGCGGTCGCAAAGCCAGCCGTCATCGGACATGCCAGCGCACCAGCACCCGCGCTGGTCCGTCGTCGCGACTTCGCTCGTCGTCCTGTTCTTCGTGCTGCTGCTCGGATTTGCGCTGGCGGACACGCTCTATCCAAGTGGTCCCATTGAGCTGGCCAGCGGCCGGTGGGTTGATCCCGCCGTCCCGTGGTCGATCGGCTT
This sequence comes from Anaerolineae bacterium, assembly GCA_032260445.1. GTDB lineage: Bacteria > Chloroflexota > Anaerolineae > Promineifilales > Promineifilaceae > JAAYYY01. The sequence goes on along the minus strand of JAVVFG010000057.1, from coordinate 9,939 downwards.
GGTCGTGTTCGCGTTGCTCCTCATCTTGGTTGTGGTGCGCAGCCGGGGAGCGGCGCTCGGCGGCAACGAAAACCAGCCCGTTTCCTGGAATATGATCTGGGTGGTGATCACCGGTCTCGTGTTTCTGGGTATCGGGATTGGGCTCACCCTGGCGATCCGAGGGGCTGCCGCGGCCGGCGGGTAAGTTGTTGTGCTTCTAGCTCGGGATGCTGCACGGGCGCGCCGACCGCAAGACGGGGCAGGGCGCCCGTGTTTTGTTCTCGAGGAAGGCGCTCTACCAGCAGACGGCCTTTAGAAGGAGAATGGCAATGGATGCGTTTACGCTACAAGAACAGCTAGATGACGTCCGCGTGCGCCTGCTTGAGTCGCTGGCAACGCTGCCGGACGAGGCGCTGCTTGCCGAGAATGCGGTCGGAGCGTGGTCGCTCGCCGACGTGTTGGTGCACTTTGTGAACTGGGAGGCGGAGCTAGTCACCGCGCTTAATAAGATTGACCAAGGGAAAACGCCGGGAGCGCTTCTGCGCGCCATGGCCGACCGCGATGCGTACAACGCGGCACGGTATGCTGAGATGAAAGGCCGTGATCTCGATCGTATTTTTGACGATCTCCAGGGGGTGCGGGGCCAGCTTGAAGAGTGGCTGGAGGAATTCAGCGAGCGCGGCCTGGAAGACCCAGAGCGCTACCCGGCGCTCAAAGGGAAGCCGCTCTGGAAGCTCATCGCCGAGAACAGCTTCGAGCACGAGGCAGCCCATCTCCCGGCAATCGAGGCGTTTGCCGAGCAGTGGGCGCTTGACAACCCGGACATGATAACGCCGGATGAAATTGAGGTGCGTGGCAATGGCGCTGGAGACTAAAGCGTTTGACGAGGCGGTGAGCGCGGCACGCGACGGTGCGATTGCCGTCGACCGTAGCGACCTGGGCATGCTTAAGTTCAGCGGCGAGACGCGGCTGGACCTTATCCATCGCATGTCCACCCAGGCGGTCAAGGATTTGGCGCCTGGGGCAGGCGCTGCGACCGTGCTCACCACGGACATCGGCCGGAGCATCGACCGGCTCATCCTCTATGCGACCGGCGACACCGTGTATGCCCTGACCGGCGAAGACAACGCGGACAACGTCGCGCGTTACCTGCTGCGCTTCGTCTTCTTCCAGGATGATTTCCACGTGGAGGACTTGACTGCGCAGACGTTCATTTTTGGGGTCTACGGCGCGGGCGCGCGGGAGCGGCTGCGCGCTCTCTTCGGCGACACCGTCGATCTGCCGCTCCATCACTGGCAACAGCTGGAGCTGGACGGCGCCACGACCTACCTGCACCGGACCGATCCGGTAGCTGGCGATGGTTATTTCGTGATGGGCGATGAGGCAGACAAAGAGCGCGTGTGGGCGGCCCTTGTCGAGAGCGGGGTTGTGCCCGCCGGGCCGGAGGCATTCGAGTATCTGCGCCTCGCCAGCGGCCGGCCGCGCTTCGGCCGGGAAATCAGCGCCGACTACATCCCGCTGGAGACCGGTTTATGGGACGACGTGTCGTTCAACAAGGGCTGCTATACCGGGCAAGAAGTGATCGCGCGCATGGAGAGCCGCGGCCGGCTGGCGAAGAAGCTCGTCCATTTGCGCGCCGAGGGACCTGTCGAGCCAGGTAGCGAGATCGAGGTGGACGGCCGCAGCGCTGGTACGGTTACCTCGGCAGCGAGCGGTCCTGACGGTGTCTTTGTCCTCGGTTATGTAAAGACGCGCGCCCTGGAAGCGGTGGAAGAGGCGGGTGAGGGAGAGCTATTGGCAGACGGTGTCCGGCTGCATCTGCTGGCGCCGGTGGGGGGTCGCTGAAAGCGTGCCCGCCGGCACGTGAAACTGGAGTGAGCGACGGCCCGCCAGGGCTGTCTTCGCCTCGTCCACAGAGCGGTATTGAGGTATAATTCATTGGGTTGCCACCCACCATGCGGTGGTAATTTTTCTTTACGATTCAGGCGGGGTTTCTTGCCGCTGCAGAATGCGCCTTGACGACGCCCGAATCTGCCGGCGCAACACCGTGAACTGGCCCCAGAAGCGCAGACGGCCGCCACGCTCTGTGCGCTGTGGAGGATAACTTGGACATCGGAACCGTCAGCACGATCGATATCAACAAAGAGATGCGCGAGTCGTATCTCGACTATGCCATGAGCGTCATCGTGGCGCGGGCGCTACCGGACGCGCGCGATGGCTTAAAGCCGGTGCACCGGCGCATCCTCTACGCTATGCACGATATGGGCATCCGCCCCAACACGCCGCACCGCAAGAGCGCGCGTATCGTCGGCGAGGTCTTGGGTAAGTACCATCCGCACGGCGATCAGGCCGTTTATGATGCCATGGTACGCATGGCGCAGACGTTCTCGCTGCGTTACCCGCTTGTCGACGGGCAGGGAAATTTCGGCAGCATCGACGGCGACAGCCCGGCGGCGATGCGCTACACGGAGGCGCGCCTGGCGTCGATAGCCATGGAGCTGCTGGAGGACCTGGACAAAGAGACGGTCGAGTTTAACACCAACTTCGACGATAGTCTCGAGGAGCCGGAGCTGCTGCCGGCGCGCCTGCCTAACCTCCTGCTCAATGGCGCCTCCGGGATTGCCGTTGGGATGGCGACGAACATCCCGCCGCACAATCTGAATGAGCTCTGTGACGCGATCAGCTATTTGATCGACCGGCAGGACAGCCAAGACGACGTGACCCTCGACGATCTGATGAAGTTTGTGAAGGGGCCGGACTTCCCCACTGGTGGCATTTCGGTGGGTGTCGAAGGGATCAAGAGCGCCTATGCCACCGGGAAGGGGCGTGTGGTCATGCGCGGCGTCGCCACCGTTGAAGAGGCGCCCGCACCCGGGCAGCGGCAGCGAATCAACATCACGGAACTCCCTTTCCAGGTCAATAAGGCTGGGCTTATCGAGCGCATTGCCGAACTGGCGAACAAAGGGGTGCTGGACCAGATCGCCGACCTCCGCGACGAGTCGGACCGCAACGGCATCTCGATCGTCGTCGAGCTCAAGCGCGGCTGCCAGCCGATGAAGGTACTAAACCAGCTCTACAAGCATACGCAGCTGCAGTCAACGTTTGGCGTGCAGATGCTGGCGCTGATCGACCGCGAGCCGCGTCTGCTCTCCCTCAAGCGTGCCCTGCAGGTCTACATCGATCACCGCGTGGTGGTCATCACGCGCCGGACGCAGTTCGAGCTGGATAAGGCGCTGCGGCGCAAGCACATCCTTGAGGGGCTGCTCATCGCGCTCGACCATCTCGACGCAGTGATCGAGACGATCCGCAACGCCGACGACGTCGACGATGCCCGTATCAAGCTGACCGAGCGTTTTGGCCTGACAGAAGAGCAGGCGAACGCGATTCTCGACATGCAGCTGCGCCGCCTCGCCGCCCTGGAACGGCAGCGCATCCAAGATGAGTTCCGCGAGATCAGCGAGCGTGTGACCTATCTGCGCAGCATCCTTGCCGACCACAGGCAGATCCTGGGCCTGATCCAAGAAGACCTCGCCTATCTCAAGAAGGAGTACGGCGACGAGCGTCGCACGCGCATCGCCCCCGAGCTGGATCCTGACGTCGACATGGAGGACATGATCCAGGACGAAGACGTGCTGATCTCGATTACGCAGCGCGGGTTTATCAAGCGGACGCTGCTGGATGCCTACCGCACGCAACAGCGTGGTGGGAAGGGTCTGATTGGCATGAGTACACGCGACGAAGATGAGCTTGACCATCTCTTTGCGGCGAGTACCCTCGACACGATCCTCTACTTCTCTGACCAGGGGAAGGTGTACGCGGAAAAAGCATACCAGATCCCCGAATATGACCGCACGGCGAAGGGCACGTCCCTGATGAACGTATTGCCGTTGATGCCCGATGAAAAGGTCACCGTGGCGCTGGTCGTGCCGGATTTTGACGAGGGTGAGTACCTGACCATGGTCACGCGCAAAGGGCGCATCAAACGAGTAGAGGTCAGCGCTTTCCGCAATGTACGTGCCAGCGGCCTTATCGCCATCAACCTGGATGACGACGACGAGCTCGGCTGGGTAAAGATGACGCGCGGCAAAGAAGAGCTGATCATCGTCAGCGAACAGGGCCAGGGCATTCGCTTTGCCGAAGAAGACGTGCGCCCGATGGGCCGGACGGCGGCGGGCGTGATGGCGATGCGCCTCGACGAGGGCGACATGGTCACCGGTGTCGACGTCGTGGTGCCGGGACAGGATTTGCTCCTGGTTACCGACGGCGGTTTCGGCAAGCGTACCTCATTGGACGAATTCCGCCGCCAGAGCCGCTATGGCAAAGGGGTGCGGGTGATGACGTTAACGTCGCGCACCGGCCGGATTGTCGGCGCCCGCGTCGCCAGCCCCGAGGATGAGGTAACCTGTATCTCGGCGAACGGCATCATCCTGCGCACGCTGGTGGGCAACGTCTCCCGCCAGGGGCGCTACTCGCGCGGCGTCACCGTGATGGACCTGCGCGACGGCGATACTGTCGCCTCCGTCGCCGTGCTCCGCGAAGGGAGTTTTGCGCGCAATAACCACGACGCTGTGGAAGAAGAGGAGTAACGCCGGCATTGACAACGGCGGAGGCGGTGGTAGTTAGGTAGGGCGCTGTTACCAGCGCCCTTTTTGTTGGACGGAATTCCTATTCCACCAGGGCGCTGACTTGGCTATAGTGTGGGCACGCGGTGCAAACGTGCCAGTCACCCTATAGCATATCAGCCACTGTGGGCGAGGGGAAAAAGGCGGCCGCGATCCATTATGGCGTCACAAAACGGTACGCAGGTAAGGAAGAACCACGTGAATGTCAATCCCGAATTGAGCGCTGTCATGTCGCCGGCCCGTGACCTGGACCAGCTCGGCATCCCGCCCGGCATCGTTGTCGATCTCATCTACCGCCTTTTGTTCAGCGAAGGCGACGTCAGCGTCGCCCGCTTCAGCGACGTAATCAAAGTCCACGCCCAGGCTCTCGATATCATCCTCGCGCGCATGAAGCAAGAGCACATGGTGGAGATCACCAACACGGGAGCGCTGGGCCGCTTTAGCTACACCTACCGGCTGACGGAAGAGGGGACGCGGCGGGCGCGCGAGGCGATGGAGCGGAGCCAGTATTTGGGGCCGGCTCCCGTGTCTCTGGAGAACTACCGCCGCGCGTTGCTGCACCAGTCACAGACGGGGCGCCGAGTCGTGCCCCAAGACGTGCAGATGGGCCTGCGCCACCTCGTGCTGCCCGACACGTTCCACCGGCGCATTGGCCCGGCGCTCAACTCCGGCAGCTCTCTCTTCCTCTATGGGCCGCCCGGCAACGGCAAGACGACGATCGCCGAGGCGATCGGCCGTCTCCTGGGCGATGGGGAGCCGATCTGGCTGCCCTACGCGATCACCGTGGGTGGGCAGATCATCCAGATCTATGACCCGTTGGTGCACGTGAAGGTGGAACCGTCCGCGGAGGAGGAGCAGAGCACGGCACGGTTGAGCCCGGGTGGGCCGAAAGTGGACAAACGCTGGGCCCAGTTCCGCCGCCCTGCCGTCATGGTTGGCGGCGAGCTCAAAATGGACGCGCTCGATCTGCGCTTTGAGCCGATTGCCAAGTTTTACGAAGCGCCGTTACAGCTGAAGGCAAACGGAGGCATGTTCCTCATCGACGACTTTGGCCGGCAGCAGATGCCGCCGCAGGACCTGCTCAACCGCTGGATCGTACCGCTGGAAAGCGGGGTCGATTTCTTGCGCCTGACCTCCGGGCAGACCATCGAGATTCCCTTCCGCCAGCTGATCGTCTTCTCGACGAACCTCGACCCGGCTGAGCTCGTCGACGACGCGTTCCTGCGCCGCATCCAGATCAAGGTCGAGGTCGAGCCACCGGATGACAGGCTTTACTACCAGATCTTCCAAATCATCTGCCGGCAACATGACATCCCCTTCGACCAGCCAAGTTTCGTGCACCTGCTGCAGAACTGGTACCGCAAGCCACAGCGCGCGATGCAGGCCGTTCACCCGCGCGACATCATCAAGATAGTGGCCGCTATCTGTGAATACGAGGGATTACCACGTGTTCTGACGCCGGAACTCGTAGACGAAGCCTGTATGGACTACTTCGTGCATTAGGAGAGGGGGCGCCTGTTGCGCCCCCCCCTCTGGTTTGTGGTGACGCTTACTGCTCGAGGAAGCTGCTCAGCCCGCGAATGACAGAACCCTCGCCCTGGGTCTTGCCCCCGGTCGCCGGGGCATTGGCAAGAATCCTGTAGGCGCGGCGGGCGCCGCCCGCACGGCCTATTCGCATGCTTCTCGCTCTGGATGTCTGCTACAATAACCGGCACGATGGGACGACTCCGGCGCCACTGGGACATCACGCTGTTGCTGCTGCTTTTCGTGCTGCTCGGCCTGGCCTACAGCGTGATTAACCCGCTGCACGAAGCCACCGACGAGCTGCGCCACTACCGCTACGTGCGCTATCTAGTCGCCAACCGCGCCCTGCCGGTGCAGGGAGAAGAGGCGTGCCGCTCGCAGAGCCACCACCCGCCGCTGTATTACATGATCGGCGCGCTGCTGACTGGCTGGATCGACACCGGGCGCAATGTCTGTACCAATCCCCCGGGCAACCCGTTCTGGGCCTTCCGTTTCGCCGATGTCGGCGTCGATAACAAGAATATGTATCTCCACGGGCCGGAGGAGGCCTTTCCCTGGGGCGGCGAAGCGCTGGCGGCACACTTGCTGCGGGCGCTGAACGTGATGCTGGGCGCCGGGGTCGTATCGCTGACATGGGCCACCGGCCGGGCAATCTGGCCGGAACAGCGGGCGCTGGCTGCCGGCGGCGCCGCGTTCGTCGCCTTCAACCCGATGTTTCTCTACCTCTCCGGCGCGATCAACAACGACATCATCGCCGCGCTCGGCGGCGCCGCCGTGCTCTATGCGTCGGTGCGCCTGCTGCGCGATCCGGCCGGCCTCGCGCCGCGCTGGGGGCTGATCTTTGGCACCCTCTACGGTCTGGCCTTGCTGAGCAAGTTCAATCTGGCAGTCGCGGCGCTGCTGGTTGCCGCCAGCGCCACCGCCGTTGCCTGGCAGCGCCGGCAATGGCGCCAGTGGCTGCAGGTTGGGGTGATCACCGTAGTGGTGGCCGGGCTGCTCGCCGGCTGGTGGTTCGTGCGCAACCAGTTCCTCTATGGCGAGCCGACCGGCTTCCGTATGGTGACAGAGTTGTGGGGCGCGCGCGATCCGGCAGAGTCGCTGCCCCTTGCCCTGCAGGAACTGCCGCTGGCATGGACGACATTATGGGGGCGTTTTGGCTTCGGCCAGATCCCGCTGCCCGAAGCGATCTACATGGGCCTGCGGGTCGTGACGGCGGTGGGCCTGCTCGGCTTGCTCGTGCCCGTTGCCGCTCGCCGTACCGGGCGAGAGCAGGCCCTGCTGCTTGGCCTTCTCGCTCTTGACGTCGTCCTCTTCTTCGCCGTGCTCTTCAACTATATGCTCGTCAGCCCGGCCGGAGCGATGGGACGTTTCTTCTTCCCGGCGCTGCCGGCGCTCGGCCTGCTCACTTTTTATGGTTTCAGCCGCTATCTCACGGTGTGGGGCCGGGGGCAGCGTGCCGTGCCCGTGCTCGCGCTGGCGACCAACGGGGCCATGCTCGCGCTGGCCCTCGTCGCCCTCTTCGGCTATCTGGCGCCCGCCTACGCGGCGCCGCCCTCCTTCGCTGAGGACACCCCCATCCCTAACCCCGTCGATGTTCGCTTCGACAGTCTGGCAACGCTGCGCGGCTACCGGCTCAGCGCAGGGGCCGTGCCCGCCGGCGGGACGCTGGACGTCGACCTCTACTGGGAAGTGAACGCGCAGCCGCCGGGGAACTTCATCCTGTTTGTGCACCTCATCGACGAACATGGCGTGCTCGTGGCACAGCGCGATACGCATCCAGGTACCGGCAACTTCCCTACGGGCTTCTGGCGGCCGGGCGACCGCTTCGTCGACTCCATCCGGCTCTACATCCCAGAGACTGCTTACACGCCGGCGACCCCGACCCTCTCTGTTGGCTTGGCTGGCCCGGACTACCGGTTGGGGATCAGCGGGCCCGACGGCGAAGCGTGGGGCAATGCCCTGCCGCTGGGTGCCGTACAGCTCCTGCCGGCAACGGAGCTTTTTCCTGGCGCGGCCAGCTATCCCAACCCGCTCGACCAGAATTTCGAAGACGAAGTGCGGCTGGTTGGCTACGAATACGATCGCCGTTTTGTGGCGGGCAGCGCGCCGCTGGCGGTCACCTTGTACTGGCACTGGCTGCAGCCGGCAGAGAGCGGTTACACGATCCAGCTCGAGCTGATGGACGGGGCGGGCAACGTGCGGGCGAGCAGCCGCGCGCCGCTGGACCCCGGCGCGGCGGAGACCCAGGTGAGCGAGCAGTCACTGCAGCCAGAGGCGGCGCTCGAGGGCGGAACCTACCAGGTGCGGCTTACCTTACTTGACGTGGAGAGCGGCGAACGTCACAATATTGTTGCCGAAGACGGCCATCTGATTGACGATGAGCTGCTTCTGGCGCCAGTGCGCGGTCGGCCGTAAATCGAGGGGACATGGACGAGGTCAGCGAAGGGGCGGCTGTGGAACATCTCAGAGCAGAGCTTGCCATGCTGGCGGAGATGGATCGCGACCTGGGAGCATCTCTCGAACTGGATATCGTAGCCAGTGTGCTCCTTGACTACTGCCTGCGGCGCGTCGCTGGCGACGCCGCCATCGTTCTGCTAGAAGATGCGGCGCGTGACCTGTCCTTGCAGGTGAAACGCGGCGATACGGCGGTCTTGGCGGCGCTCGACGGACAGACGATACAAGATCTACTGGCGCCGGGCGGCGCTGCGCAGCCCCGCGGCGACGCGCAGGACACAGCGAGCACCGCTTACCTGGCAATTCCGCTTCGCTTCCAACAGCGCGACGCCGGCGGCGTGGTGCTGGCGCGCAGCGGGGCGGCCTTTGACGAGGCCGATGTGGCCAGTGCGCGGCGGCTGGTGCGCCATGCCAGCGCTGCCGTGGGCAATGCACTGCTCTATCGCGAGCTGGCACAAGTGAATGAGGGCCGGCTCTTCTTTGTCTCCAAGATCGCGCACGAACTGAAGACGCCGCTGGCAGCGATCCAGGGGTACAGCGAGCTGATCTACTCCGGCATGACCGGGGAGATAACGCCCAAGCAACGCAAGTTCCTGGCGTCGATCAAGCGCAACGTGACGCGCTCCACAGCCTACATCCAGAACCTGGCGGACATCACCCGGCTGGAAGCCGGGCGGCTCGACGTGTTCATCGAGCCGCGAGCGTTTGGGGCGATCATCGAAGAAGCCGTGCGCGACGTGCGAGACGAGTACGAGGAAAAAGGGACGCGTCTCGAACTTGACGTCCCCACAGCGCTGCCGCCAGTGCGCGGCGACGATTTCCGTCTGGTGCAGATCCTGACCAACCTTCTGGCGAACGCCTGTGCCTACTCGCCACCCGGCAGCCGCGTCACGCTGACCGTGCGCGACCAGGTTCCGGACGGCGTGCGACCCACGGACGGCGACCTGCCGGCGGAGCCGGTCATTCACTGTGCCGTCCAGGACCATGGCTACGGTATTTCTGCGGAAGACCAGGCACGGCTGTTCACCACATTCTTCCGTTCCAGCTCGCCTGAGATCCGCCAAACGCCGGGTGGGGGCCTCGGCCTCGCTCTGGCAAAAGGCATTGTCGCCTTGCACGGCGGCGCCATCTGGTGCGACAGCAAGCTGGGTAAAGGCAGCACCTTCCACCTCGTGCTGCCGCAGGCGGGATAACGCCTCGCGCGTCTTCACACCATGAGCGAACCCTTCATCTCTGTTGTCGCCACTCCTGATTTCGGCTAAGATTGGTTGGTCTGACAAGGGGAGTGGTTGTGTCCTGGTGGGCGCCCTGGTCTTCAAAATCAGTGGCCGGTCGCGCCGAGCGAGCGGCGGTGGGTTCG